>JAHLVZ010000035.1 GCA_019058165.1 Candidatus Heimdallarchaeota archaeon
GAGGTATAGCAAGTGCCATTGCACCAATTTCTTTTTCAGCACTCGTAGAAAAAACAACTTTAGAATATCATTGGGTGTATCTTATAATGGGTTTCTTTGGTTTAATTGCTTTAGTTCTAGTATTCTCTCTACGTTTGATTGCTGAGGATACAGCTAAAGAAGAAATTCAATATGCCGAAGGATTATCTGTGGAAAGTGGCGATGAATTTGCAAAGTACGAAGAGCATAAAGAAGGGAAGAAATCTGTTCTCTTTGTACAAGCAGCATTTGGTGTAGGACGAATGTTGATGGGTTTTGCAAGTGGAATAGCAATCCCATTCGTAGGATGGTTTATGTTAACGCAACTTGATCTTACGGCTTTTCAATATGGTGTACTAAATTCTATCATGTGGGTCGTAATTACGTTTGGTTATTTATTCATGGCGTTTATTGCTGAAAGAGTTGGCAAAGAAAAAATTGTGGTAATATATTGGACTTTAGTTATTCCTGCAGCACTTGGTATAATGTTAGCAGGAAACGCTGGAATGCTTTATCTAACATCGTTCTTCTTTATATTGAGATTCCTTTTTGCGATGACACCTTCTGCAGCGTGGAACAGTTTCCTATTCGAATGGATTCCTCCAAAACACAGAGGAAAAATAATGGGGCTACTTCAAACCGGTCAGAGAGGATTACGTGCTACAGGAACATTAGTAGGAGGACTCGTTTTCGGTGCAATTGGTGCAACTATTTTTCCAGTGGCAATGGTTGTTTATCCTATAGCAGGATTAATCCCATTAGTTATGAGTCGTGTTGTAAAGAAAAGAATGGAAAAAGAATATTTAGAGGAAGATAAGGACAAAGATGATGAGGACTTTGTGATTTATAAAAAAGACGCACCATCAATTGATGACTCCTTTGAGGTAGTTGATGATCCAAAGAAGTAAAAGAAACTATTTCTTTTCTAATGCTCTAAGTTTATTAATTGAATCTATAATAAAGATAACAGATTTACACTCTGAGGTAAAAAACATTGGGTGAACTCAAAATAGAAATTATTAAAGAAGGAAGAGGACCAACTCCGAAGAAAGGAGATACCATAGCTGTGCACTACACAGGCTGGTTAATGAATGGTAAAAAATTCGATAGCTCGCACGATAGAAAGAAACCACTTGAATTCAAAATAGGTGTTGGACAAGTAATAAAGGGCTGGGATCAAGGAGTTATTACCATGAAAGTTGGTGGGAAAAGAAAGTTAACAATACCACCAGATTTAGCATATGGTAATCGTAATGTAGGAAATGGGTTGATACCACCAAAATCAACACTCATTTTTGAAGTAGAACTCATCAAGATAAAATAATAACTGCTTTATCCAATTCCTTTTTTTTACGGAAAATTTCACGAATTTGTTTCCAAGACATTAATATATTAAAACAACGTAAATAATACAGCGTGTTATTGCCATTAACACGCCTTTTAGAAAAAGACTATCTCCTGTTTTGCGTGGAGCGTCTCCACTGAGAGTGCTTCCACGCACCAAATTCTTTTATTCCTTATTGTTTCTCTTAATTTTGAATTCATTTAATCTTGGGTTTGAATAATGGAGCTCAAAAATTGTATACGTTGCATGGGATATTCAGAAATGTATTCCAGCAGCGCAATTGTTCATACTGATATGAAACCAAACCTCAAGTATAAAGCTAATCTTTGGAAGCCTTATGAAATCAAAGTGCTTTTTCTAGCTGAATCCCCTCCTTTTCATTCCACGAAAAGCAATGCAGTCAATGATAGTTACTTTTACAACCACAATGAATCTCAGAGATTTCTTGGAGCTCCTTCTCCATTACTTGGAACACTTTCTTGGAATCTTTTTTGGTTAATAGGAATCAACAACAAGTTACCCAAGAAGGAAAAACTAGAGGAATTCAGAGAGAAATCCTGTTATTATATTAATGCTGTTAAATGTAGAGCAGAACGTTATAACAAAAAGAATCTAATCAATCGAACTGTTAAAAACTGTTCATTTTTCCTTGAGAGAGAAATTAAAGATTTAAAACCAAAAACAATTGTCGTTTTAGGAGAAAGAGCTCTTTATGGTTTGAAATGCTGTGAACTTTTCAAAAGCTCAATACTTTCAAATAGTATTAACTTTCTTCTTGAGGAGACAAAAAAACAACCACTTAGGATACAAGATTTCAAGTTGTTTTTCTTACCATTGCCTCTTTGGCGGAATCGACAATACTTGGAATCAATGCAATCAATCTTCAAGATGATTAAGAAGGAAATTCAATAATCAAAAATCTGGAAAAGGTGAATCAAAATTAAGAGATGGCAAACCCTACAAAAAATCATGTTTTTAGTTTCCGGCATTCTATGTATGATTTTTATATTATTAGTGAGTTTAGGCATCGTTTTTTATCCTGGTGGAGCACGTTTAGGATTGATAGATAACGTTGGCTATACTTTTTGGTATAATTTCATTAGTGATCTTGGTCGTTTGACAGCGATTAATGGAGATCCCAATACAGTCTCTCACATTTTATTCACAGCAAGTCTCAGTATTTTAGGCATTGCACAATTTGCATATCACATTAATGTTCAATTTCTCATTCGTCAAAAGAAAAGCTCAACTATTCTTGCAATAATTTCAGCTGCCTTCGGAGTAACTTATTCAATACTTTACATTGCCATTGCTATAGTTCCATATGATGTTAATGCTGTATTACATAACAAATTCATTTACTCGGGTGCACCTTTTGTTTTTGTAACAGGGCTTCTTTTGATGATAGCGATTTTTCTTGATAAGAATGTACCAAATTATTTTGCTTATCTCTGGTTAATATTAGTAATTGAGTTTGCGATATTTGCTGTTATGACTGGTATTGGAACCAGTCTGGATAACGAAACTAATTGGATAATTCGGATGCTGGGACATACTATATTGATTTACACTGAAACTTTTGTCTTTGGTGTATTGGGGATTTGGACTTGGTGGTATCTTAGGAAAAAGCACATTAATAATACAACTATTGTTAATCAAGCAAATATTTAAGAAACGATTAAGTTAACCAAATTCCATCCAATTAAAATTTGAGGTTTTCTATGCGAGTCTCATCAGATTTCCTTGTTATTGGTAGCGGTATAAGTGGATTGATTTATGCATTAAAAGCTGCTCAATGTGGAACAGTCTCTCTTTTGAGTAAAGATCAAATTACAGAAGGATCTACTTTTTATGCTCAAGGTGGAATTGCTGCTGTTTTTGATGAGAAAGACTCTATAGATATTCATGTTGAAGATACTCTAGAAGCTGGAGATGGTTTGTGTCTAAGAGAAGTAGCACAAGAAATCTGTTCTGATGGCCCCAAAGTAGTTCAAGAATTGATTGATAATTATAATGTTAAATTTACTAACAAAAAAGGGGAAATTGATCTTGGCCTCGAAGGTGGTCACTCTCAAAGGAGAGTTCTACATGCCCAAGATAAAACAGGAATAGAACTCCAGACAAAACTTGTTGATGCGGCAAAAAAAGAACAAAACATTTCTATTTTTGAGAATCACGTAGCGATTAATCTATTCACAGACAACAATGTTTGTTTTGGTGCTTATGTTTATGATAAAACCAAAGGTAAAATAATGAATTTCCAAGCAAGTGTGACAACCATTGCTACAGGTGGAGCAGGGAAAGCATTCTTAGTGACTAGTAATCCAGATGTTTGTACCGGTGATGGTATTGCAATGGTTTATCGTGCTGGTGCAAAAATCATCAATATGGAGCTAATTCAATTCCATCCAACAAGTCTTTATCACCCCCATGCAAAAGCATTTCTTATTACAGAAGCTATGCGTGGTGAAGGGGCAAAACTAGTAGATAAAGATGGTAATCGTTTCATGAACAAATATCACCCTAAAAAAGAACTAGCCCCAAGAGATATTGTTTCTCGATCGATTGACGCAGAACTCAAAGCATCTGGTGATGATTCCGTTTTTCTTGATATCACTCACAAAGACCCAGCTTTTGTGAAAGAACGTTTCCCAATGATCTATGAGAGATGTCTTACTTTTGGCATTGATATTACTGCTCAACTAATTCCAGTTGTTCCTGCTGCTCACTATACAATTGGTGGTATTAAAGCAACAACCTCCGGTGAGACAACTATCAAAAATCTATTAGCCATAGGTGAAGCTGCATGCACTAGTTTCCATGGAGCAAATCGATTAGCAAGTAATTCATTACTTGAGGCTTTGGTATGTGGAAGTAAAGCAGCTAAACTCGGTTCTACAATTTGCATAGATACTGGTGCTCCCTCAAAAAGACCATTTCCAAAATGGGATCCAGGCGAAGCAGAAGATTCTGATGAAATGGTTATCATAAAGCAAAACTGGGATGAAATTCGTCGTTTTATGTGGAACTACGTTGGAATTGTTCGTTCTAATAATCGTTTGAAAAGAGCTTCACATAGACTTGATATTGTTATGAAAGAAATTAACCAATTCTATTGGGACTTCAAAATCCATCCTCACTTACTAGACCTTAGAAACTTAGCACAAGTTGCTGAATTAATAATTAGATGTGCAAAAGGACGAAAAGAAAGTCGAGGCGTACATTACTCAATTGATTTTCCAATGAAATCAGATGTCCTATATAATACAGAGTTACAGATTTCAATGGTAGATAGAATTCCTATTAACGAAGAATTATGAATTTGTGTGAGTAAAATGGATAAAAACAAAATTTTACAAATTTTATTCATAATTCTTGCAATCATAGCATTGAGTGATATTCTGCTTTTAGGATTAGCTATTTACTTTTATCCCGGAGGGCAAGTCTACGATTTGAATTCTAACGGATTTACTTTCCTTTATAATACAATAAGTGATCTTGGTCGAGTATACGCAATGAATGGAGAAATAAATACAATTTCAAGAGTGCTTTATTCTATTGCTTTAACATCAATATCATTATTCGTTTTAGTCTATTATTCTGTTATTTGGATTTTTTTCCAAGAGAGAAAAGCAACAAAATGGATAAGTTGGATTGGTACAGTATTTGGTATTATTCAAGCAGGATGGTATTTTGCTTTAATATTTACACCAGAAGATACTCTACATCACATTCATATTAAATTGATATATGGGGCAGTTCCAATTCTGTTTGCAGCAATTCTTTTCTATGACATAGCTTATTTTCTAAAAGGAGACTTCCCAAAACTAAACACTTATTCATATCTAGTTGTGATTATTGCTGCTATTTTATTAACCATAACTATTGCTGTAACTCCTGTTTTCGGGGTATCAATAGGTCAAATACCTCGACGAGGTGGTCACACAATATTCATTTTTCTTGTGTCATTTGTTTACGGATTACAAGGTATTGGAGCATATCTTTACACAAGAAAACAAAAAGAGATAAGAGATAATGCTGTGAAATAGATAAAAAAAATAAGGAAAAGAGAAATGGCAATTATTTTTGAGATAGAACTTGGTGCCATTTCTTTAATGACATTTCTTTCCATTGTTCGCGTTTTGGTGGATGAAACTCCACTTCATTTGCTTTCTCTACAATTTTATCCTCGGAAAATCCTTGAGTGATCATTTTACGCATTAAAACAACAACTTTATCAAAATAATCAAGATATTCTTGGACCTCAATTTTAGTACTAACAGGACCATGGCCCGGAATGAAGTATTCTACATCAAGAGAAAGATATTCTTTGAAGGTATCAATCCATTTTTGAGGATTAGCAGACTGATCGCCAGCCCAAGGAAAACTGTTGATGAAAAGATTATCACCAGCAATCAAAGCTTTAGCTTCGGGATAATAGACATAACTAGAACCAGCAGTATGACCTCCAGTATTTTTAATGATGATTTTTGTTTCATAATCTTCAAGTTCAATATTATTTTCGAAAATCTCTGTTGGTAAGACATATTCGAATCCATCAAGAGCCGAAGGATCTTCAGCGGTTTTCTTCCATTCTTCGAATTTTTCGGGTGTCCAATCATTTTCTTTACTATGAACCATGCGTTCTTTAGTATGTTTAGAAGCAATAATACGACAATCCTTGAAAACCTGGTTACCAGCTACATGATCAAAGTGAGTGTGTGTGATAACAAGAGTAGATGTCTTTTTTCCAGTTTCTTTTTCTAATTCTTCTCTAAATTTTCTTATGAAAGGTAAACTCATTCCTGAATCTACAAAAATGATTTCTGAAGGCAAAACAAATGCAGCAACATTCCCTCTTGTGCTTCCATCAGTTATAGCATAAACATTCTCAGTTACTTTTTCATATGTCATTTGAATTCATCTCGAGAGTAAATTTCTAATCTTTCTTAATCTTCTTCTTTCTTTAATTTTTCTAGGTTTTCTTTCCTCCCCAGAATTTATACCAATTACTTAATGTATATCTCATAGCATGAGCTTCAAAGGAGTCGTCTTCATCTATAGGATAGAAGTTTTTATCATATCCTTCTTTCACAATATCCTCTTTTGTTTTACCAGTTAACACCCCTTTTTTGATGAAATCGCGTATTTTCTCAATGACTTCTATCATATACTTGACTAATTTATCAGTACTAACTTCGCCATGTCCGGGGATAAATTTCTCCACATCCAGTGTCAGGTATTCCTTTAATGTGTTAATCCAAACATCAGGATTGGAACTTGGATCCGCACCATAAGGTGGAAAATTCGACAATAAATTATCACCAGCAATTAAGAATCGATATTTTGGACAATAAACAGATGTTGAACCTTTTGTATGACCACCAGTCCTCTTGATGACTAATTTTATGTCTTCATCAACAATTTCCATATAATCATCAAATGTTTCAGTAGGAATTGTAATTTCTAATCCATCAAATGCAGATTTATCTGTCAGTGTTTCTTTTCGTCTTACCAATTTCTCGGGAGTCATATCTTTCTTCCAATTTTTCAATTTCTGAGCTACTGTTTTAGTCGCAATTATTGTGCAATCTGAAAAGACTTGATTACCCATCACATGATCGCTATGATGATGTGTTAGGATTAAAGTGTCAAATTTCTTACCAGTTTCACCTTCTACATGTTTCCGAAATTTCTTCATATTTGGAACATGAATTCCTGAATCCACCATGATCAATCTACTAGGCAAAACTATTGCACAAGAGATTGTATCGTAATAGCTTTCATCTATTAGCAAATACAAATTCTCATTTGCTTTTTCAAAAACCATTTTTTTCTCCTCTTTCTTATTAGTTACACATTAAAGTTAAAAGAATTCATATTCTTCTTGGTTTTTTCGAATACTTTCGATTAACTCTCTCGAGTTAATTTACTTATTATTAAACGTCATTACTGTATGTTGGTGAGCATTGTGGCTGCTGTAAGTATAAAATTTAAATGTCCGAAATGTCAACTCGAACCACTCATGAAGATCGACCGAATGGTAAGATGCACTTGTGGTTGGTGGATGCAAACAGAAGAGGAAGAAGAACTACCAATTAACAGCGTAGAATATGCAACTGTTGTTGCTTCCTGATTTTTTCGCTTTTTTTTATTATCTTTATTATATTTGCAAATGAATTTTGTTTGGCTACCCTACCTATTCTGTTATTCCGATAACTTTATTTGTAAGTGGGGTAGTTTATATTAAATTTAATGAATTAAATTATTGTTAATAGAATAACAAAATATAAGAAGGAGTTAATCAGTAAAAGCGAAGTCTCGTAGATAGAGGTGACTGCAATGGAATTTTGCGAGAAATGTGGAAGTCTCATGAAACCAACTCGGGAAGAAAAATCATCATTTTTAGTTTGTTCCTCATGTGGTAAGAAGGAAAAATTGACTAAGTCAAAATCTAAAGCTTACACAATTACTAGGAAAATCGAACACACTCCAGCAGACAAATTAGAAGTAGTTGAAGTCAAAAAAACGAAAGCGTTGACAGATGAAGAGCGAGAGGAGCTTGAGGATTCATATGGAGATATGTTAGAACAAATGGATTATGATTAAAATTCAATTATATGGCAGACATTTTTTCATAACTTTTTTTATATTAATGTACTATAGATAATTTTGAAAATACTAAAACTATACTTTTTGTGAGAACCTTGAGTGAAATTTTTGTTAGATACGGAGAACTTGGTCTGAAAAGCCCACCTGTACGAAGACGAATGGAAAAACGTTTAGCTACAAATATCAAAATTGTCTTAGAAAAGGTAGGGATTGAAGATGCAAGAATTACTATTAATAGAGCTTGGGCTAGATTAATTGTCTCATTTGAAACTCTACAAAATTCTCATGAAAATGAAAGTTTAATCCAAAAGATTATCACAAGTTTATCTCAAAATGTGGCTGGAATTACTTCAGTCAGTCAGGTAATTAGAACTAATTCTGATTTAGACGAAATTAAGAAAACAGCACTTAGCCTAGCATTAGAGAATTTGAAACCCGGCACATCTTTTGCAGTTCGAGCTCGTAGAATAGGCAATCACGATTACTCCTCTCAAGATTTGGAGAGATTAGTTGGGGAAGTATTATTTGAATCATTAAGCAAGAAACGCAGTCTTACTGTTAATTTAACAGATCCTGACTATACATTATCTATTGAAGTGAAAGATGAATATGCATTTATTTTCGATCAAAAGATAGAAGGAATAGGTGGTTTACCTCAAGGAACACAAGGTAGAATAAATTCCATTTTGCGTGGATCATTAGAGGATGCTATTTCCGGGTTTCTTCTGAGTAAAAGAGGATCTAATATTATACCAATTGCTTTTATTCTTAAAAACTCAAAAACTCTTGGAACTAATGAGAATGAGATTGAGAAGCAATTAGAAATATTTAATTTAATGCAACCAAAAAAACACTTCTCGTATTATAAAGTAGATTTTACTCATATCCTACAAGAAATTGGAATCAATAGATTGCAATGTTCTACTTGTGATAAAATATGCATTGCTATTTCTGAAAGAATTTCTGAAGATCAATACATAGATGGTTTTTGTTTAGGAAATGCGAAGGATACAATTCTTGAGAGAATTCCAGAAAGCAGTAAAAATCAATTAGCGCCAGTTTACTATCCAGTGATTTCTCTGGATCCAACAAAAATAAGGCATTCATTCACAGAGAATTTCTCAAGTGAATTTTGTTTATCACAGTGCCCAGGTTATGAAAACCAAAAAAAGAAAGAAATAAAGCCACCATCACCGGAAGAAATTGAACGGATAGTGGCTAGTGCAAACTTCTCTTTAATTAGACCTGATAGCTCCTAGGTGATAATTATTGGAGAAGGTATTTGGTAGATTCTTAATCTAGCATCTTTTTTATCCAACATTCTTACAACAAGTCCCCTCTTCAATAATATATCAAGTGCATAACCTAACGTTCTATCAGGCAGATTTGTTTCATCTAAAATCGAATAACGCGGCATTGGTCCTAAACGATCAAGAACATAAAAAACGTAGTTTGCACTAGGAGGTAACGTTCTAAGTATGAAGGCAAACATGATTCCTCATCATAATTTTATACTCCTAGTATATGTAATTCTAAATGTGAGCTAAAAACATAAAAAGATTTTCTTTAGTCAAGGTTTATGTTTTGGTTAGCAATTTCTGAAAAATATCATCAAATTTAGTCATTTCTTCTTCGAAATTCCTATAATCAAATTCATCCTTTATGTCCGCTGACCGCTTAGAACCAACAATACAAATTGATTTCCCTTTACTAAGACCATCATGATTGATTATATGATTAGGTAGAATAGTGAAAGATTCACCTAATAATACTGGTGAAATGTTTTCTGCAGGTAAAAATTCTACATAGGTATTTATCTCGGGATGATTTTCTAAAGCATCTTCAGAAACAAAAAATGATACAATAGCTGAATGCTCAACTAATAATCTATTATTCTCAAGAAATACATGACTAATCATATCAGAGACATTTTTCTCAAAAAGATATGTAACATCACCAAAAGAGATGAAAGAAAACCTGTTCCCGGTACTTGATAATTGAACATGTAGCTCAGATAATCTAGTCATTGAAAATAATTTTCCGATATTTTGACCTAGAATTTTCATGTAATCAAATGATTGTGAAACATTTTTTATAGCATCAGGAAACTGACCCTGTTTTCTGAAAAGCTCAGCTTGTGTGTTGTAATATATAGCATTTAGCTTTGGTGGTACAGGTGCTATTAGTTCTTTTGTGCCTTTTTTCAAAAGTTGTTCGGCACGCTTAATTCGACCAATGAGAGCATTAATCCATGCACTCAACAAATTGATTTCAGTTAATTTTAATTGATTTTTGCTTATTTGATAAAATCTGTAAGCCTCTCGAGCAAATTTAAGTGATTTTAGAAGTGAAGTTCGATAATCCTCATCTTGGAAAGTATATGATGGAAAAGCCATCATCAAGTATAATTCAGCTTTAGCTAATGCTAACCGTCCATTGAGATTCTCTGTTGGTTCACTTTTCTGGAATTCTTCCACAATTATTCGTTCTATATTTTCATAAATTCCTAATGCTTTGTAAAACCATCCTTGTTGAGAGTAAATAAAGCCAAGATCAAATAGGCCATCAACGTGCAGCTTCCTCATCAAAATCGATTTTCGCTTACTAAATCGGAGATACTTAATTCCTCGATTCAAGTACTCCTCAGCTAAAGCCAACTTATTAAATGCTACAAGATATCTACCAGAAATTAAAAGTGTCATGCTCATCATATTCATTATATCTGGTCTTTTTCCGGTTGTAGATAACCTGACACATTCCAGCAAATAGCTTTTGAACTCCTCTAAATCAATTTCCGGAGTTGTTTCTAATTCTATCATACTAACTATACCAAGTAGATCAACATCGATTTTATAATGTTCATTGTAATTGTGTTTAGTAACGTTATTTTTTAACACTTCAATGATCCTAAGTGATTTTTCTGGGTTGATATTCAACCAGAACCAACCGAATCTTAGAAGAACCATGAACAGAGACTTATTTCCAGCAGCTTTTTCTTTAGTAGAGCTTAAACGCTTAATGGAATCCTCTGTAATTAATTCCAAGACGTTAGGCTGTAAAATTGAGATGGGTTCTAAATTTGCATCTTTACAGACTCTAGTGATCTTATCTTCTGCAGCAGGTTCAAAACCTTCTGTTCCAATTATAACAAATCTTTGGGCAGAGATTTTTTCTTTCGTTCGAGAGAGAAAATTTCTTCTAAATAACAATTCATTTTCATCTGTCATCTCGAGGGCAGATGCAAATGTAGCGATCCAACCTTTTTCTTCAGCTATCCTAACATGATACAAGATATTTTGTCTGCTCATTTCTGTTGGGAGGATTTTCTCAGCAATAAATCTAATCTGCTGAGTATTTGCTACACCCAAATATTTCACACAGGTTGCAATAAACCGTGACCAGAAAAATTTGGAACGTGTGGCAAAAGTCATTTTACATCACCTAGAGAATAGCTAAAATTACAGATGTAAAGCCATCTGTATTTTAGCCAAATATAACTATCTCCAAATATATTAAATTGGATGCCCACTTAAAAGTACTCACTAATATAATTTTTCTGATTAAACGAAAGCAAGATTCACACTAATTTATTGGTAATTGGCAAATTGCAGCAACAAATTCATCATTTTGATCTATTCTAGCTTTTAACTCTAGGTGTGATTTTCCTTTCAATTGGTTTTTTAGAAACTGCTTGTCTTTTGAAGGAATCTTGATCGGATCAATTTTTATTGTTATTTCTTTGTCTTTGATTTTACTAATAATCAAATCATGAAGATCTATGTTCAATCCAATTCCTAGTACTTTTGAAGCTGCCTCTTTAGCAGTCCAAATTTTAGTTAAGAGTTCCTCTGTTATTTCAAGTTGCTGATTATTGATGAGTTCTTTTTCTTTTGAACTAATTAATTCTTCAACAAAAGAATCATCTCGTTTCACTTTGATTTCTAAATCAATACCAGTATTGTTATTTGGATCAACAATCCCGACAGCGAAACCATTGCTGTGAGTTATTGATAAGCTAAGAGGTTTCTTATTTAGAATTATGAAGGGTTTACCCTGTTCATTCTTTTCAATTTTAATTTTGGACAATTGTATATCAGGATTCATTTTCCTTAATGCCAATTTAATTGCAATTACACCAGCAATCCATTCTTTTCTTCTTTTTTCAACTGAGAGAGATTGATATTTTGTTTTCTCATCAGCATGTAGGAATTTGTCCAAGTAATCAATTTCGGATTCAATTATCTTACTAATCTGTTCTACATTAACTACTTCCAGAATTGATTCTTTGGGTACTTCAAAAAGACGCTTTACTCGTTCAATTTGAATTTCTAGAGCTTGACTAATTTCTGCTCCAAAATCTACTTGAATTGTAGAGTATTCTTCGGCTTTCAGTAAAACTTGTCCTGATTTTGATAAAACTTCAAAATTATAGATACTACCTAGATCTGAATCTTTTATTTTTGAACCTCGGATGAGAGCTGCTGGTTCTGTAGCTTTGTTAATTACGAGTGATTTAATTCCAAAGGGTAAACCTAATTTACTCTTCTTTATTATATCAAGTAATCCCATTGATTGGAATGCTGATTCTAAGATTAGAGGATCAGTTGTGAAGCCGTTGTTCTCAAAACTGAATTGATTCTTATCACTAGTAGAGACTTTAGCAATAATGTCTTGTTTGAAATCATTGATTTCTTTGAGAACATGGAATAATGGTCCATGTGGGAGAATACTGTAAATTGTTTCTTTGCTGACTAATTCTTTTTTATGGAGTTTTGGTTTTGTAGCGAATTCTTCCTTTCTACTGCCTAGGACCATTTCTGCTGTGAAATGAATATTTGGTTTCCCTACTACAACACCATCTTTCATAAATTCTGAGAATATTGTACATTTCGGATTTTTAGTGGAATAATCAAGACGTGTTTTTAGCAACCGAGATTTATCATTGGTAAATTTAATAGCTGATTTGAATTCAACATTATTGAATCCAACAAGCTTTGCTTTTGGAAATCCTAATTTTGTTAGTTCTGCGAAAATCTCAAGTCCTATTACACCAGGTAGAAATGGAATGTTATCAAATCTGTGATGATTTAAGTAAAGATCATCCTCAAGCGAAAAGATCCTTTCAGTTACAATAGATCCATCATAATTTCGTTTTATTTTACCAATTAATGGATACAATTTCTTATCGACTTGCAGATAGCGAGAAGGAGATTCCATTAAAATGCCAATTTTACCTGCGATAACAACTTCAGGTTCTAAACCATGTTCTAGTTCATCAATGAAAGCCTTTACCCCATCTTTAACAGTTATAGGAGTAACTCCAACATGCTTCAAGATTGTCATAATAGAGCCTCTTGTCGCCATACCAACTTCTCCCCAGGCAGACCAACAAATCGAAGTTGCTCGAATACCTTTGGATCTTAATTGCCAGCAATTCTTGGAAAGATAATCATTAGCAGCAGAATAATCAACTTGTCCAGCATTTCCATATCTACCAGCAACAGAAGAGAAGCATTTGATGAATTTAACTTTCTTCAAGTTTACATTTTGGAGTAGGTTGTCTAAACCAATAGCTTTCACATTGTAGACTAAATCAAATTCCTCTGGTTTTTTGTCTTTAATTAATCGAGAAATCTCTAATCCAGCACCATGAATTATTCCAATTATCTCTTGATCAAAATCTGATCGGATTTGTTCAATTGTGGATTTCATTTGCTCAGTATTAATGACATTAGTGGAATAATATTTCACTTCAGAACCAAGTGCAGAAAGTTCTTCTTTTGCTTTCTCAATATCAATTGCTTTACTAGTTTTAGCCCATTCTTTCTCAATTAGAACAGGAGTAACTCTATCATTCTTCTGTTTGAGATCACTAACAAGTTGTTCTTTTAATTGAGCTAACCTTGCTTGATCATATTTAGCTATTTCAGCAATGTTTTTTGGTAGCTGTTCGATACCAATTAATGCTAATTTTGGTTGATACTTCCTTGCTAATTCCTTGGTGATTTCATATGTGATGCCAAGTGCACCACCAGTAATCAAAACTAATTCGTCCTTCGCAATAGTAAATGGTTGTTCAGTAACTTTAACTGGAGAATCAACAGTGATGAAGACTTTTCTTTTACCATCCTCAGTATAAGATACTTCTAGAGATCCATCGCCTGCAGACAATTCATCGATAACTAATTTAGGATTGCTACAGGAAACACATTTTACTACACTATTTGAAAACTCTCGAGCAATTGCTTTTGTTAATCCTGTAAGGGAACCTATAATCGGGGAATATTTCCCATCCCAACCAAATGAAGTTCCTGTGTTACTAACAGTTAAAATCATAGGGGATTCAGAATAATTTACATCTCGACATAGAGTAAAGAAGATTCTTGCTGTTTTATCATGTCTATTATTTTGAGTTGTTTTCGGTTCTATGTAAATTAAACCATCAATAACTTCTTCAGGTAATTCTTTGAGAATTTTATCTCGAGTATTTTGATTTTTCAGATCGATATGTTTCACTAGAATTGCTTTTTTGCTTTCTAATTGAGAGATTATCTCAGTTGTAAATGGACTAGCTTCACCCGCAACAATGAATTTCTTCTCTTTTAATTTTAGTTTTTCAATTTTAGGCATTGGAGCATCGATTAATTGTAAAGACAATCGTTGAGCTGGGACATAAGCATCTTCGGTTTCAGTTGATGTAGTTGCAACTGCTGCAGTGGATGGTTGTGGAGCTTTTTCAATTCGACTGAGAATGTAATCAGCAATTTTATTGACAGTGGAATAATCTTGTATACGAATACCCTCTTCTCTCGGTAAATTCCATTTTGTTCTAATGAGTCCTAACATTTCTGCTTGCTTGACAGTATCTATACCTAAGTCTTCTTCTAATTCCATATCAGATTCTATCATATCTGTTGGATAACCTGTTTTTTCAGCAATTAGACTCAATACCTCTTGAATGACTTCGTTTTTCTTTCCTTCAAGGTTTGCCACTTTTACACCTTTCATATCAGCAGGTGGTGATACTCCTGGAGAGGGTATTTTTGAAGCAAGATAAGCAGCAATTTTGTTTACAGTAGAATAATCTTGTATTCTAACACCTTCTTCTCGAGGTAGATCATATTGTGTTCTAAAAATACCAAAAAGCTCCGCCTGCTTGACTGTGTCTATTCCAAGATCTTCTTCCAAATTCATATCAGGTTCAATCATATCAGGAGGATAGCCGGTTTTTTCTGATATCAAATCAATTATACTTTTAACAATTACTCCATTAGCAACTACTCCTTTTGAAGGAGTTGAAACTGGAAGAACTTGTTCTTGTTTTACAATTGATGGGTCTTCTTTTAATCGTAAAGTTTTATTTACAATTTCAAGAGTGCTTCTACTTCCACCTATAGCGTTTAACCATTGCTCATATGCTTGTCCTTCTAGACGTCCACTTGAAGTGTTTAGTCTAAAGAGTGCTAATGTTAATTGCGAACCAAATCCAGCAGCGAATCTTAGAGCATATTTAACATTGTACTTACCACCTTTGGATAGATTTAGGGGACCCAATTCGGGATCCAGCTCTTTCCAATTTGCTACTGGAGGAATAATTCCTTTCTCTAAAATCTTAATAGCTACTACATCTTCTATTCCAGCTCCCATTGCATGCCCGGTGAAACCTTTTGTATTAGCAATTACTATTTTATCTAGCATTGAACCAAATGTTTTCCTTAATGCATCAACTTCTGCTGACGCACTTCCACCTCGAGCTGGAGTATAAGTTTCATGACTAACAAATACCATTTCTTTTGCCATTTCTTCTCGAGAGATATTATATCTTCTCTCGATATTAGAGATGAATTCATCCATTTGTGAAGAAATGTGCTCTCTATCTAATCTTGTTCCATGAAATGCTGAATTAACAATATGAGTTCCAAGGAGATCCACTATTGGTTTTATTCCTCGAGTTTGAATTGCTGATTCTGACTCGAGAACTATCCCTACGGCACCCATTCCAATAATCATTCCATGTCGTCTTTTATCGAATGGTAATGCTGCTTCTTTCACGTCCTCTTTTGTTGTTGCTGCTCCGACTGCTAGGAAACCTGAAGAAATCCATTCCAACATTTCTTCATTAGTAACATCATCTGCTGCAACTACAATTACTCGCTTACATCTTCCGGTTCTAATCCAATCTTCAGCAATTGCTATAGCTTGAGTTGTGGAGGAACATGCAGCGTTAACTTGTGTATTTGGACCCCTCGCTCGTATGAATTGAGCAAATTGTGAGTGACCCATTGATAAAATCTTGAAAAGGAATTTCCTACTGAATTGGAATCTTGAATCTTTATCAGATGTGATTTGTGTTTTATTCTCTTGATACCATTCCTGCATTCGTGTCTTTGATTTCTTGTCTGAAATCTGTCCTATTAATTCATCAAACAATATGTGAATTTCTTCTTTGTTTTTTGTTTTATATTTATCAACTAGAAATTCAGATATAACTGAGATTAAATTACTGTATGCTGGAAAAGCAGAAGCAAATACAATTCCAGTTTCATTTCTAAGTGATTCTGGAAGTGCCCAACCCTTTACAATATCCTTACCAACAGAGGTTTTCACTTTTAATGGCATTAAAGGTATACCAGCATCTCTTAGAGCCTCGATTCCAGCAGCAAATGCTAATTGGAAAGTAATATCCAATAAATCGGTAAAATCAGCATCTACACCGTATTCTTTTGATAGATCAAATTGGCCCTTTTGAGCTGCAAGTTTAATTACTTCTCCAACATCAGAAATTGTTTGGAATTGTGCACCATTAACTGCATCTTTTACTAATCTTACAATGTTCTTATCAACCATCTTCTCACGCAGTTCCATTGGGATAAGATCTATGAAATTCTCTCCAGCAAGTATGTCATCAAAATTTGATTCCTCGAAAACTTTCCTATCCTTACCTGGAAGACCGATTGAGATTCCTGTAATTCCAATTGCTTCAGTGTTTATGTTAAGTTTATCAAATTCTCTTTTCTCTTTTAGAGCTATAGCAATTGTACTTTTGTAAGTATCAAATCCTGCTTTCAGAAAAGCTCGTATAGCAGGAGCTTGTAAATCTAAATAATCCTTGAAAGAATCATCGCTAATTACTTCTGTAAGTTCTTGTGATTGTAGAACATCAAAAGGTGATTCCTTGTGTATAGTTTGAACTCTTGTTTCTATTGTTGGTGATACATGAGATACAATTTGTTGTATTGGTTTCTTCTCCAAGAATTTCTCAAGAGGCTTTCTAAATTCTTGAGTATAAAATGGATCTTCTAGTTTTGGAATCTTTATTGGATATCCAAAAGAACCTAAAGCAGCAATTACTTCACTTAGGTGCAGCATTTCCCCCTTCTTAGGGTGACAAGCTGCTAGTGCAACAAAATCATTCTTATCTTCTAATATTGCGCGTGCAAAACTTGTTAGAACATATTTAGGTCCAATTTCAATAAAAGTTCTAACTCCTTCTTTCTCATACATATTTATTATTTGTTTACTCCATTCAACAGGAGAAGATACTTGCTTACATAATAGTGGAATTATTTTATCTCTTCCTTTGGGGTAGATATCACCTGTCACGTTACTTGAAATAGGAATTGTTGGTTTGTTATAAGTTAATATTTCAATTGATTCTTTAAAGCCTTGAACAGCAGGTTTCACAATATCAGAATGAAACGCAGCAGATACTGGTAAAGGAATAGCAATTATATCTTCTTCAGTGAATAGTTTTATTGCTTCTTTTATTGCAGATGATTCGCCAGATATAACAGTCTGTTTTGGTGAATTCTTATTAGCAGCAATCGCATAACCTTTAACTTTCTTTAGGATCTCATCCACTTTTTCAAAACCAGCACCAACACCTGCCATCATTCCTTTATCCATAGTATCAAGTGTCGCCATTGCTTGACCTCTTGGAATAATAGCTAAGATTCCATCTCTGAAACTAAATATCCCTGCAGCAACTAAAGCAGCATATTCACCCATGCTGTGTCCGGCTACGAAATCAGGTTTTATTCCATATTGACTAAGAAGTCTGAAAATGGCTATATCAAGAACAAAAATTGCTGGTTGAGTTATTTCAGTTTGTTTTAATAACTCGATTACTTCCTCATCACTTTTATTTAGGGCAAAAATTATCTCTGAGATTTTGAAACCTAACATTTCATTCATTATTTCATCTGCTTCTTTGAATGTGGAGCGAACAATCTCAAATCTTTCGTAGAGTTCCCTACCCATTCTAACATATTGACTTCCTTGTCCTGGAAATAGAAATGCAATTTTCCCGATTTTGTGATCTTCACCATAAAATATTCCTTTATTTCTAAGAATGGTTCGTTTTTCAGTGGCTTTCAATCCACTCAGTAATTGATCCAAAGAACTTGACAGGTCACTTAATGATCTACAAGAAATTCCAGCTTTAACAGGTTTCTTAAGTGCTTTTGTAGATTCAAAAGCAATATCCCGTACACGTGGACCTATACCATCAACCTCAAAACTGCTTGATAGTTCTTTTTTCTTAAATGCAAGAATGCTTTTCTCCAATTCATCCTCAGTTTTTCCTCCAAAGAATATTGCATCAGCTTCCAAAGTTTTGTATTTCTTTAAATATTCTTGCCATTTTTCTTGATTCAATATAATATCAAATTCTTGACCTATTGGTGACACACCAGAAGAAATCCGAGCATTTGCTAATATACTTTGTAATTCTGATGGACTTAATAGTGTTGGTAAATGACCTTTAGTTTTCCCTGGCAGATATTCTTCAAGAATGGCATGGTAGTTTGTTCCACCAAACCCGAAAGAAGAAATTCCTGCTAATCGTGTTCCTGTTTGGGGGGCAACCCATTTTTGACTCTTAGTATTGACAAAAAATGGAGAAGTATCCCATTTAATATGTGGATTCGGATTCTCAAAATTAATTGAGGGGGGTAATGTTTTATGATGAAGAGATAATGCAATCTTAATTAAAGCTGCAATTCCAGCAGCAGCTTTCAAATGACCAATTTGACTCTTTATGGATCCAATAGCAATAGATGACTTTGGAGCTTTTTCTGCAAGTTCATTTAAAACTTGCATTTCGATTACATCTCCAACAGTCGTACTAGTTCCATGAGCTTCGATTAATTGAATATCAGAAATGCTAACTCCAGCTTGGGTTAAAGCTCTTTCAATAGCTAGTCTTTGTCCAATTGGATTTGGAGCAGTAATTCCTTTTCCTTTACCATCAGAAGAAGAGCCAAGGCCCCTTATTACAGAATAAATTTTGTTTCCATCTTTTATTGCATCAGATAATCGTTTAAGAACAACAAAACCAGCTCCTTCTCCCATAACAAAACCATTTGCTCGTGCATCAAACGGGAATGAACCCTCAGCTGATATCGCACCGATTTTGGAAAATTTTATGAAAGTTGTTGGATCAAGAGAACGATCAGCTCCACCACATAGTGCAATGTCACATTCTTTATCAAGGAGTCCTTTCACTGCGACATTTAATGCTGCTAAGCTGGAAGCACATGCTGCATCTGTAGTCATGTTTTTACCACGAAGATTAAAAACATTAGCAATACGACCTGCGATGACATTTGATAATTCACCAGGCATTGAGTCTTCATTAATTGGAACTAAACGTTTATCAAAATCTTCTTCTACAAACTTCCTGATATCATCCCATAATTTTGGATCCATATCTTTAAATGAGGATGATCTTTCAACTGCTTTAAGAACTTCTGGTAAATAAATTCTTCTTGTATAATTGGAACGAATTTCATCCCCCATCGCATTGCCAACGATTATTGCTGTTTTACTATGATCAATATTCTTATCAAGTAAACCTGCGTCAGATAATGCTTCTTTTGCAGCAACTAGTGAGAATTTTTGTACACCTCCCATTGTTGATGCAACTTTGGGTGGTATTTTGAATTCTAAGGTATTAAATTTGAAATCTCTAATTGTTGCTGCAATTTTCGCATATGTTTTAGAAGGGGCATTTCTATCTTCACTATAAAATAAGTCAATATCTCCAGCCCAACGTTCTTTTGGTATTTCATGAATAGAATTCACTCTATTCTTAATATTCTTCCAGTAAGCATCTATGTTTGGAGCATCAGGAAAAACACACCCAAGACCAATTATCGCAACTCCTTCTCCTTCTAATATTTCTGAGTTAGCAATTTGAGGTGTTAATTCCACAGTAACTGGTTGTTTTTGTTGTTGTTTTGTTGGTTGAGTTGTAATTTTGGAAATTTTCTCGAATTTTTCAACTAATTCTGTGATTTTACTCATCAGAACCTTTTGTGAATTTATTACTAATTCTTTATGTAAATTCTCTATAGATCTTATACAACGAAGACTCGCTACAATTTGCCCAACAAGGTAATTTCCTTTTTGGTACTGAATTTTTTCATCAACAAACATGAATCTATCTGGTTTATCATCTTCTCCGTCTGGATTCCAGATTTCACCAAGTGCAGCTATTCTTGTAGCCCCCAGATTGTCTCTTTCATACTGATGTTTTCTTTCTTTTAATGAAACACCTTGTTCTATTCTATCATGTTCCCTTTTGACAATCTCTCGAGCACATGGTGTAGGTATCGATCTTGCTCGAGTATTTACTGTTTCACCTATGACCATTGTTTCCTTAGCATTGAGTGCTAATTGTTGATAAAGTGGTTGAATTGCTCCTGTTTCAACTATTTCTTTAACTAAAAGATATGCTGAACCAACCCACAAAACACCATTCATTAATTTCGGTAAAGCAGATGCAATAATACCTACAACGGCAGCCGAAAATCTGTCTCCAATTCCTCCTGCAAAAGCTACAGTTACTTTTTGGTTACTTCTCTCAATTGATTCTTGTAATTCCTTTAATTGATGTAAAGAGAGCTCCCACAAAACAAAACTGGTTAATATTCCAATATGACCACCACATTCCATTCCTTCTAGAACTAGTTTAGTTACATCTGATTTGATTGCCTCTGCAAAAATAAGAGGAGAAGGTGTGTGAAGAAATGTCTTAATTCCATAACTCATTACTTCTTTCGCATGATCAATTGTTCCAGCAGCAACTACTGCAAATGAAGGTTTAGTTTCTCTTAAAATTTCAAGGTGTGAATCTCGAGCAGTTTTATTTGCATCTAGACAGATTATTCCACAGCCAAATGGTTGGTTACCTAATTGTTCTTTCGTTTTCGAGATGAGTGTTCTGGTTTGATTTGGGAACAGTGATCCTAATGCTAAGATTGGTAGAGCTCCTGCATCAGAAATAACTTTGGCAAAAGTGGGATTCTCAGAAATATTGGCCATTGGACCTTGAATTATTGAATATTTGATTCCTAATTCTTTATTGATTTCAGCTTGTTTCCCAAATGGATAATTTGTCATCGCATTCGTGATTTGTTTCTCTGTTTGCTTCATTAATCCAGCAATTATTCCAGAGACATTAGAGAACTTACTAGTTAGAATTTTAGCAAAAGGTACATCTTGTCCAAGTGGAATTAAACAATTAGATAGATCATCTTTTTCAAACATCTCTCTTTGTGAGAATAATTGTTCTGTGAATAACTTCGTTCTTTCCTTCTTAGTAAATTTAAGCAGTTCTTTTTCTTTCTGGAGGAATTCTTTAACAATTTTTGTTCCTAATCGAGCATAAACTCGGTATTTGTTTTTGGTTGATTCACCCAGTACTTTTGTATCAGTCGCATCCAATTTTTCAATAAAATCTTTAGCATTTTTAGATAATGGACTTTCTGGGGTAAGGTATAACTGGGAATCAAGAATGACTCCTTTAGCTCCTATTCCAATAATTGCCGGAGCAGTGTATAAGCCAATACCACCTTGAATAATGAAGGGTAAACCAGCATCAGCGAATTGCTGAGATAAAATAAAAGATGTTTCATCACCAACACGACCGGCTGCTTCATTGCCTTTTACAATAAATGCTTGAGCCCATTTCTTCTCATATGCTTCTTTGAGAGAAATTACTTCAGCAACTAATAAAATTGATTTCTTGGATATTTTATCTAAATCACTTTTTGTTAATTGAAAATCACCAATTATAAGTATTAACGGAAATGACTCATTATGGAGTTTTAAAACTAAATTCAGTTGTTTTCTATCACAGACCCTTACACCAAAAGAATTGGTAAATTCAGTTAAACTGTTCTGTAAGAGTTTTTCTGATTCTTGTTGATGAAGTCGTTCCAAATCAACTAAACCAATTCCGCCTGCATCTATGACTGCTTTAATTAAACTTGTATCAAGTAATCCTGGAGGATTATATGCAAAAATTGGTTTACGTTCACTTATGATAGATTCAAAATCATGTTTCAATGCCACTTTTCTATCTCCTGTTTAGTAATTATATTATAATGATTTTGTGAGCTTAAAGAGGAACATTTCCGTGTTTTTTGTTCAGCCTTCGTTCTCTCTTACGTAATAAAGGCCACAATGCGGCTATCAATTTATGACGAGTCTCACATGGGAGAATAACATCATCAATATAACCTTTCTCAGCTGCTAGATATGGATTATTAAATTCTTCGGCATATTCATCTTTCAGATGAGTCATTAAATCCTCTTGATTCTCAGCTGCTGCTAATTCTCTTCTGAATAGAATTTGAACTGCACCTTCTGCACCCATAACAGCAATTTCTGCTGATGGCCAAGCAAAATTCATATCATTTGCTAAATGCTTTGAGCCCATAACAATGTAAGCTCCACCGTAGGCTTTTCTTGTTATAACAGTTAATTTAGGAACTGTAGCTTCTGCATAAGCAAAGATAAGTTTCGCACCATGTTTAATTATACCATTGTGTTCTTGGTCTAATCCCGGCAAGAATCCTGGCACGTCAACAAAGGTGACAATAGGTATATTGAATGCATCACAGAAACGAATGAAACGTGCTGCTTTAACTGAAGCATTAATATCTAAAGCTCCAGCTAGGATACTTGGTTGATTAGCGACAATACCAATTGGGTGCCCATTTAATCTTCCAAATCCAATAATGATATTTTGAGCATACTTCTTCTGTATTTCTAAAAAGTTACCTCGATCAACAACTCGAAGAATTATTTCTCGCATATCGTATGGTTCTTGTGGATCACTGGGTACAATTGAATTTAGTTCTTCAAGTACATACCCATTGATTGTTGAAGTATCTTTCAAAGGAGGATCTTCTAAATTGTTGGAAGGTAAATAAGAGAGGAGCGCTTTGATTAGCTCAATGGATTCAATCTCATCGGAGCCGACCAGATGAGCAATCCCAGATAGCGAACTATGTGTGGATGCTCCACCGAGTTCCTCAAAGGATGCATCCTCTCCGGTCACAGATTTTACTACTGTGGGACCAGTGACAAACATATAAGAGGTATCTTCTGTCATGACGACAAAATCTGTAAGAGCTGGGGAATAAACTGCTCCTCCAGCAGAAGGACCTACAATACAAGATATTTGAGGAATAATTCCTGAAGCACGAACATTTCTAATGAAGATGTCTCCATAACCTGCTAAAGAATTAGCTCCTTCCTGAATTCTTGCTCCACCTGAATCATTAAAACCGATTACAGGTGCACCATTTTGTACTGCTTGATCCATTAATTGGGTTATTTTCTTAGCGTGAGCTTCACCAAGACTACCACCGAGAATAGTAAAATCTTGACTATAAACATAAATTAGTTTACCATTTACTTGACCGAAACCAGTAATTACACCGTCTGTGTATACTTTCTTTTTATCTAAACCGAAATTTCTGTTATTATGTCTTACAAACATATTGGTTTCTGTGAATGAACCTGGATCAAGTAACAAGTCGATTCTTTGACGAGCTGTAAGTTTACCTTTTGCTAACTGCTTCTTAATTGCTTCTTCTCCGCCACCTAATAGAGCTTCTTCCCTTTTTTTCATTAATTTGTTAATTTTTTGTTGGGATGAGTCCTCTTTAGACAGCATTTCATCTGCCCTTTCAAGCTCTGACTTCATATTCATTTTATTATCTCCTGTTCACAGTCTAATGCCAAACTGTATACTGAAACGAGATGTTGTTAATAAAAAACGTATCTTGTTTTTACTGTAAAAGCACATTTTTTGTGGAAACAGCATTTAACAGTTTTACTGTAACATATCGTTAGTCTTAATAGCAATGCCCTCTTGCAAATGGTATTATGTTTGATTCTCTGTTAGTAGCTAACAGAGGTGAAATTGCAGTAAGAATTATTC
>JAHLVZ010000036.1 GCA_019058165.1 Candidatus Heimdallarchaeota archaeon
GATGTATGGAACAACACCAGCGAAGGTTTCCAATACAACTTGGGCATTCATCCATTTTGATCCTGACCTAGGTGACCAAGCAAGGTTTTCTGTTATCCCTCTCAGAGCCCATTCCCAAGCACCATCTGCAGTCATCGTCGTTGTATTAGTGAAAACAATTTGACCAATATCACAGGAAACGTGTTTATGTTTGTTAATGTAATGTGCAATCTCTGACGCCTCAGAGCAAAAATCTCGCCAATCTGATCCGCCATAAGATGAGAATTGAATATGTGTGATATGAACATTGGTTTCTCTTCCCTTCTTTGGTTTTATACCTCGAAGACATTCCATAGTTTCTTTAGTAATTTCATAGTTACCGGGCACACCAAGATTATTTGTGTGAAGATGAATTGTTTGTGGTAAAGATAATTTCTCATTTACTTCAGCTAGTGTTTTTATGATTTTACGTGGCGTTGCTCTGAAGTAGGTGATTTTATCATCCAGTGAACAGACATTTTTTCCCCAAGCCCAAGTCTCTTCTCCTCCTGGATTCACTAGTTTTATTGTATGTCCTCCTGAAGCATACAATAACCATGAAACAAAAGCACACATTTCATTTATTTTCATATTACTTATTCGTTCAAGTAAAAACCAATTGCTGCCAAGTAAAGTAAATGCCCCTTTATCTATTATCGGAATATCATTTAATTCCTCGTGGGTGTGTCGTGCTTCTAATGGGGGCATAGCAGGCTCCATAGCACAAGTATATCCAAGTTTTGCGTAAGCATAACCAGTATAGAAAGTAGATGGAACGGATCGACCAACACCAGCTCGAGTTTGAGGAGTTCTTTTATGAGTGTTTTTCATATGATCTTCTGGCCGTAATAATCTTCCAGCATTGACTTTTGGGCCAGCAATATGAGCATGAATATCAACTCCTCCAGGCATCACAACTAAATTAGTAGCATCAATGGTTTTGAATTTTATATCCGATCTTACACTGGAAGGATCTACGATTTTGTCATCAATTATTACAATGTCCTTTTTCTGACCGTCTATTTTATTTGCAGGATCAAAGACTAAACCATTTTTAATTATGATTCCATTAGCTCTTTTCTTTTGGGTGCTGATTTTTCTTCACCTCCAGGAGAAGTTTTTAATTTTACTTCAAAAAACCAATCGCGAGATCGAACAGGTCTCAACAATTTCTCTTCCATGTTCTTCCAGACCTGACTACTCGAACCTTCTTCACTGTGCTTTATAAAAGTCCGGTTTATTTTTATAGCCCATCTTGTTGGACATGCAAACAAACAAGCACCACAAAACAAGCAATCTTCTTCAACAACACTCACTTTTGGAGTTTTTATCCAAGGTATATCTTTTGGAGCAATAGGTAAAGACAAGCAGTTCACAGGACACACAGCAATACAAGTTGAACAACCACCCGGACAGCGTTTACTATCTATTTTAATTTCTCCTTTAAGATATTTAAGAGCAGTACCACCAGTATTTTTACAATCTACTCGTTCTCCTTCTAGATAAGGAAGAGAGATACCTCGCTTAATTTTCTCAGCAGGTTTATTATTGATCATTAACGTTAAAGCGTCAAAAGGACAAATATAAGCACATAACCCACAAAAAATACATTTGTAATAATTAATTCTAATTGGTGGTGCTGTCACCCTTTTTCTTATTGAAGCTCCTATCGGACCACGTTCAATTGCATCTCGAGGACAAATAGTCCAACAGATATTGCAACCTGTGCATTTATCTATATCTAAAATTAAGGAGGTAGTTGAGTGTCTTTTCTTCCTTTCAGTTACTATCTGATTAGTTTTTCTAGATACAGTTGAAACTCTAGTCATTTTGAAACGCCAATTTGTTTAATTTCAGATTATAATTATGTTTTTGACTTTTCCTTGATTGTATCTTCATATTCAGTTAAGGGAATAAATGTAATATCGATACAATCTTCAGGACAAACAATCATACAAGTTCCGCAACCATCACATCGAAAGGGATTGATAACCACAGCCACACCATTTTTTATAGCAATAACTCGAGCATCTTCTCCAGTATCCAAGTCTTTTCGCTGTTCTAGTTCAGCATTGACAGGACAAGCAGTCGTACAATTATTGCATCCATTGCATTTTGCAATGTCAATGGTTATGCGATATGTTATTCTTTCATGTGGTCGCAAAATTCACACTCACTTTTGTTAGATTTACTTTTCACTCATATATTTTGTTATTTAGTTCATTAAAAACATGAATTTCTAATAATTTCTTAAGTTAAATATCTTAGACGAATTTCAACCTCTAAAAGTGGATTTATATAGGACTACTATACTCACTAAAGTTAATTTGGCGATTCCTATGTTTAAGTCTAGAAGGTACTTGAAACCGCGAGTTGAGAAAGCGGAAAAAGAACTAAGACATACTTTAGATGAGGCAACCCTTCTAGTTGAAGCTCTAGTTTTACAACAATCAGGATCAAGTTCAGATAGATTCAAGACTTTAGACATTAAAAAAGTGAGTATTGATAGATTGAATGATGTTTTATTGACTCTTAAAACCTACATAAAAAGTAGATTACATTTCATTGATGAATTAATTGATGAAATTCGAGAAGATAGTTTAGCTAAAATAAAAGATCATAATGATTTCGCTAAGGTGGTTATTCATTCCATGCAGCTGAATCTCATTTCTGATAATAGTAATATCTCTCTCTTTTTAGCTCCGTATGTTGATTCTTGGGACATGTTAACAGCAGGGGTTCAAGTAATAATACTTAATCATGTTATAAACAGTATTAATACTGAAATTCAAAGAGCAACTTTAGCAGAAAAATTATCTAAGCAGTTTTAACTTAAAACAAATAATAAATAGCAATTGATAAAACTGATAAAAATAGAAGATTGAATGGTAACTGTTATGATGGTCAACAACTTCCTTATGAGGGGGACTTTTCTTATTACTTCTTTTACACAATTCGTTTTCGTTTTGATAATGCTGTAGAAGCTTTCAATTATGCTTGCGGTGAAATTACTGAAGTTCAAAACCCAAAGAAGCAAGATTACTCAGACTATGTATGGTTTGATTAGCAATGATAAACGATGGAAAATATTTTATTCCATCCTTCTTTTTTTTTCTTTTTATTAATTGAAAAATTGTTTTCGATCTTCCCTACTTCTCTAAACCTTATGTACAACCTGATTACTTTTGCTTGCTAAATGATCCACACAAACAAAAAGAAATTTACTTATGCTCTATCTCAAAAGAAGATGAGAAAAAGTTGTATCTCGCAGGAATTGAAAATCTTGCTTTAACACTGATCGATTCAAATTTTAAACTAGTAGGAACTGAATATAGTATTTGGAGTTTTATTTTCAAGGATTTGATAGAATCTGGTTGGGAACAACTCTTCGTTGAAACAACCTTCCCAGAATCAAAGGAATCTAATCTTAGAAGTGTTTTGAAAAAGGATAATTTCTTATTGATTTATGCGACAGATAAATACACTTTACCTTGAAAAAATAGATACAAAAAAAAGAAAAAAATAGACCATTTCATTATGGTCCAAAGAAACTATGCATAGCATTAAACGAAGCTAAGGCACCATGTCTTACATATTTTTGAAGAAATGAAGAACTTATACGCTCAATGATTTGAGAAGAATGCTGCTCTTCGCGTTTCTTAGAGCAATTCCCAGACAACTTGAGCATGTTGCCTAGCGACTCTACATTATATCAAAAATTTTCAAATATAAACCTTTACTAATTCAAAACACATGAATAAAAAATAACTAGAAAGAGTAAACAGTTTGAAGGTTGGAAAATGGAAAGGAAAAAACGTGATGAGAGTTTGGATGTATTCTGGACGAGAATAATGAGTTGGGATGGATTTATTGCTGCGATAGACGATATTGAGGATTTAACGGAGCAAGAGAAAGATCAAGCAAAGGAAGCTTATCGATTTTTGAGTAAAGAATTGAATCATGAATTCATAAAAGAACTTAGAGAAAAAAACCACCCATTCCTTCAAGAATTGTCAAATCAAATTGCACCAATGAAAAGATGGGTGATAAAATTCGCTCAATTTGTGAAAAGTATAAATTCATCCCCTAAATTTAAAAAACTAAAAAGTAATCTAGTGTCAAAATACTACCACACTCTCTCAGAAATCAAAATTATGATGAGATTTCATGATGGGGACTTTATTACGGAAATCTATCCTGATGTATTAATTGAAGGGAAACGAAAAGAGGCTGATATCAAAATAATAGATTTAGAAACAGGTCAAGAATTAATTGTGGAAGTCTCTCAACTAGAATCAAGTAAAAAGGAAGGAATAGTTGCTAAAATCTGGGGGAGAATCAGAGAAACAGTTCGAACAATTAATTCGAATTTATCAGTTTCAGTTATAGTTCATAATAAAATAGATGATGGTTATTTGGACGGGATGCTTGAAAAGATACGAAAAATTATTCTAGTAGTTGCAAACACAAAATCATTTCAATCATATAGTGAAGAGCATTTAATTGATGTGGGTATTTCTTATTCTAATGATGATGAAGATTATCTTCAATGGTGTGGAGAGAAAAATACTAGTCCAAATCAATTCGGTGAAGATTTTATTAGTATAGACGAGATTACCCGATTAGAAATTAAGATGAGCAGAGAAATCAGGGAGCAATTACCTCAAGATCAACCCTGCGTTTTAGTGATTTATAGTAATGTTATTTTTGGTATGTATGATTCTTATCAACAGTACTTAACAGCTCTTGAGCAGTTAATATACAAGTACCAGAACTTAGTAGCATTAGTTTTAGCTTCAGATTGGACTTCTTTTGGTGAAAGTGAATTAAGAACTTATAATGATAATTATTTCATCATTGATAATGAGCATATATTAGGAGGATGGAGATATTTCATTTGGAATAAAAATAGTAAATTCAGACTACCCGATAACGTGAATAAGAAACTCTTAGAGAGTTTTACAATTCGAAAATAGAAAAGTATCTGATTGTAGATTATTATAGGATTAATAGAGTGAGGGGAGCTTTCATAAATCGATTAAAGTGAGTGGGTAGGCAAACTTTTCCTGCTCAGTTACATATAACGAAAAAATGTAAAGTCTACACAGAAAGCTAGAATTAGAACAAGGAATTGACAAAAAGTTTTTCAGCGAAAAAATAAAACACAAGATTAATCCATTATTTGCACAAAACGTCTTCTAATCTTAGTTATGAGTGCAGGTGATAAATAATACAAGACCAAAGATGTAATACAACAAATCGCAAGAATTAAGACAAAATTGCGTATATTTATGAAAGAGTTATCTCGAGCATTCAGTGGATTTGTACCATCCTTTACTTCTTGCCCATCCCCAACGCCATCCTCATCAGTATCAAATAAAGTTGGATTCGTGCCAATGAGTACTTCTTCTCCATCAAGTAATCTATCATCGTCGCTGTCTTGGTCGAAAGGTGAGGTTCCATACACAAATAATTCGTCATAATCATTCAGATCGTCTGCGTCTGTATCATTACTCACAGGGGATGTTTTAAAGACTAAAATTTCTTGGTAATCAGATAAACCATCCAAATCAGTATCATTCATTCGAGGATTAGAGGAAAACTGATACTCTGTGAGGTTTGGAACATTATCATCATCAGCATCACCCGAGGAATCATCCACTAAAGGGTTAAGGTCATAAAGAACTTCCCAACCATCATTCATACCATCTTGGTCGGTGTCCCTTTCCAAAGGATTAGTGCCAAGAGAGATTTCATCTCCATCATCCAGTTCATCACCATCAGAATCAATCTCTGTAGGATTAGTTCCATAAATATGAACTTCATCACCATCATTTATACCGTCTCCATCTGTGTCAGGATTCAACAAATCTGAAAAATAAATCAAGTATTCATCACCATCAGTGAGATTATCAAAATCTGTGTCCACATTAGTTGCATTAGATTGTAAAATCATCACTTCCAAGTAATCATCTAATCCATCACCATCGGAATCCTCTAAGATGGGATTCGTACCAATACCAACTTCAAAATCGTCTGATAAATGGTCATCATCAGAATCAGCAGAGAAAGGATTTGACCAATAAAGTGATTCCTCATAATTTGTTAAACTATCACCATCATAATCAAGGATAGCATCTGAATTATTCAGTGGTTGCAAACCAAACTGCCACTCATACCCATCTAACATCAAATCATTATCGGTGTCATTATCCAGTGGATCCAACCCATTAGTAATTTCTGTCCAATCATTAACAAAATCATCATCAGTGTCTTTTTTCAATGGATTAGTACCATATGTATGAACCTCTGTTCCATCCCAAATACTGTCCAAATCAGTATCTCGCATAATTGGATGAGTAAACCAAACAAGCACTTCATCACCATCAAGCAGTCCATCATCATCATGATCGGGTTTATTCGGATTAATACCCCATTCATGCTCGTAAATATTCCATAATCCATCGCCATCTGGATCCTCAGTTGAATCATTTACCAGAATTTTCAAGTTATAGACCCACTCGTACCAGTCCCGCATACCATCCGAGTCCGTGTCATTGGAATTTGGATTAGACCCTAAATCATTGATTTCTATCCCGTCTTCTATCCAATCATCATCTGTGTCTACATCTAAAGGATCACTGAAATATACTTTCACTTCTAGATAATCAGAGACGTCATCCGCATCAGTATCGTTATTGTTTGGAAGAGTGCCTGCCCATAATTCTTCAATATTGAAGAGCAAATCGACATCAAAATCATCGTAGGAATCATTCACATAAGGATTCAAATCGTGATGATACTCCCACCCATCGAGCATGAGATCGGAATCTTCGTCAGGATTAAAGGGATCAAAACCCAAACTAATTTCTTCCCCATCTAAAAATTGGTCATCATCAGTATCCGGATCAAAGGGATCGGTTCCATAAATTTCTATTTCGTCCTTGTTTAGTAATCCATCCCCGTCTCCATCCCCATAGCCAAATTGGTAATGAATTGTTGCTTCATCATCTTTCATTTCAAACCAGACTAAGTGAAAATCGCCAATGGAATCAAAAGCTAAGCTTGGGAAACGAGAAATGGTTGTAACGTTAGAAAAGAATTCCGCTTCTGACCAACCTGTCGCTAGTCTATAAGTTTTCAGACCCAAATTACAAGCAGGAATAGTATTATTAATATAATCAAGATGGGACCAAACAAAAGCTATGTTGTTCGATGGTTCCACCGCACATGATTTATAGGCTCGAATATTGTAATTAGTCGTTGTTTTAGATATGAGGATACTGGGAGTAGTCCATGCTCCTCCACCGCCACTTCTCTGATAATAAAAGGAATTTTCTGTATCAGAAGGAATGTTAGCAATAAAGTGCAGTGTGCCTGAATTATCAACGACTAATTCAGCTTCTATTGGCTTGTAATTTGCGTATTTATCTGTTTCATAGGTTGCAAAAATGACTGGGTCTGAAAATTCACTGGATATATTTGATTTTGTTACGAGCTCGAATATATGGCTAAAGAAATCCCCTCCCCAGGGAGTATATGTTCTATAAATGTAGAAATAAACCATTTCCAGATTTTCTTTAGCGGTTACTACAAAATCATAATGATACACATAAACATAACCTAAACCACTATGAAATCCATTGAATATCCAAGACCCATTTACTAATTGCTCAGCAAGCCAAGAGTCATCATACCATCTTTCATAAAAGTAGAAAATTTTTGGCAAACCATCCAATCCAAGTTTTATTTTTGGTTTGACTCCACCGTTAATGAATACTGGATCCTCCCAAGCACCATTACTATATCTACGATAATGCACTCCAGAGCTTAAATAATAAGTTAAATGAATCGAATTATTCCAACCTGCAACAAGGTCAATAGTAGATGCATAATTATCACCAATTGCTGAACCTAAGTATTGTAAATCACTCCAAGTTTGATTGCTCTTAAAATGAATTTTATGGAATAATCCGTATGTTCCATCTACTTGCCCAAGTAATACTACATGCATATTATCATTACTATCAGCAACCATCTTAAGGTCAAAAACAGAACTAACATCGTTAAGAATAACAGAATCATTAGTTAGCAAATAATTAGTCAAGTTCCCAGTTTGTATTGTGAAAGGCTTTTCAGTGTCATCCCTTAATAACTGGTTTGTACTAATTGGTTGTTGATTATTGTCAATAGGAGTAACTACAATATTTTCATTATCTTCTCTATCAATTATTGCTTTTCGATTAACCTCACAGATAACCGTAGTCAGAATTAACACTTCAATAAGAAGAATCATACAAAATCTTTGTACGGTCTTCTTTGCTGAAACAACCATTTCAAGTTCTCAAGGTATTATACTTTTAAAAAGATAAAAGAATTTTCACTAAAAGGACTTGTAATGTAAATGTGAATTCGTATTTATTGCAGTATTATTTTTCATCTGCTATTTTAAGTAGAGATTTCTTGCTTTCCTTATGCGTTTCTTTTCGGAAAACAATTCTTATCGCTATTACAACCATAAGAAGAGAAACAATAATCAGACTAAGAATTGACAAGACTAATTGTGACATGGGTAAAGATAATTCACTTGGAGGAATCGGGGAGTTAAAAGTAAGAAGATCCACAATCATTTTCGCTGCAAACCCACCTACCAAGGAGCTAATTATAGCAGAAAAAACAAGTGATTGTCCAACCTCTGAGAGAAATAGAGAGAAAAACTGTTTTGGGGAAAACCCAACAACTCGTAGCATTCGTATCTCTCTTTCGGTCTCCACTAATTGACTGAGCAATGAGAGAAGAATCGAAGCTGTTAGTATTAGGAACGAGAAAATAAGGGTTGTATTCACTGAGCCGTAAAGCATGGTGTTCCGAAAACTCTTCGCATACAGATTTGCTTTATCGATGACATTTTCTACTTCCAGACCTAATTCAGTTTCAAGATCCTTTGCTACTTGGGTGATGCTGTGTCCAGCTGTAACTTTAACAATAGCATCAATACCAATACTAATTGGACTATAAGCAACTTCATCCACTAAAGAATAATTTCCAATTACGGTGAATCTGAAAATAGGCACATCTGCAGGAGGGTATTCCGTAAAGAATCTTGGGAGAAAGTTGTAAATGCCAACTACATGTAAATCATAGGAAACAATTCCCACAGGATATTTTTCTCCGGGTAATGATATGTTTTCTTGCACAAGAGTAAATCCTTTATCTAATTGCTCCTTTTGCATCACAACATCATGAGAGTTATTTATCGCTCCGAAAAACTCTTCAGGGGATTTACCTCCAAGATATTCCGTATCAAAATAAGCCGTCCGGGCAAATTCTAATGGATTTATTCCAATCATGGAATACGAATAAGTTAAACTACCAAAAGTCACAATTTGACTAGTGTAGGAGAGAAAAGTAGCTTCTTGTACTCCTGATACAGCTAAAATCTGGTTTCTGGTATTATTTGAAATTCCATCAATATTTTTTATAAGAATATCAGCTCCTAAAGAATAGTAAGCTTTTTCCTCTTCATATTGGTTGAAGGATTCTACGCTTATTAATGCTGAGAAAACAAGACTGAAAGTAAGGGCAATGAGAACAACTCCTCTCATAGTAGATTGTTTTCGCCTACTACTTCTTTTGATTGCTAATCCTATTACTCCTAATCGATCAGTTCGCCAAAATGGTTTTGCTAATAATTGTAATACTAACAGGTATAATCGAGCAGTTAGCAGGATTCCTCCGAGAACAATGGCGACTGGAGCGATTATTCCGAGAGTGTATGCGAAAATATAAGCTGTAGATCCTTGTAATTGAAATTTCTCTATTAACCAAAGTGTAAGACCAATTACAAGTAAGACAAGATCCAAATATAATTTAGACCAGAATGGTTTTTTTTGCTGGGTTTCTTGATGAGCTTCTACCAAAGATATTTTGCTGAAATCCCAGACATCCTTTAAGTTTATAAAAAAGGACAAGACAAAAGCAGCACCAATGATGATATAGAAGATACTACCATTAACGGCAAGCAAGACTCCAACTTTGGAAAACGCAAGAAAACCAGTGCTCTTCAACATAAGCCAGGAAAAAGGATACCCTATTGCTAAACTACAGATTATCCCAGAAACAGTAACCTCTAATAATTGTAAGAAGAGCATAACCCAAATAGAAAATTGAGTGGAGCCCCTCTGAAACAAATTAGCGATGTGTTGTCTTTGTCGTTGCTTAAGTAATTTTGCCGAGAAACTTGAGAGGGCAACGGAAACAACAATTAGCGGAACTAAGAAAATAATGCCAAACAACTGAAACAACCGGAATTCATTTGCAAAATCTCGCAAAAGAATAGAGAGCTCGTTATATACATGCAAGGAAAAACCTTCAAGTTCGAATACTCTAGTAAGTTCTTGGCTTAATGAGTTCAGGAGTGCAATCTCATTAGGGATATCAAAAGAATTGATATCTTCTAGGTAAAAAGAATAGCGGCCAATGGGTCGAGTCACATCAAAAGGAGAAACAATTGGGGGAAAATTATCAATGTTTATCAAAATGAATTGATCGGTAAAATAAGCAAGCATTGCTTTGAAATCATCCTGGAACGACCCATTGTAGCTCCCAAAATCCTCTTTTGAAATAATTCCTGAAACATTAATTGGACCAACATATTGCGCACCACCGCCAAAAACTGGAACAAAAAGTGGGAATAGACCAGTATTACTAAGATTAGAGTGTTCTATTACGTTTTTTTTAGCAACAACTATAACATCCTCGGAACCAGAAGGTAGAGAACCATTAAACAGAAGCGTTTGAAAAGCACTGAAGTAATCATAAGAGATACCGTATATGTGAAAGTCATTTATAATTTGCAAACTTCCATTAGTAGCTGGGGCTTGCACTCCCAGACTGCGAGCTTTCTCAAAGAACCAATCGAATTTTCGAATTCGAGAGGTAACGCTAAGAGTATCAGAAACCTCATTGGTTATGTTATAGAAAAAATCCTTTACGTCATTTGGATCATCTTCGAGAAAAAATCCTGAAAGAGAAACGGTTAGTTGTTTAGGTGGTGTTTCGTCAGCATACTCTTCGAATGCCCCATATTGAAAACTATAAGCAAAAATCAGTCCTTCAGAAATTAATGCTAAACTAAACCCAAGACCAATAAAAGCAAGAATAGTGGAGCGGCGATTCAGCAGCAGGACTCGAATATAGACTTTTAGCTGCTCTAGAAACCTGCTCATTAAAAGCACTCCAATATCACTTAACTTTAATATTATATTTAGGATTATATGTATAATATCATTCTTATCATCATATATACCATATGTCTCAATCCTCTGTGATATATAGAAAGATAAATATTGAGAAAATTCATTTAGCATTCTATTGAAAACAAACAAGTATCTTTTTGACAAAAGCCAATAATCTTTAGTTTTAAATTAATATAAAGTTATAAATCAATTAAATTTAACAGTATTTAAAATTCATGTATTAAATATCCAATATGAAATATCTGATATTAGAGAAAAAGATTACCTCCAAAAGGAGGTAAAAAAATAGATTATTATTCCGAACACGAACCTGATGTGTAAGCCCATCCTCCCCAAGTTGAATCTGCGTATGCTCTTATTCTGAAATAATATGTGTGCTCAGCTTCAAGGTCGAAAACTGGATAAGACTGCCCTGTATCTATACCACCAAGATGGTATGGATCAACTAAATTGCTCCAAGAATCACCTGGACTATATCGCCAATCTACATCATATTGATAAGCCAAAATATTTTCTGGTGATTTCCAAGTCAACAGTATTGTATTAAGCTCTAAATCCCAAGTTGTAAAATACCTAGGTGGATCTGGAGTTGTTGCTTTAACTTGAACAACTGTTAGGAATACTAATATCGTTACAATCCCAAGAATACTTAGAATTGTCTTATTTCTGATTTTCATATTTCAGTCTCCATTATTGATTGAACTTTACGTTCAAAAAGCAGTCACTTTCTACGCTATATAAAATCTAGAGAAAATTAAGAAAATACACAGAATTAGAATTATTACGACAAAAATATATTTTGTATAATCTAACTGTTATATAATTATCTGATTTCTTTATCAGTAATTAATAATGTTTTAGTCTATTTAAACACCCTTTTCTTGTGACATGGTTTACTGGATGGCTTAGAAGTGAACAGTTACCAAACTGATCCTAAAGATTCCGATTCTGATAACGAAGGTTATGATTAAGGTTCGTTAACAAAATTTAATTAATATCTTTATCTAAAATGATGTCTTTGTATATTAAATATATTATTAACTTTTTAGGATGAATTATTACATTTCTTTGTTTTATTTAGAAAAATGAATCATCTCGAAGATAATTTACTGCTAATATGATTGAAGTTGTAATTCATTAAGAGTGTTTGAGGAATCAATGATCAAATAACATTTTTTATCGAATTTTTTCCCTTTCTTTGTCCAGTGTCCTAATCCATATACTCTGTATCTTTCATTGAAGAACCTTTTATGTAAGTGTCCTATTACCAAGTGTGTTTCTTTTGTTATTTTTGGCAACCAATTTCTTGCTTTACCGGTAAGTTTACTTTTTGCTATCAGTTTTCCTTTAGCTACTATTATTGCTCCTTCCTCTTTTGTTTTCACTACATCATTTGGATCTATTCCTATTTTGTTTCCATGAACAAACAGTACTTCTCCTGCTTCTGTTTCTATCTGTGCATAGTCTTGTTGTTGTATATTTGCAAAATTTGCCAGTGCAGCATCATGTATGGTCGAGCTTCTTATCAGAATTAATTTTGACCAGAACCCTTCGCTGATTGCTTTCTTTAATAATTTCTTGACTGCTTTTTGCCCTTCTTTTCCTCCTTTATCCAACAAGTCTCCATTTATTATCACAATATCTGCTTGTTTACTCAAACCGCTTATTGCTTCATAGAATTCTTCTTCTAAACTGGACTCACTTCCCAAGTGTATGTCTGCCAGGGCAATGATCTTTCCTTCTTGATAGTTTGATTGTATGGTAATTTCTTTTTCGAGTTTTTCATACCAATCTGTTTCAACAATTTTTCCTAGATCTTGTGCTAAGAGTATTAATTCTTCTTTCGATCCTTTTGGTAGCTCACCTATTATTTCTCCATAACATTTCTTGCATCCTTCTTCACAATAACAATTCATTAGCCTTTTTCTCAATTCCTCTGAAACTACCTTTAGCTGTTTGTACAAATATCCTGCATTTCCTTTCCCTTTTCCTTTGTCAAATAATGCTAATTGTTTATTGTTGCTTATAAGTCCAATTTCTGAAGTTGGTATTCCTAGTACTACCTCCGTTTCAATCAGAAGCATTTTTCCTAGTAGTTTTAGCATTTCCTTACTTGGTCCCCCCTTCCCATTCACCGATTCAACTAACAAGCTAAGGGTTATTCCCTCTACTTTCTCTCTGATGCTATAATCTTGTGCTTCTTCTTCGGTTAATTCTTGCCAGCAATAGCTCTTAGAATTTTCACCACTATTTTCTGTAATCCTCCTTTCAGGACTATAATTGACTATTGCTTTTGGCTTTCGTTCAATTGTTAATTGACCAAAGCTAATATTCATCATCTCTGGTCCTTCTGTTACTTTTGGTAGTATTCCTACTGTAATGCTTGGGTCACTTAAACTATTCATCGGTGCTGTGTCGAATCCTTCTGTTCGACTTGGTAAGTATTTCTTCACAAAGATACTACTGTTTTGCTGATTAATATCCTCTACAAGGTATTTTTGCCTGTTTCTAGTTAGAACGTTTCCTGGCAACCCTTTTCTTAAAACATCTCTCGTTGTTATCTTCCCTACTTGTCTCATTCTTTCGTCTTGAATATTTGCATCGAATCCTAGCATTTGATTGCTCGAAAAACTCAGTTTTGGAGTTAAATCGTTCTTCTAACATTTGTTTTAAGTTTTGAATGTGCTCTTTTGAAGAGTCAATAATATTAATAAAATACTCTGCAAGATGACCATCACCCATAATCACTCCAACTAAATAAGCCAATTTTACGTCTAAATAAATTGGTAATTGAAAAGCTTCTCCTCGTGCAGATTGAAATTGAACGAATTGTTTGTTTTGAAAGAACTTTTCCCAGGATGGAACTAATCGAAATAACGGAAAGGGGAGCCGTTGTTGTTCTTCCATGTAACTGATGATTTTTTTCTGCCATTCAAGAATTGTTCTATTGTAATTTGATTTCTGAAAATAATGATGCGTTTTTTCAGCTAAAGCAAGAGATTGTTTTCGAATTGAAGAAGTCCTTTCATTATCCAAGAGAATATATGGAAATGATTGTAAGATGCGTTCCCCAGTTTGAAAATCTATTTTTCGGATCATAATCGGATAAAGAAGTAATTGTCCTGTTGATGTTAAGAAGGAATCATTTTTGCTTAACTCCAATAAGTCATTAGCTGTTTGCCAAGCGTTTTGTTTTACTGGATCAGAATCAACTAATAATGGATCATTTCGCCAAGTGAAAAACTCTTGCATAGTGATTCTCCTATCAGTTAATCTCTATTTACCTTCTTAAATACCTCTTAGATTAGCTGTACGGAAAGTTAATTATTCAACTATTCTTTTAAGTAAACAATTATTACTTTCAATGAACTCTGTGGAAAATAGCTATATAGTTAGCTAAATATATGCTTTACTGAAGAACGATGCTCTCAAAAGAACACAGACAAGCAAAGAAAGTTTACCGAACATTAATAGCTGATTTACCAAAGAACGAACTAGAGAAAGCACTGTTAAAAATTAAGCAAATAACAAAACCTTCCGTAAAGAAGAAACCTCTCCAATTAACCAATAAAGTAAAGATCACACCGACTGAAGAACAAAAGCAAGTGCTCTGGGTATTATCAGAAAACTGTCGATTGATCCATTACTTTGCTAACAAGGAACGAAAAGAATGGTGGAGCAAAAACCAACACTTGCCAAAGAAGAAGAGAGATAAAGAAAACAAACCTAGCTATAATAAACAATCCAAACAATTACCAAAACTAAAAGAGCAATACCCTCGATATAAACAAAATTACTCTAAAACATTACAGGATACTTTACGACAATTAGAAGCTGATTACAAATCGTTTCATGCTCTAAGGAAAAATGGTGATAAAAATGCACGACCACCGGGATTCAAAGGAAAGCATTATTTTACTACCATGCATTACAATCAAAAAGGATTCAAAATTGCAGGGAATAAGATAACCTTCACTCATTTTTATCCTGCTAAAAAAGCAGAAAAAGTAGATTTAACTTTTGAGATGCAGGGAAAACTAACTTTTGAAAATAAAAAAGTGAAGCAGGTAACCATTTACCAAGTACACAAAACAAAAGAGTTCTACTTATCGATCATTTACGAGGAAAACACACCGGAATATTTCGATAATGGTATCTACCAAACAATTGACCTCGGACTCATGAACATTGTTGCCGCGGTGAACAGTCATGAAGGAAAAACGATAACCATCAAAAACAAGCGAGTGGAAAAATACTGGCAACCAAAAATAGAGGAAATACAAAGCAAAAGAGATCACTGCAAAAAATATTCAAATCGCTGGCACAGGTACAATGACAAAATGTGGAAGATGATCAGGAAACAAGCAAACCAAAGAAAAGATTTTCAACACAAAGTAAGCAAGAAAATCGTCGAGAACACCAAAGCAAACACTATCATCATTGGCGACTTGAATGTTAAGGCAATGAGTGAGAGCAAAAAGAACGATAAGAAGAACGATAAAAGCCGTCATCGAAACATGCAAAGCAGCGGGTCAATTGGTCGCTTCGCTGGATTCTTAACCTACAAAGCAGAAAAAGCAGGTAAAAAAGTAATAAGGATCAGTGAACGAGGAACAACTAAAAGATGCTGTTACTGCATGCAAAAGAAGAATCGTAAACTCTCAGAACGAACTATCAATTGTGATTGTGGGCTAGAATTAGATCGAGACGTAAGCGGAACAGTAAATATCATGCAAAGATTTCTTGCACTACTAGCACTATCACAGAAACGCCTTGTGGTCAGGCAACGACTCTTGAAGGAATTTCGAGAGAAGTTTTTTAGCGACACACAGCCAAACGTAAAACGTAAGTTCCTCCATTCGGAGTTAGGCGGACTCGCAACAAAATCAAACTAACATAACCTCTTTAAGAGCTCGTTAACGAAGATAGACCATGTCTGAACCTATTGATGTTCTCGAAGTTATCTTAACTACTGGACGAACAATTGAACAAGGTATTACTTTAGCTGGCATCAAAATTTCAGATGAAGCAAGAGAAGCTACTGGCGTTTGTTTTATGGATCCTAACGATATGGATAAATTACGAATTGTTGCGAAGCAAAACATTGAAGTTAAAACATCAGTAGGGAAAATTGTTGTACAAGCAAAGGAATCAAAAGATGCCCCACATAAAGGAATAATATTCATCCCTTTAGGAATCTATGCAAATTGGATAATTCCTACAGGAAAAGCAGGAATAGGAGTTCCACGTTTTAAAGGGGTGAAAGCTACTATTAGAAAAACAAAAAAATCAGTTCCAGAAGTAGAAGACTTGCTTGCAAAGCTACTTGTTGAAAAGAATAAAGAGAAATGAGGTTATTACATGGAAATTATTAGTGATGTCGTCTGCCCTTTTTGCGGAAGTTTATGTGATGATCTCGAGGTTGTTATAGAGAACAATGAAATCTTGGAAGTTAGAAATGCTTGTCAGTTAGGAGCTGCAAAGGTTAAGGGATGTAAAAAAGCAAAGAGAATACTAAAACCAATTATTAGGAAAGGAAATCAACTAGTAGAAACAAGTTATGAGAAAGCAGCGGAACATGCTGCGAAAATTCTGATAAAGGCTGAATATCCAATTTTTTATGGGTTTGGATCAACTGATGCTGACACTCATAGAGAAAGCATTAAACTGGCTGAAGAGGTTGGAGCTATTTGGGATCATTGTCCTTCAGTCTGTCATGGTCCTTCAGTTTTAGCTATACAAGAAATTGGTCTTGCAGGATGTACACTAGGTGAAGTTCGTAATAGATCCGATCTTATTGTATATCTCGGTTGTAATCCTATGGAAGCTCACCCAAGACATATGAGTAGATATACAACTTTCCCTCGAGGTTTTTTCCGGGATAAAGGATTCCAGGAGAGAACTGTTATAGTTATAGATATTAGGAGGACAGAAACTGCAAAATTAGCTAATCTCTTCTTACAAATCGAACCTGATGGCGATTTTGAATTCATTAGTGCTTTAAGAGCAATAATCAGAGGGAGAGAAATAAAGGATGAGAACGTTTCAGGAATTCCCGTTGAGAAAATAAAAGAATTAGCTGAAATTATGAAGAATGCAAAACATGGAGTGCTCTTTTTTGGTTTAGGTTTAGCGTCCACAAAAGGTAAACACAGAAATGTAGATGCAGCATTGAGTCTCGTGAGAGATCTAAATAGCTATACGAAATTCTATGTTATGCCACTAAGAGGACATTATAATGTTACTGGAGCTCAAAACGTCCTTACATGGACCTTAGGGTATCCTTTTGCTGTGTCCCTTACTAGAGGTTATCCTCAATATAACCCAGGCGAATTCTCATTAACAGGCGTCTTTGATAGAGAAGAAGCAGATGCTGCATGTATTGTTGCATCTGATCCCGTAGGAAATTCTCCTCGAAAAGTCATGAATCATTTTGTTAAAATCCCGTTAATTGTTTTGGATCCATATGAAACACCAACAACTAGGCTTGCTGACGTTGTTTTTCCAGTAACAATTGCTGGTGTTGAATCGGAAGGCACAGCTTATAGAATGGATACTGTTCCAATTCGTTTACGCAAAATAAAAGATCCCCCAAAAGGCATCTTAACAGACTACAATGTTTTAGAACTAATATTGAATAAATATCAAATTTTAAAGAAAAAATAATATTGGAATAATTATATTCCAATTTTACTTTCTAATAATTACTTTTGGTTTTGCTTGTTCCTCACTAATTATTTCTAGAGGATTCACTTGCTCAGTATAGGTGATGAAAATTTTCATTTGTGATTTTACATCATTTGCTATCCAAGTGATTTTAACACCTTCCGGTAAAGTGTCAACTACTGGTTCCTCTACATTCGTGGGGAGTTCATCAGAGATTTCCATTGTATTAGAAATAAATTCAATTAGCTCTAATTTCTTGATCTCAAAATCAGATGTATTAGCAATTCCTAATGTGGAATACCATTTTCCTTCAATGTTTTCAATCCTCTTCTCAATTTTGAGGACTTGTGTGATTTCACCGTCTTCGCTTTTTAATGATCCATTGTGTTGTTGGATTACAGTTGATCTCTTATCATCCAGTTTCTGGGTTTTTGTTTCAATATCTAATTCATGTGTTCCTTCTTCTTGTTGCTTGAGTGGTTTAAACTCGTCAAGTTCAATAGCTTCTAGTTCATCTTTTTCTTCTTCGACTTTTTCACCAGGTTGTTTAGGAACCAATTCATCTGGTTCAAATTTCCCCTCAGACTCCACTAATTCTTCAAGAATTTCCACTGATTCTTCAATTGCATCTTCATCTTCTTCAAGAATAGTTGGAGTTTCCGGAATTTCTTCCTCAATTATATCTTTAGGAATTTCCGGAATGGGAGGTATCTCAGATTCACTAATTTCAGCTGTTGTTTCAGGTTCGATTTCATCAAGTGAAACCACTGATTGCACTGAAATTGTTTCTTCACTTAGTGGTTCTCCTTTCAAAGCTGCAAGGACTGAAGGATCAATTTCACTTTCTGGAACAATAATTGATTCTTGAGTTTGTGTAGGAACTACTTCTGGAAAAACGGATTCTTCTTTTCCTCTCCTTCTCTTGAGTAATTTATCAGCTGGAATGGCTGCCGATTGTACCTCCGCAGATGATTGAGCAATACCAGATGAAATATCGTGTCTAATATCAAATGCATGATCAGGTAGAAGATACGCTAGACTAGCTGATTGAGAGTGGGGAGCATCTTTTGATGAACAATTGATTTGCAAAGAAGATGTCAAAGTACTCCCATATGAACCAATTGCAACTATATCTATGGGATTCTTACCTTTGAATAATTTTACAGTTCCAATAAAGGATCCATCGACATCAACAAAACTAGCTTGATTATTTATCCAGACAATTGATTTTATTGCAGTTTTTCCTCGGACATCAACTTCAGCAGTTTTAATTTTCTCATTATTTGATGGGAAATAAACAACCAATTCAGATAAAGTTGGTAGTGTACCACCCTCCAGAATACGTTCTCTGCGAATTCGTGATTCGCGTTTATCGAGTTTGGTCATCATTCGTGTTTTGCTTTCTCGATCAAAACTTGAGGGAGTACCATGAGCAGTTTGGTCTAGACCGCTTTTTCTCCTTGCTTGCCTAATCTGATCCCATAATATTATTGCTACAACAACGAAAAATATTGCACCGATACCAACTATATACCAGATTTCATTAGCCATGTAGATTAACAATCCTTTAGATGTTGATGGATTTTACCTATATATAACTAACATATGATGATTATATTATTTACGTTTTTTCCATAACTAGGATATAAAGAGATTTTTCGGTTCTTTAAAAGCAATTATTTGAGATTATTAAATAATAAGAGGCTTTTTCCTTATTATCTAACTTGAAGATTTTATATAATTTCGTATTTCTTATTTACATAGTCTATAATGAATAGGAGAAAATCTTTCCGATTCATTTTGTGTTATGTATAACTAATGAATAACAAATTTATTAAAAGAGGAGTTAAAACATGACTTTAGAAGACAAAGAATTAGAGAAAATAAAACTAAAAATTGTGAGTGATATTATGACAGCAAATCCAGATACAAATGGTGAAGTAAAAGTACTTAAAGGTAGTGAAATACAAGAATTCGTTACTGAGAATAAATTTGCAGTTATTGATTTTTATGCAACTTGGTGTCCACCTTGTAAGATTATGGACCCAATTACTCGAGACTTAGCCGGAACCTATGAAGGAAAAGTGGCATTTGCTAAAATAAACACTGATCAAGAACGAGAAGCAGCAATGAAATTCCAGATCAGATATGTCCCTACATTTTATTTATTCAAAGAAGGAGAAAATGTTGGCCATTTCTCTGGTGCTAAAAAGAAGAAAGATTTCATAGAAATTATCGATAAAGAATTCTTCAAAAAAGATTAATTTCTGAAATCAACTATAAGGTAAGAGTAAGTACGGAAAGCTAATTTCTGACTCGCTTACCTTCACTTTATTTTTCAATAGCAATAATCTGTCAAATTTGGTTAAAATAAAGAAGAAGAATTAAGGAATAGCAGAGCTATTTCCTTGTTTTAATTAGCTAATCACGAGAATGATATTTTCTGCCGCAGCATAAATACTACTGCAACCCAACATAGAACTACTACGCCTATACCCATAATCAAGAGTATCGTAGCATTCCTTTGGGAATATGCATATTGTGTAGAGTAGTGAATTAAAAAGAATCCACCAGCACCGATAAACATCAGAAAACCAGCAGCCATACCTTCAACTAGAAATTGATGATTCAATTCTTTAATAATTACCATAGGACTTCCACCTGGATTTTGGCCAAAGGCTGGAGGTTCTTGAGCGAGATCATAGAAACCACCAATGTAAATGAAGAATAATCCGATGAAGATAACTGCTAGGATTAGTTGGATTGGAATTGCAGTTGGAGCTGATAATCTTACTTGGCGTAGTTGATAGTCTGGTCTTCTCACAATTGGGGCAAACGGGATTTTAGACGGCAATCTCTCTAAAAAGGGTTTATCCTCTTTCTTTTCAACTGCCTTTCTAGTCTTTGACATCGGTATGCAACCTAATAATACTTCGTAGTATAGAAGTAATTTTTCTTTATTAAAAATTCATCGATTAAAAAGGATTTCTTTTAGATTGAACTTCGAAAATAATTAAGCAATTAGAATATTGCTTGCATGCATTTGTCTAAATAAAAATTGTGGAAATTGAAGATCTAACCACGAAGCTGATATTTATCGAGGAAAGACTCAATTTGTTTTGACAACAGCATAAATGCTTCATCAACATTTAAACCAGTTTTTGCTGAAGTTTCAAGATATGGAACTTCGAAACCAGTCCAATCTGTAAGAGCTTTTGCATATTGTTGTCCAGCTTCTTTTGGTAAGCAAGGAACAGTTCCTCTTAAATCGGTTTTATTGCCAATGAGAACTATCGGAACAATCCTTTCGTAATTGTTCTTAGTTAATTCATTAAGCCAAGCAGGTAAATTCTCAAAAGAACTAGCATTTGAAACGTCAAAAACCAATAAAGCACCACTACTACCACGATAATATACTTCACGAACAACATCAAACCTTTGTTGACCAGCAAGATCCCAGATTTGAAATGTTATGATCATAGTTGAAAGTTCAACACGTTTGACACAAAAATCAGCTCCAATGGTCATGGAATAACCTTCTTTGAAGCCTTTGCCAAGATATTGTTGTCTTATACTGGTTTTTCCGACAGCACCGTCGCCAAGTAAAACAATTTTATAAACTGATTTTTTCTGAGTATCACTCAAGATAATTCCTGCTCCAATTTAAACAATAATAATAGTTGTTTAACGATAGTTATTTTGGGTTTTTTCCCTATATATAGAATTTGTTATAGTACTAATTCTTACAATTGCTACTAATAAGATAGTAATTTAATCTATAATTTCAAAATAGGTTTTAAAAAATAGAGATAGAGAAAAGAAAAAGAAGAGATTGATTGAAGGATGATTATCCTTCAAGAATAGTTTTGGGTTGTTTAACTGTACGAATAATACTTAATCCTAACAAGAAGAATGCTTCATTGACTTTTTCGCCAGTTTTTGCACTGGTCTCAATATAGGGAACTTCATAGCCTAAAGCTTGAGATAATCTTCGAGCATATTCTTGCCCTAATTCGGGTGGAATACTCTTTGGTACCTCATTTCGAAGGTCGATTTTATTTCCACAAAGGATCATAGGCACTCGACCTGCTTTCTTCCATAATTCTTCTAACCAGTTGGGGAGATTGTTAAAGGAACTAGGATTGGTTACATCAAAAACGAGTAACGCTCCTCTTGAACCTCTATAATACAATTCTCTGACAGCAGCAAAACGTTGCTGTCCTGCTAAATCCCAAATTTGAAATGTTAATCGATAATTTTCAAGATTAATACGTTTAATTGCAAAATCAGCGCCAATAGTTGCGGAATATCCAGCCTTGAAACCTTCACCCAAAAATCTTCTACGAAGAGTTGTTTTTCCGACAGCACCATCTCCGAGAAGGACGAGTTTCAAAATTGCATTTATCGCTTTCATTTGATCTGTATCATCAGACATTTTTTGTTCCCTACTTTTATACTTTTGAATTTTTACTAACACAATTGGATTAAGCACAATTACTTAATTAGCTTTCTAAATTCACAATTATGTTGTGTATGGTTTGCTTTAAACCTTAGTTTCTAGGTAAATTATATTAAAGTTTGGAATTACGCAATAAAAAGATAGTTAATGCGACATATTTTCAAAAAGAAAAAACTAATAGAAAGCTCATCACAAAACTTTTTAAGTAAAATATATCAAAATTGAAAAGAGTGCCAACAAAAATTGGGCCCGTGGCACAATGAACAATGGATGTTTCCTGTTCATGCTAAGCTTGGTTAGCGCGCTCGGCTGATAAAAGCATCAGACAAGTTTGGTGGTTTCATACACCGGGAGATCGCCGGTTCAAATCCGGCCGGGCCCACCAATTATTTTTATTTCATCCATTGGGAAACTTTCACACCACTCCAGCGTTTAATGTCTCCTCTTCTCATAGCTTTGAAATCAGGAATTAAACGTAGAACAAGTATAATTACAATTCCCCACCCATGAACCATTACTGCCCATGAGCTCCAGTAGATATTAGGAACTGTGAAGATATAAAAGAATGTACCAAGTAAAGCAACAGATATTGTTGCAGACAACCCAGCTAGGTAACTATATCGGATAATAACAAGAAACATTAGAATAGATAGCACCCAAACAAGGTTTCCATAGGGATTAATAACTATCATTGATCCTAATAATACAGCAAATCCCTTACCTCCTTTAAATTTCAACCAAGGTATCCATAAATGACCTGTAAATGCTCCAATACCTGCTAGAGCAGTACATAGTATGGACAAATCATCTGAACCCATTGCTAATGTTGGTGCTAAATAGAATCTTGTAATAAATACAGCAAAAAATCCTTTAGTAATATCAAGAAAAGATGTCAGCATAGCCCAGAAATATCCAACTGTTCGAATCGTGTTTCGTGAGCTAACAGATCCAGAACCTTCTGTACGAACATCTTTGCCAGTTACAAGTTTGACAATAATCCAAGCAAAAGGTAAGGAACCTAATAGATACCCAAAAATTGGGGCAATAAAGTATTGGTACATCTGAATCTCCTGTTTTTGCTGTAATATTATAATTAATTATTTCATCTCTTCTTTAAAACCTGATAAATGTTGTCTAACAACTTTTATCATTTCTGCTGAATGAGTTTTTTTGTTGGTTTCAAGATCAATGTAAGTTGAATTTTTCATTCTTTCATGAATTCTCATTGATATCTTTCTCTCATGCATTTTGTCCTTTTCCATTCCTACAATATAATTCCTAACCTCTGTTTTTTCATACATATCAAGAAAATCAACCCATGCGTTAGCATATCCAGTAGCTCTCCACTTCTTAACTTCTGCTTCTTCTAAAGCACGGATGTATTTCGCAGCTTGTTCAGGATCCTCACTCTTTCTTTTTCGAATCCACCATTTCCAGATTGGTCTTGTTACTGTAAGAAAACAATTGGGTACTAAATACATATAAATTCTTGACCCCTTTGGCATTTCAAATCTATGAACTGGACCTACAAAGTAAGTAAGAAAAGGCTCTAACTTTTTAGTGCCAAGTACATGGGCTGTACATATTGTTCCTAATGAAGAAGAAAAGAGTACCATTTTCTTCTGATTAATTTGTAATTCTTCAATTATCTCTTGAATATCAGATGAA
>JAHLVZ010000173.1 GCA_019058165.1 Candidatus Heimdallarchaeota archaeon
GCTATGAATATTAGACGAACAGGAGTTTGTTCTATCAATTTTATACCTGATGATAAGAAAAGCATGGAATCATGTGTTCAATTAGGTTTTCCTGGTGAGAAAACGATAGAAAAAATGAAGTACAATGGATTTACATTAATTCCATCATACAGAAACGGGAATGGAAACGGAACAGAATATCCTAATTTTATAAAAGAATCTATCCAAGTTTTTTAATGTTCAGTTGCTGAAGATATCCCAATTTGGATTGATGAAGAAACCACTGAATGTCATATGGTTTTAACAATTGAGAAAATAGTCATGAAGAAAAAATGGAAAGAAGCATTAATTAAAGGTGAAGGTTTCCCACCAATTCCAATTGATTATGGATTTAGAAATAATGTTAATTTTTGGTTTACAAAACACAGCAAACATTACAAAATTCCTTTACCAGAAAGAAAAGGCATTGATATTAATTCCATAAGATACGCAATTTCCCGTTGTGATCCAGATATTCAGTGGACAGATGAAGCTTGTGAGAAAATCGTAAAAGTTCCACGTATTTTCCTAAATAGGGTTGTTCAAGGTATAATGGATCAAGCTAAGAAGGAAGGTATCACTTTAGTTACAGGTGAATTTATGGATAAAATGCGCGATAAACGCTCAGACGAACAAGATAACTAAATTTTGATTATAAATCACTATATACTTATTTGAATCTCTTTTTTAGAGATTCTTTCTTTCCTATTTTTCTTGGCTAATTTATCTCTATACTAGATTTTTTTGTTTGGTTATGTATATATAAGGTTACTACTAAAGTAGTAACTAAAGGCTTGGTGTTATAGAAAGATGAAAAAAATTCATTGTGTTTATTGTGGCGAAAAAATTGACTCTGATGCGAAGTTCTGTAGCAATTGTGGATCAAATATTCCTGTCAGAGATGAATCTAAGAAAGAACCTCAGAGAGAGGCAAGAGAATTACATGCGTATGCTTTAGAAGAATCTAACGAGGATGAAGTTTACATTAGAAGACCTAGAACAAGAAATCTAAGAAGATTAATAATTGGTTTTGTTGTTATTGCCGGAATTTTAGCAGTTGTTTTACCAGCAACACTGATTCCAATCTATAATTCGTTTAACTACCATTATCTCGGAACTAATACGTATACTTCTGGTTCAATTGTGACAAACAATGCTAGTTTAATTATAGATAACGTATCTGGAGATATTGACATCAGTTATGATTTATCCCAGACTGAAGTTCTAACAGCAGAAATACATGTCTATGGACGTTCAGAAGCTAATATTAGTTACGCTAAATCCATAACTCAAAATTTCCCTGCAAGTCAATGTGAATTCATTTTTAATTCAGAGAATGAAACGAAAATCTCTTGGAAAGAACGCATGTATTATGATTTGGAAATTATAATCAATCCTATTGTTGCTATGAAGTATAATATCATAGTGTCCTCAGGTAATACTTATTTGGATTTCAGTTCCGCTTCAAGTGCAATAATTGAAGAACTAGAAATTGTAACCTTTTCTGGAGATATTGACATTGATCTCGGTATAGATAAAACCATTACTTGCCCATCAGTTAACATTGAAGCAAGTTCTGGAAATATTCAATTCTATGCAGGTTCTGGCTGTGAGATAATTACTCCACTATTCAAGATCTTTACCTTCTCTGGAGACATCGATTTATCATTTGAAAACGGATGTACACTAAATACAAGTACTATAGATTTAGAGACAAGTTCAGGCAACATAGACGTTGATTTTGGTTCAAATGCACAAATTTATTGTAGTAGCTTTGATGTGGAAGCTTTCTCTGGAGATATTGTTCTAGAATTTGGTCTATCTACTAATCTAACAGTGGATGAGTTCAATTTTATTGCTAGTTCTGGTAATATTATAATTGACTTGGAGCATGCTACTTTCAATAATGATTTCAGCTGGGATATCAGTGCCTTTTCTGGTGATGTCTATTTGAATATAGGACCAAACTCGATAACTGGAGTTAATTACACCGCAGATTTCACTATCCTTGTTTCATCAGGGAATATTGATATTGACTGTGCTTGGAGTGGATCTGACATTGGTTTAAAAGTTTCAGCCCATGTATCTTCCGGAGAAATACATTTACCAAATGATCAAGACAATTATGAATCTTCAGGATACAGTTTGAAAGGAATCAAATATAACTTCGATTTGGAAACATTTTCTGGTGATATTCGAGTATCAACAGAATAAGTATCTGTTTCCATTTTCCTTTTCTTTTTTTCTTAGATAATATTGATTAAATGTTGATTTTTAATCCATCAGCAGCTATTTTGAAACCTTTTTCTTGGAGCTCTTTTCTTTCTTTTCCTTCTTTACTTAGAATTAAATTTGTGTGATTAAAATGAGTGAAATATATTTCTGTTTTAGTAGGATCCAATAGTTCCATTGTTTCTTTAATTGGTGGATGTGGAACATCAGATCTTCCAGGTAATTCATCCTTAGAGTAGAATGTACCATCAATTAAAGCAATATCAACACTTTCTACAAGTTTAATCAAATCATCAGTCCAATAGTCAAGATCTGGTAGATAGAGCAATTTCTTATTTTGCTCAATAATATAACCTACAGTATCAGCATATTCATTTCTATGTGGAACTTGGAAAGATGTAATCCAAAAATCTTCAATTGGATACTTGTGATTAATCTTCATTTTAGACAAATTCAGATTTCTTCTTTTAATCATATGCGAAAATGGATGATTATTGACTAAAAAATCGCTCATTTTACTCGAGCAAAATACCGTTATATCTTGAGCATCAATGCATTCTTTTCCAAGCATCCAAAGACCAGAGATATGTCCAAAATGAGCATGAGTAAGAAAAATGCCTGTTATTGGTATTTTTTCTTGCGTTTTTACTTTAGGTAATATGTCTTTTATTAATTCTAGTTGATCTTTAATATCTGGTGATGCATCAATAAGATAGCAATATTGTTTTTCTTTATCAAGAATTGCAATGGATGGACCAAACAATTTTTGCTTTGGATTTTTGCGTGCTGATGAACAAATCAGACAATCACAACCAATTTGTGGAACACCTGCATCTTGAGCTGAACCTAGAACAAGGATTTGCATAATTTAAAATTAGGTAAAAAGTTAATAACCTTTATTGCTAATATTATAGTGAGGGTAGAGATTTGTTTGGTACTCGTCCAAAGCGAATTAAAAAATTAGAGATTTTTTCTGGTGTCTTCTTTCTGATTATTATATTTTTTAGTGGATTCGTAAGTGTGATGACAACAAGGAATGAAACACAACCTAGTTGGAAAACTATGCGGAATAATTCACTGGAACCTAATGGCGATACAAAAAGTATAGATGAAACGAAAATTGTACAATTGTACCCACAATTAGATATAATTCAATACAGAATACTCTTTGATGAAGCACATAACCCAAATAGTCTCATAGAAGAAAATGAGCATTATTATATAACATATAATTATAGATTGTATATGGAACTCATTGGTTTGGGTCATGCTGTTGATATCTTTAAATCCGGCTCGTTAATTGATTTAACACTTTTATCCAATTATGATTTATTAGTAATTCCTGGGTCATATGATGACTATGATCCGCAAGAAATTGTTGCTATTGAAGTATGGGTTAATAGCGGAGGAAACATCCTGATTTTTGATAGGGATGGATATAGTACCCTTAGTGGTGCAGAAGAAATAGCACTAAGGTTTGGCTTCAGGTTTAGTGAAGAAGGTATTTACGATGATGAGTTTTCCTATGGAATACTAGAACTCGAAGGAACTAATATCTTACTGCATCCAATAACAGCAAATGTACAGAAACTCATAGTGGGAGGAACCCGTGGAATAACACATAAACCCAGTGGTGCAAGGACAATTTTGAAATCTGATGATGATGGCACAGCTTATTATCAAGAATATCCTGATTATCCTGAAGCAAGAAATGTTCCAATTATGTCTACACTAATTAACATAAGTGGAAATGGTGGAAGATTGGTAGTACTTGCAATTAATAGCATTTGGAATACATATGACACTTATGTTTATTCATTTCCATATTTCTACTTGGAAGATAATAGACAGTTAGCGATTAACACTTTTAATTGGTTAGTAGATAAGGATCAAATAATGAATATTGATAATGACAATGATACTTTATCAGATTATCTAGAGTTATATGTATTAAATTCTGATCCATACTCGAACGATACAGATCAAGACAATCTATTAGATATTTTTGAATATGAAAATGGTTTGAAATTGAATTCAAATGACACAGATGGAGATGGCTTGAATGATTTTGATGAATACTATAATCTACCAACAAATCCGATATTATGGGACACAGATAAGGATCTACTCGGCGATGGGGATGAGTACTTTGTTTATGGAACAAATGCAACTTTGAAAGACACCGATATAGACGGAATTCCTGATGGTTACGAAGTTTTCAATTTAATGGATCCATTAGATGAAACAGATGCGGTATTGGATTATGATGATGACCAACTAACTAATCTTGAAGAATACAAATTCGGAGGAAACATTTACAATAATGACACAGATGCAGACGGATTACTAGATTACGATGAAATATACATTTACTACACGAAAGTCTTTAGTAATGACACAGATTTAGATGGTTTAACAGATTACGATGAATTATTCATTTATCACACAGATCCTCGGGATAGAGATACAGATGATGATAATTATAGTGATAGATTGGAAATATTAGAGGGATGGGATCCTTTGGATCCAGATGATCCATTTCCCAGACCTTGGGTCAGTGAACCTATGCCAACTGTTAAAATTTCTATATCGATCTTTTCTATTCTAGTAATTGTTCCATTAATTCCTACTGTAATATACATTAAAAGAAAAAGGAAATAATTAGGAATTGGGAAAAATTTCTCAGAATAAAAGAAACAATAAGACTGTCAAAATCAAGCAATTACTTGAGGTTACAACAAATGTCTGATGTAAAACACTTTTTTGGAGTAATTAAACCAACTAGAGATGATTTCATAACAAACTCTACGAAAGAGGATAATAGAATAATGGGTGAACATTTCCAATACTTGAAGGATTTATTAGCAAAAGGAAAATTAATTCTAGCTGGTCCAGTGTTAAATGAGAAGAAACCAATGGGTATTCTCATTTTTGAATGTGGTTCATTTGAAGAAGCTGAAGCTCTCTTGAAGAATGATCCTTCGGTTGAAGCCGGAATACAAATTGTTAATATTTTGGAACCATTCAAACTCTCTCTTTATCAAAGAACAGATTAATAAGTTCTTATTTTTTCCTTTTAACTTCAAAAATACTTTTTTAGTTAAAAGATAATTCATCTAAAAGAATTGTTGAATAGTATCTACTGGTGAATGTTATTTGGTTGCTACATGGTTAGGTATC
>JAHLVZ010000174.1 GCA_019058165.1 Candidatus Heimdallarchaeota archaeon
ATCAACCCCAGATGGTTATGAAACACTCATTGGTGAACGTGGTGTTGATTTATCTGGTGGACAAAGACAAAGAGTAGCAATTGCTAGAGCCTTGCTGGCCGATCCAAAATTACTATTGCTAGATGATTCCACAAGTGCTGTTGATATTAAAACAGAGGTTAGATTACGGTTGGCAATGGAGGAGTTGATTAAAGGACGAACTTCCATAGTTGTCACCCAAAGATTGTCTACATTGGTTGATTCGGATTTGATTATCTTTCTCGATAAAGGGAAGATCATTGATATTGGTTCCCACGATGAGTTACTTCGTCGGTGTGAGGAATATCAATTCATGATTAGTTTGCTCCCAGTTGGATCGCAATTGATCGAGGATGCACTAAAACATAACAAAAATAATGGAGGAACCAACTAATGGGAATGCGTGGACACGGCGGAGGACCAATGCGACGATTATCAATGGAGAAGAAAAAAGCAGCTCGACCAATGGGCGTGTTGTTAAAAGCTCTAGGAGCATATCTAGGAAAATACAAAGGGTTGTTGATTGCTTCAGGGTTAATCAGTCTACTTTATGCTGGAACTCAGATTCTAAATCCAATATTCTTATCCATGGGTATAGATTCAATAGATCCCCCTAATTCAGAAATAATAACTCTATTTGGATTCGAATTAACAGGATTAACAGCTGTTATAGTATTCGCTGGCCTGTTTGTATTCTTAGGATCGCTAGGATTTATCATAAATTCCTTCAATACTAGGGTTCTCTCGAGAGTACGAGCTTACATGGTTAATGATATGCGAACAGATGTTTATAGCAAATTAATCAATTCCTCAATGAGCTTCATAAAGAAAGAGCAAAGTGGGAACATAACTGCAAGGATAACAAGTGATTCAGATGAAGTCTCAACAGGTATTCAAGTATTCATCTCAATAGTAGTACAATTATTCTTGTTAGTTGTAACTTTCTTTGTAATTCTATTTCAGATAAATTGGCAGATATTGTTAATCTGTTTAGGAGCAATACCTTTTGCTTTGCTTCTCAGCGCAATTCTTAGTACATTAGGTAGAAGAATCGTGCTAAGAATTAGAAGAAAATTCGGAGAAGTATCTGGAAAAATGGCAGAAAGTCTTTCAGGAGTAGCAGTTAGCAAATCATTCAATCAAGAAATAAATCTGTCAGATCAAATGAAAGTCTTAAACCAACAATACTACAAAATGAGCATCCAATTCGGAATCATGATGAATGTTATTATGCCCATTATTTCAACTGTTAGCTCTATTGTAACCTCCTTGATATTATACGTTGGAGGAGTAATAACCAATCTTTCCTATGGAGAAATATTTCTTGGAACCATGTTAGCAGCACAATTCCTCAGACCAGTCACACATCTATCCATGATGTTTCCAACACTACAAACATCTCTAGGAGCACTAGACAGAATTTTAGACATAAAAGAAGCAGCACCAGCAATACCAGATGCTCAAAATGCGGAAAAACTCAATGAGAATTATTCGATAAAATTCGATAAAGTATGGTTCGCATATGACTTGGATACCTGGGTGCTAAAAGACATTGATTTAGACGTCAAACAAGGAGAAATGGTGGCTTTGGTTGGGCATACGGGAGCCGGAAAAACGACTCTCGCAAGTATGTTACTGACTAGATTCTATGATATTCAAAAAGGATCAATAAAAATAGGTGAACAAGACTTACGTGAAGTCACGCAACACTCATTGCGTCAAGCAATTGGATTAATTCCACAAGAACCATATCTTTTCACTGCATCCGTTTACGACAACATAAAATATGGAAAACTGGATGCTACAGATGAAGAAATCTACAATATCTGTCAAATGATTGGTGCGGACACTTTCATCCAAGCTTTACCAGATGGTTACAATACCATGGTTAGAGAAGGGGGAAAACAACTTAGTGCAGGTCAAAGACAAATTATTACTATCGCACGAGCAATGCTTTCTGATCCACAAATACTCATCCTTGACGAAGCAACTTCTCGATTAGATGCTTATTCCGAGTCATTAGTTCAAGATGCTCAAAGAAAACTCTTCAAAGATAGAACAACCTTTGTTATTGCTCATCGACTATCTACTATACATGATGCAGATAAGATTGTTGTTTTTGAGAAAGGTGAATTAATGGAAATAGGTACTCATGATGAATTAATGAAAAGTGATGGCATTTATGCTGATCTGTATGAGACTTACTACAGTTTCCAAGGTATTGATGCAATCGATATTGAAGCTTTCTTAGAAGAAGATGAAGAAGAATTTGACTTGTCGCCACAAGCAATGTTGGCTTCCGGAAATATTGACCCTGAGAAAATAAAGAAAATGGTTGCAGAAGGAAAACTTCCACCTAAAGCATTAGAGCACCTTAAACAAATACAAGAATCCGGTTCATCTGAAATGAAAGTCAAAATGGTGAAGAAAAAGAGACATCCTCCGCATTAGATACAATCATTAAAAGCAACAAAATTATCTTGTTGCTACTTTTTCCTTTTTTTCCACTATAATGAAATCACATAGAAAACATTAAATTACTCTCACATATAAATAATCGAAGTTAATTGTTCAACTACTATCCATTTTATCAAGGTGGAAAAAGCATACCATGTCCGATGAATCTGTTCTTTTAGTTTATCCTCCTAGTCAATGGGGGTATATTGATCGTTTTTGCCAACCTTTAGGCCCCTTAACACTTGGGAGTATTTTGAGAGATGCAGGAGTAAAAGTAAAGGTAATAGATCTTTCCGGTGAAGGTTGGACCCCACAACAGCTGTATGCACATATGAAAGAAGAAAATTATACCCATGTTGGAGCTACTATTTTAACTCCCTTTAGAGACATTGGATACGGAATTCTAAAAGCTGCAAAAAAAATCAATCCTGATGTTGTTACTTTAGCTGGTGGACCTCACATTTCGTTCTTCAAAGAGAAGGTTCTAAAAGAGTATCCAGGACTTGATATTGCAGTTTCAGGCGAAGCGGATCTAGATATAGTTGATATTATTCAAAATCCTAAGAAGAAATTCTATGATCTTGGTTGTGTAGAAGACATTGATGCTCTGCCAATACCTGATAGAAGTCATGTAAGACATATCGAATACAATGAATTAGCAGGAATCTACATGGATGATTCTGCCAGTATGAAGTGGATTCGAGGTTGTCCATGGAGAAAATGCCGATTCTGTAGTCGTAATGAATTAACATTAAAGCATCGTCGTAGAAGTCCTGAGAAAATTATCGAGGAAATTGCAATCATCCAACACGAATTGAAATACAAAAACATCCTTGTTGTTGATGATAGCTTGGCATTGAATACAAAATTCTCTAAAACAATTCTCCGAATGAAAATCAAAGAAGGTCTTGATATCCCCTTCTGGGCTTTAGCTCGAGTAGACCAAATTGATGAAGAAGCATTTCAATTAATGAAAAGAGCAAATTGCAGTGGGTTACAAGTAGGTATCGAATCAATAGTCCCTCGAGTAATTGATATGTATAAGAAAGCACCTGGAGATCCTAGAGACTGGTTACCCAAAGTTGATCGAGTGTTAGAATTGGCAGATAAATATGATATTATAATGATTGGTTCTTTCATTGTTGGCGGACCAACAGAAACAGCAAAAGAAATGCAAACTACCATTGATTATTTACGAACTTCTAAGGTAGATATTGTTCAACCTTTTGCTTTCCAATATGTAATTGGTTCTGAGTTCTGGCATGAAGCTGTGGATAGTGGACAACTCAAACCTGATGATATCTATGCTTACAATGATAAGAAGTATGGAACCTCACCTTATACAGCAAAAGAACTATTCGATAAAGTCTTAGAAGCGGAGGATCTTATAAATGGGCCAATTCTCAATCCTGGAAGATATGTTCGACTAGTTGGGAAATTCGTTAAACAGAAAAAATGGCGAGTTATCTGGAAAAACATACTTCAATTGCCTAAAATAATTCAAGGATTACTCCTCGAGCATCCCTATGATATTGTAGTTGAAGATGAATTAAACGATTAATCTTCTAATGCTGTTCTTAATTCTTGAAACTTCTTGGAATAGCTTTTAATTAGAAGGAAATGATGTTATTTATGTTAGAATAAAATTGAGGATTTCTTATGGAAGAAGGTAAACTCCCTCTTAAATTATTAGACAAGATACTTAATGAAATCGAACAATTACCAGATAGTGTTATCCAAGGTCCTCAAGTTGGTGCAGATGTTGCGGTAATCGATTACCAAAAAGCGATAACACAAGCACAGAGCTTTTACCAAAGCAAAGAGAAGGTCTTTCTTGTCTACAAAACTGATCCAATAACTTTTCCGACACCCAATCCAGGGAAATATGTTGTCATTGTAAACACAAATGATGTAGTTACAAGTGGAGCAATTCCATTTGGTTTTAATGCAACAATCATTCTACCCATTGGAAGCTCAACAAAAGATGTTTTTAAAATCCAGAGAGGAATTCAACAAGAATGTGAAAAAAACAATGTCATTATTCTTGGTGGTCATACTGAATTCTCCTCTTCTGTTTTTACACCAATTGTGTCTGGAGCTATGCTTGGTTTTGTTCCTAAAGATTACTATGTTCCTCGAGAGATTAATGAAGGAGATGTTATGCTTTGTGTTGGTTGGAGCGCAAAGGAAGGAGCAGGTATTATCGCAAATGAGGGGTATAAAGAACTCAGTAAGCACATGGGCAAATCATTATTAGATTTGTTAGTCAAATTTGGGAAAGATATTTCTGTTGTTGATATTGCTTTAAAAATTAATAAGAAAATCCAACCAGGACTCATGCATGATGCTACAGAAGGTGGGGTACTAGGAGCTGTTTATGAAACAATTGCTCCTTCAAATTTTGGAATAAAGCTCTATTCAGAAAAATTTCCAGTAACAAATGAAACAATTAAGGTTTGTAAATTATTAGATGTCGATCCACTAAGAGTAATATCCTCAGGAACACTACTTGTAATCACTTCTGAATCAAAAGCAAAGAAAATAATGAAAGAATCAACAAAAGCAATTCCTGTAGAAATAATTGGTAATATTTGTTCTAAAGAAAATGGAATTACTTTAGATGGTGAACTAGTTTCTCCACCTGGACCTGATGCAATTATTGATGCTTTGAGAAAATTAGAAGAAGGCAGTTTATGAAAAACTAGCCTTCAGATTTAAAATCTAATCCTATAATCGTTTTTGTCCTTCAAGTTTCTGAATATCAGTTATATCTTGAGAAACTTCTAAGCATCCTAGGTATTTGCCTTCTTTGCTTCGCACCGCGAAGTAACGAATGTGAATTTTTCTTCCACCTAGATCAATCCAGAATTCTGCGACATCTCGTTTTTTAGCGCGGAAATCATCGAGTATTTTAGTGACTTTGTCAATGCTTTTTTGAGGGTGACATAGG
>JAHLVZ010000175.1 GCA_019058165.1 Candidatus Heimdallarchaeota archaeon
TCTAATAATTTCAAACCAGAGAGTAAAGGCAATTGCTGTGGGTACAACTCCCATGAAAACCAAGGTAAAAATATGATAATATTTTGTAGCTGACGTGAAACTCCTATCTGCAGCAAGCATTACTATAAGAAGTATTATCGCACTTATACTTAATGTCCAAGTTGTAGTGGTAATAGGATCTCTTTCTTTTAGGAACTTCTTAAGATAAACAGTATATGCAGCCCATGCAACTCCTGACATGAATCCTAACAAGTTTCCTAGAGAAGTTTCATTGGAAAAAACAGTAGAAATCTCTCTAACATCAACTGCAATGAAAAAAACTCCTACAAAAGAAATTAAGACGCCAATTGCTCCCCACCATTTATGTCGTTCTTTTAAAAATATAATTGATAAAACAAAAGTAAGTACAGGATTCACATTTAGGAGAAATGAAGATGCTGAAGCAGTTGTATATTTGACTGAATACATCTGAAACAACACAAATGAAGCTAAAATAAGAGAAGCAATTATCAGATGAATGTGTTTTTCTTTTAAATCTATTAGAAGTTGTTTTCCTCTTTTTGTTGCAAGACATACTATTACTAAGGTTAATGCTGCTGGTAAATAACGTATAGCACTTATTTGTATGGGAGTGAGTCCACTATTATTTGTTAGATATTCTCCTATTACATTTGGTGTAGACCAAGCAAGAATGACAATAATTAGCATGCTGATAACTTGCCAATTGAATTCAGTTCCAGATTTAGATGTGATTTTTGCAGAGTCTTCTGGGAGCCCCTCAAAAGATTGATCTGGAACTATAGCAACAAGCAATTCATCTTTCTCTGACAATGAAAAACTTCCTCAAGAAGAAATACAATAAATTCATTACTTAAAAAGATAGATGATTAATTATAACCTACACATTTGTAATGCCAATAACGGTTGTATTGAAAATGACTTACGTTGATTGTCATGTACATATTTCAGATAAGTATTTTTTCAAACGTATTGATGATCTCATGTTGGACTGGATTGAATATAACGTAGTAAGAATTGGTGCAGTAGCTACTAATTTAAGAGAATCACAACGAAATCTTGAGATAGCAAAGAAATATTCAAGCATAATTTCTGCAGGCATTGGACGCCACCCGTGGGGTGCCCACAAATTCAGTGACCAAGAATTAATGATTTTTCAAGGTTTAGCGAAAAACACAGAAGTTGCTTTCATTGGTGAAGTAGGATTAGATCATTATCATATAAAAGAAAAAGAACGATGGGAACAACAAAATCAGGTCTTAGAACAATTTATCGAAATAGCAAATAATAACAAGAAATCATTAATGTTGCATTTAACAGGTGCAGAAGAGGAATTATACGAGATGTTATCAACCTCAAAATTAAATGTTAATTTTTGCTGTCATTGGTATTCCGGACCAGAAAAGACTCTAAAGAAGCTAATAGATTTAGGAGGATATTTTTCTATTAATCCTAATTTTATTCGTAGCAGAAAACATCGTCGAGTTCTAGATTTAGTTGATCAACATAAACTTTTAACAGAATCAGATGGGCCAGTAAAGTTTCAAGGAGAACAAGGAACTCCTGCACTTATGCCACTTCTGTGTAAAGAAATCGCAAAAGAATTAATAATTCAACCAGATAATTTTGCTGAAATAGTAAAAGAAAATTATGAAAATTATTTGAGGAATTAGTGTCGAATTGTTCTTGCCTTCAACAAAACGCTTTTCTATTTAAAACTAGTCTTTTGATTATATCTGACAGACAAAATCCCTTTTGTGTTTCGCTTCTGGTACGCAACGCACACTGGAAACTATTACATGGGTGATATCTTTAGTGAAGAAAATTAAATATGTTAAAGCTTGTCCATTTCTTAGAGACCTAGGTGATAGCTATCTTTGTGTAAATAATGATAAAGTTATGGAAGTAGTAATTGATCCTCTTATTCACATCGAATGGAGTGAAGAGCTACCTCCAGTAGCTTCAGAAGTTCCGGGTGTTACAACATGCCTCTTTACTCTTGAGATTGATAGAGATTCTAGACTTTATTGCACAAGTCGTAAAATGCATCTGAGAATGGATAACAAAGACATTTTGTGGGAGGATATCAGAGATTCAGTTTATCTTCTTGATCTAAACATGCCAAGTGAGTTTCAAAGTGCGGAAATTGATTTCTGTTCCACATGTTTATACAAGGTTCTCATTGCATCAAGTCCTGCTTTTCAAGCGAGGTTAACGATTGATGAAAAAATTAGTTTAGGATGTAGCTATATACTGAATAAAGCAAATGAAATCTACAGTTCACTCATAAAACTCGCACAATCAATGGCTAGCGATGAGAAGTCAAAAAAAGAAACTTCAAAATTAGACAAATCAAAAGGGATTATCTTCAAACAACAAATTTCAGCATTGAACTGGTTAACTTGGATGACAGAAATGAGTATGCTGGATGATGTTTTTGCCTCCACTTCTTTTGAGTGGTTACAAAAGTTCGATGAATGGGGTTTAATTGTCTCCAAAGTAGCAGATACAGAAGATTATCTCACAATGATAGAACTAATTGAAGAATCATATGAATATGCTGCACGATTAATTGAACTATCTTATGAATTAATTATGAAGATATCATACGCAAAAGCTGAATTGGTAGAGAAACAACAATCACTTTTGAATGTTGAAAAAATAATTACCATTGCTGGAGTACAATTCGAAGATTATATGTTTATATGCAGACAATTCCTCGATATTGTTAAAGAAGAAGAATAAAAGTCATATCTTTTTTACTACTCTAGTTCCACTTTTATCATCTAAAGCAGCTATTGCATTTTCAGGTGAAGTAATTATTGAGAGGCTCCCACCATATTCGATAAATTGTATTGCAGATTCTACTTTCGGTCGCATACTTCCTTTTGCGAAATGACCTTCATCAAACATTTCCTTTAATTTTGAAATTTCGATTTTTTCTATTTTTTGCTGATTTTCTTCTCCATAGTTGAGATATGCGTTAGAAACATCTGTTAAAAGCATCAAAATATCAGCATCGATTTGGGTTGCTAATACTTCTGTTGCTCTATCCTTATCAATAACTGCATCTACATCAACAAAAGTTCCATTTTCAAGAGAAACAGGTATACCTCCTCCTCCCACTGCAATGACAATATCCCCTTCCTCTACACACCGTCTAATAGTAGGACCTTCGAGAATTTCTAAAGGAATAGGAGATGGAACAACTTTTCTAAAACCTCGACCAGCATCATTTATGTAAGTGTCTTTGGTTTCCTGATGAAGCTTGATTGCTTCTTCTTCTGAATAAAAAGGACCAATAGGTTTTGTTGGTTCCTTAAAAGCTGAATCCTTATGATTAACAACTGCACGAGTAATAATAGCTACAACTCTTTTATCATGAATTTCATGCTCGTATAATCGTTCTTCTAAGGCAGTTTGAATCATGAAACCAATTTGTCCTTGAGACATAGCTCCACAGATACTAAGTGGTTGCCCTGGAATACCCTCAGCTACTCCAGATTTTTGTTGGACAAGTATATTGCCAACTTGAGGACCATTTCCATGTGTTAAGATAACACCGTATCCTTTTTTTATAACATTAATTATGACATCAGTTGCTTTTCTAAGATTTTCCATTTGTTGCTCATAGGTTTTAGGTTGACCTTTTTGGAGGATCATATTTCCCCCTAAAGCAATGGCAATCAGTTTTTTCGTCATAATTTTCTAATCCCTAAATCTCTAGCTTTGCATAGTAAAGAGGTTATAGTCTATAGAATATCCTTAAAAATCTTCTCAAAAAAAAGAAATAATATACTAATATTTACTCAATTGTATTAAAAATACTAAAATCTAATATAGGAAATCAGCAAATATAATAATTACCGAGGGTAGTCAGTGGCAGATGTTAACCTATTGATGAAACAATTAGCTAATGCTAACAAGAAAGAGGTAAAATGTGCAACCATTACCAAATTGGGGAATTTAGGTGATGAGACAGCAATAAAGATTCTAGTGAGGCATCTTAATCAGGAAGAAGATAATGAGATTAAGAGTTACGCAGCAAGTGCTTTGATTGATATTAATAGTAAAAAAGCAACACAGATGTTAGTTCGTTTACTTAAAAGCGAATCATGGATTACTAGAATGAAATCAGTTGAAACGCTTGGGGAACTTGAAGATAAGAAGGCAATATTAACTCTAATTAGATTACTTCGGAATGATCCGAAATCAAGTGTAAGGGAGTGGGCTGCAATTTCTCTAGGAAAAATTGGAGATAAAAAAGCAGTGAAACCATTAATGAACGCTTTGACTAAAGATTCACACTTAGAAGTTCGTATGGAAGCTGCAAATGCTTTAGGAAAAATTAAGGACAAGAAAGCAAAGAACGCACTAATTCAAGCATTCTATTCTGATGCCGAATATCAAGTTAGCTGGGCATCAGCATCCGCATTAGGAAATCTAAATGATGAAGAATCCAAGAAACTACTAAAGGAATTAACTAAGGAACTTGTTAAAATTTTAGAAAGTGAAAAGAATGAAACAATTCTAAGTGCCGCAGCAAAAACTCTTGGTGAAATTGGGAATGAAATAGCAGCAAAAATAATGCTGAAGACAATGAAAATAAGTAAAGAATTAGTTAGACTTGAAATCGATTTAGCTCTAGGAAAAATGGCTAAACGTTTAAACTACAAAAATAGAGAGGAATTTATCGAAAATATTAAGCTGAAAAGCTAAAAGATTAGATGATTTTTAAAAAGAAGGTGAAAAAAGAGGTTTTTTTGTACTAACAGAGTCTTTTTAACTAGAAACTGAGAAACAATGTAAAAGAGTTGACAATTAATGGAAATATCGAAGGTTTATTTCTACGATAATGTCTCAAACTTGAAAGCAGGTGTAAACCTTTTTTTCAAAATGATTGCTGATGAATGCCAAACAGAAGAAGCTGTTGGTATCAAGATTCATTTTGGCGAAAAGGATAATGATACACATGTGAGCGCAAAACATTTGAGTGATGTTACCAAATTCTTCAAGAAACCAGTTTTTGTAGAATGTAATGTTCTCTATCGTGGTAATCGATTAAGGAAAGAGGATCATATAAAACAAGCACATGAGCATGGATTTGATTTCATAGAAATCGATATTCTTGATGGAGAGATGGGGGAAGATTACATAGAAATTGAAATCGACACAAAAAATACCCAAAAAGCGAAAATAGGGAGAGGAATAAGGAATTATAATAACTTAATTTCATTAGCTCATTTTAAAGGTCATATTGTATCTGGTTTTGGTGGCGCTCTAAAGAATGTTGGGATGGGATTAGGATCACGTGGGGGAAAACTAGACAT
>JAHLVZ010000176.1 GCA_019058165.1 Candidatus Heimdallarchaeota archaeon
GCTTTTATAACCTCATTTAGGTTTTCGTTATTCCATTTAAGGACGAAAACCTAAATGAGGTTATAAAAGCTGTTTTGATCGCTGCTGAGGGAGCACCTGAACACGACTACAAAACACTCAAAACTTACTGTAAAAGTGTCTTAGCACCTTACAAAATTCCAAGAGAAATCGAATACCGCAAAGAATTACCACTCAGTCCAGTTGGAAAAGTCTTACGTAGACCACTCCGCGAAGAAGCTGCTGCAAAAATCAAAGCTCAATCTAAGTGAATCACACAATAGGTAAGTAATTCTTTACTTACCATATTTCGTTTTTTTTTATTGATAATTCGCTTTAGATTTGCTGATTGTTCAAAGGTCTTATAATGAGTTACCGTTTTATGATTATTTAATATGAGTGAATTAATAATAAAGACTCGTGATGCTTTACTTCAAGCTGGAATTTCTCCAAGAAAAAGTTTAAGTCAGAATTTTCTGATTAACAAAAATGTTCTAAATCGACAAATCAAATTCGCTAATCTTACAGAAGAGGATATAGTATTAGAGATTGGTGGAGGAACTGGATTACTAACTGAGCAATTAGCCAAAGCTTCTGGGAAAGTGTATTCCATTGAATATGATAGAAAACTTGCTCAATATCTTAAAACTAAATTCCAGTCACACAGTAACGTAACTATTTTAGCAGGTGATGCCTTAAAACTTGATTTCCCAGAAGTAACTAAGTTTATTGCAAACCTTCCCTACCATATTTCATCTCCGATAACATTCAGATTACTTGATTATGATTTTGAGTTAGCGGTTTTAATGTATCAATATGAATTTGCTCGAAGAATGGTGGCAAAACCAAGAACAGATGATTATTCTCGGTTATCAGCTAATTTACAATTTCAAGCTGAAGTTGAGATACTCGAGAGAGTTCCTCGGAATTGCTTCCTCCCAATGCCAAAAGTCGATAGTGCATTAGTTCAAATTAAACCAAAAAAAGAGAAATTACCAATTTCAAAAAAGTACTATAGAATTACCTCAAGAATTCTTTTCAACACGAAAAACAAACTCGTTTGTTCTGTTTTATATGATTACTTCAAAAGAATCATTCCAAAAGAGGAAAGATTTGCATTTAAAAGACAATTAGATGAAAGTCTGAGCTTTGCAAATAGTCGAGTAAGAGAACTCTCAATTGAAGATTTAGTAAAAACAACAGGGGAAATCATGGAATTTCTGCAAGCATCAAACCAACTAAATCTGCTAAAATAAAAAGAAATGGATATGATGTTTTATGCATAAGGTGGTTGATGGTTTATCGTTAGACATTCCAAGCGATGTCTATGATCCTGCAGAGGATTCATTTCTTTTAGCAGAAAATGTTCATGATCTAACTAATGAAAAAGTTTTGGAAGTAGGTTCAGGTTCCGGCTATGTCTCACTCTATCTTGCAAAGAAATTTCCGAGAGCTGATTTTTTCTGTGTAGAGATAAATCATATAGCTGCTAATGCAACTAAGAAGAACGCAAAACAAAATTCCATAAATCTTGAAGTTATTTGTTCGGATTTGTTTAATTCCTTTCTCGCAAAAGAAAACAACATGCAATTTTTTGATATTGTGTTGTTTAACTCTCCATATTTACCTGTGAAGGATTTTGGATTGTTAGAACAGGCATGGGCAGGGGGAATTGATGGTTTAGATGTTGTAATACCATTTCTCAAAGCCTTACCCTTTTTCTTAAAAAATAATGGTTGCTGTTATCTTGTAGTTTCATCAAAAACGAATTTGGCATTATTGGAGAGTATGATAGAGTATCAAGGATTTAATTGTTTAATTAAGGATAAGGTTGTAGAGGGGAAAGAGAGTATACTATTATATTACTTGAAAAAGAATAACACAGAATAGCGATTTCCTAACAATTTTAAATAGTTGAATAGAGTAATAGTATAACAAAGTTCAAGGTTGACTAGGATTTGAAAAAAGAAGAAACTGATTACGTTGCTTGGTATATTTTAGCATTATTTGATTATGGTATGCCAGTTTCAAATTTATCCCAAAGACAATTAAATGAACTTTGGTCAAAAATACTCAAGTCCTTTAAGAAATTCATTCCTAAAGAAGACTTTTTTGTTAAAGGAGATATCAAAGAATTAGATATGCCTCATTTAGAAGAATCATTTAAACTCGCAGAAATAGATTCTTACAAATCATATGTTGATTTACGAAGATCCCCTCTTATTGGCTTCTACAATAGGCGTTTGATTATTAGATTAACTATTGGTCTTGAGGAATTCTTTGAGCTCAAAGCACATAGAGATGATATTTTACGTGATTTGAAATTTGTTTTTGAAGATTTAAAAGGAACAAAAGTGAGTGTTAAGGATCCTGATGGTATTGGAGAGAAACCTTGGGAAATAAACGAAATTTTCTATTATCCACTAATTATCGTTCGTAATGGTGCTAAAATGATTAAAGAAGAAATCAAAGCTTCTAAAGAACTCTCTGTCGACCCTATTTTCTCCATTCCGAGTACATCATTGACTTACACTCTGCCAGAGAGAGGAAAATGGTTTAGCATGTTCAGTTTTAAGGAACACTACATTAGACTCAGTGTGAGGAGTGCTATGGTTTTCTGTGATGGTTGGATACCTTTAGAGTTTAAACAGACACTCATAAATGCAATTTACACTGGTGGAATTCATGAACAAATGCGTCGAACGAGAAATATACAAAAACCATTAACAAGACAGCGAATGAGAGCAATTGATGATGATATTCTCATGAAATTAGCAGATCATATAAGAGATATGATTAAAACAAACATCGATGCTGCACGTATAGCTGAAAAACAGAGATTCATTAGCTTTTTCATCGCCAGCCTTTCATTCCTAATTTCTGTAGTGGCTTTCATTATAAGTATGCTAACCGTCTTTCTTTAATGGAATGCAAATTTATCTTATCGTATAATTCTAGCATTTTTTGCATTGGGATTATAAAAAGAATTACTCTGGGCTTCCTGCTAATAATCTCCGTATAATTAAATGAGCTTCTTGAGTTACTCCTCGAGGTATTTTGTAGAATTTTACATCAGCATTTTTTGCATTACTCATTTCACGATCTGTTTCCGAATCACCAAAGGCATACCATTTGGTTACAGTTTTCTCCTTATCTAAAATTCTAATGGCTTTTTCAGCAGCAGTTTTTTTGCTAGTTTTAAAAGGTAGAATATCAACAGCATAAGGGTTAGGAACAATTTTTAGCTCATTTGTATATTCTTCGACAACTGGTTCAATGTTCCTCAATAACTTTTCAGTTGTTATACCATAGAGTGGTAAGGTGCGAAATGTAATCATAATTTCTTTTGGTTCAATCCAAAGCTTTCTTTGATTTGGTTGAACGTAATTTTCATAGGGTTCAAGTTCCCAATATTCGCATATTGCTTCTGAGCATTCTTGCTTAATATTCCTTAGTAAATCCCGAAGTTCCTTATTAATTCGTTTTCGAACTTTTTTCCCTCGGTACCAATTAACGAGTCCAAATTCCCCGAAGACTGGAATATATTCTTTCAAAGTATCATTTATATGGTTGAAAAAGTAATTGCGGACCCATTGAACGCTTCTCCCAGTTATTAGACCAATAGGGAAGTTCATTTTTCGAATCATCTCTAAATCATTAATTATAAGTAAATCAATGACTGAATCATTCGCATGATAGGTGGTTAAAGTTCCATCCACATCAAAGAGAAAACCTATTTTTGGTTTTGTCAAATGTTTATCTCCTCACTCTTCACACAATTTAGTTCTATTTTTTAGAATTTAAGCATATAAACTATTTCCCCTATAATAATAGTTTTGTAGTTTTTTTTTTTTGGGATTTGAGAATATTTAATTAGCTGAATGAAAGAGCTAAACTACTATGAGTAAATATTATGATCTAAGTTTAGATGAAAAAATCATCCAAATTGCAGAATGGATTGTCAATTCTAAACATCTTGTAGCTTTCACTGGAGCGGGAATAAGTACAGAATCCGGCATTCCTGATTTTCGAGGACCAGATGGGTTATGGACAAGAAGGGATAAAGGGCTTCCACCTCCTAAAATGGAAAAATCATGGAGTGAAGTTCAACCAAATAGTGGTCATCTTGCACTAGTTGAGCTGCAAAACAAAGGATTATTGAAATTCATAATCTCGCAGAATGTTGATGGATTACATTTAATTTCAGGAATAAAACCTGAACTATTAGCTGAATTACATGGTAATAGCAATTTGATGGTTTGTTTGTCTTGCAATAAAAAAATGACCCATGAAGAATCTAGATGGGATAAGAATAAATGGGGAGCTGGTTATAGAACAAGTCCAGTTAAAGAATCCCAACCAACTTGCCTACATTGTAAAGGAAGAATAATCTCCTCTGTAGTGAACTTCGGGGATCCTTTACCGGAGGAAGATTATTGGATGTCACAACAACATTCCGAACTTGCTGATGTTTACCTGATAATTGGCTCATCACTAGTTGTATTTCCTGCAGCAGATTTGCCAGAATTAGCAAGGAAAAATAATGCTAAAATAGTTTTAATCAATATGGGTGAAACTCCATATGATGATTTGGTTGATATAAAAATCGAAGAGAAAATTGGCGGGATAATAACTAAGATAATTTCTCAAGTAAAGGAAAATCTTGAGTAATTCCTTTTTATTAGTTTTAAAAAAGATGCAATATTTTTTATTATCAAGACCCCATAGAGTGTGCTGAGAGAAAAAAAGATGATGGATTTTAGCAAACTGGAGAAGCTTATGAAGGCATTTGCTTCATCAACTAGACTAGGGATAATAGATTGCATTCAGCTTGGAATAACAAATCCAGGAGACATAGCAATAACACTTAACAAGCATCGTTCAACTGTCGAAAACCATTTGCGTATTCTTTTAGATGCTGATGTTGTGAAAAGAGTCCCGACTAAAACCAAGAAAGGACTACATAGCTCTACTTATATTTTGCAGAAGAATGCTAATGTTCTCATGGCAACAATAAAGCATTTAGCGAAAGAAAATCAATGAAAATAACTAGTCACTGAAATTCTTTTACTAATTATCATTTTTTGTCTTTTCTAATTATAAATACCACTAGTAAAAACGTTGTACATCCTAATGCTAAAATTATTGGAAGCGAAATAGAAACACTTTGAACAGCTGGTAGAATATAATCATCTATAATATCAAGATAAGGTTCAGGATCAGAAACAGATAGTGATGCTGTAAAAACAACAATGATATCATATTCAGGTATAACAAAAACATGTTGCCCATGACGACCCCAAGCAGTATACATAC
>JAHLVZ010000177.1 GCA_019058165.1 Candidatus Heimdallarchaeota archaeon
GAACATCACTACGTGTCTGGTTGAAACTTTTATGGGAAAATCGGTTTCGAGTACAATTTCGCTATTGGCCAAGAGCATTCTTAATCACATTTTCTGTTCTATTTTTCCTTCCATTCAGATTGTTTGAGAAATTGTTTAGTGCAAGAAAAATTAAAAAAATAAAATTCAAAGAACCTCCAATTTTTATTTTGGGTCATTGGAGAAATGGAACCACTCATCTTCATAATTTGATGACTCAAGATGAACAATTTGCTTTTTTCACTATTTTCAGAATGGTTAATCCACATGTCTTTTTGTATTGGGAAAGAATCTTCAGACCATTCTTTAAAATGACCTTGCCAAAAACAAGACCTATGGATAATATGCCACTTTCATTTTACGGTCCACAAGAAGAAGAAAATGGTATAGCAAATTTATGTGGACTCTCAATAAACCTTGCTTGTGTTTTTACTTCAAGAAGAGATTATTACCTAAAATATGGTAGTTTTGTAGATGCTACTCCAAAGGAAATTGACACCTGGAAAAAAACCTATCTTAATTATCTCAAGAAACTTACTTTGAAAGAAAAAGGAAAGCAATTACTAATTAAATCTCCTGCAATGACACAAAGAATCCCAATGCTTCTTGAATTATTTCCAAATGCAAAATTCATTCATATTCGTAGGGATCCTTACGTGACGTTTTTCTCTATTAAGAAATTGTATGAGAAGCTCTTCCCAACTTATTATTTGCAAACTCCTGTTGGCGATGAAAATGCATTTATTTTAAGAATATACAATTATACCTATCGAAAATTCTTTGCCGATTTTGATAAGATTCCCAAAGATAACATAATTGAAGTGAGTTTTGAGGATATAGAGAAAAATCCCATGGGAGAAATACAGAAAATCTATCAACAATTTGAATTACAATGGATCCCAGAGTATGAAAAGAAATTATCTGATTACATAGTATCTATAGCTGATTATAAGAAAAATGTATACAATATCACTAATGAAGATAGAGAAATGATTTACTCCAATTGCAAAGAGATAATAGAAAAATGGGGTTATTAGAAATACTTCTTGAAATGTTCTTCAAATTTCTTCAGGAATAACTTTTCAGCTGCGTTTACTATCCATAGTTGGAAGAACGCGATTACAATTAATCCTACTAATAAGCCAGTTCTTACATTTGGATAAATGTTCATTGCTGACATTGTTATTATAGAAACAAGATATAACAAGGACCAAATCAAATTGACTAACCATACCCTCGTTCTTTCAAAGATAATTGAACAACTATTATGATCTTTCGATTCTTGAATTCTTATTCTACCAACTACTAGAAAGCCACGATAATTACCCACATCAACAAATCCTTGTGGAATAAGAGCCCAAGCATTTCCTTTCTGAAATTGTAGCTGGTCATCATCTAATGTTTTAGTTTTGAATTTATTAGATGCAAAGAAATCAGTCATTTCTTTAGAAAGCTCTTCTTTTGCAATCCCATAAAAATTGTAATGTGTCACAATAGACCAACAAAACAAAGCTAGAAATTGAATATTAAAAGAATTCTCTAACAAAAACCAAATCTGTCTCAGAAATATAAATAATTTACTAAAACAATACAATGCTATTGGGTGAGTTACTTATAATAGTGATTAAAATGAACACTTCTCAAGAGGAAATAAGCTGTACCTGGCAAGATGAAAGCAATTGCGTTGAGTGTTCATTAGATGAAAAACTGAATTGTAGATATAACAAGAAACAATGGCAATATTTAGTCTCCACTCTCATTCCTTGGATCCTACTCGAGGTAGGTGGACTTGTATTCATAGGATTCACGCCTGGTAAATGGTGGCCATTGATCACATATAGTGGAGTTACAATAGCATTCTTCTTTCTGGGGATAAAATCATATGTTCTTTGTTCACACTGTCCTTTCTATGCAGAGGAAGGAAAAATCTTGCATTGTCCAGCAAATGCTGGTTCGCCTAAATTCTGGAAATACAGACCTGGGCCTATGAACATATTTGAAAAAATTGTTTTAACAACGTTCTTCCTATTTCTTTTCAGTTGGGGAATCGGTTGGGAAATATATGGTATTTACTTTGCTACTAAAAACTTCGCTACTTTTGGTTTAGGATTTACTGTTAGTTTGTCTGTTGTAACACTATTAACAATTGTATCAGTAATTCGGTTTATAGTTGTCCTACAAAAGAGCTTTTGCCCATATTGTCCCAATTTTTCGTGCCCTTTGAACAGAGTCTCCAAGAAAATTATTGCTGAGTATCTTGAGAAGAATCCTAAGATGAAAGAGGTTTGGGAAAAAAAAGGATTTGTTATAATCAAACCAATAAAAACTCCGTAGAAAAGGGAAGGCAAATCCGATGAGTGAATCCTTATTCTATGATTTAATTACTCCAATTTTATTACTACCGGAAGTAGAGAGGCAAGTCATTTACTACATAATTTCAGGAGTGATTGGTGCTGTTGGGATTATCGGTGCAATAAGCGTTTACTTTCTAACCAAGAAAAAATGGAATGACTACCAAGATAATAAAAATGAAACAGATAGAATTGGTGCAAGTTTTAAAGAGAAACTAAACATGAAATCAAATTTAATCTTATTTATTGTCTTCTTAATTGTTATTCTTTTCACAGTTACAGCTCTCCCATTTATTATTAGTCCAGATAATCTTAGAGATATTTGGATACAAATTGGTTTATTTGGATTGCTTGGGTTGGGTACTCCTACAGCTGTCATTATTTTAATCATAATTTATAGGGAAGAATTATTGGAATTTGGAACAATCTATTCAGAAGAGGAACCATTAGTTAGTTGGTTTAATTTTGGCTTAGTAATTTTAGGCATTTCTTTACCTTTTGCTTGTTTATCATTAATTATACTTTTTCGAAAGCAAATTTCTAAATGGAAACAGTTATTATTTGTCGTTTTAATGTTGGCTATCCTGACTATGTGGTTCATATTAGCAATATGGTCAACGAAAGCATAACAGAAAAGGATTTGAGACACATGATTATCTTCAACAAAATGGCACATAGATATGATAAATTCGTTAGTAAATTCAACTTAGATGAATTACTCGATTATTTGCCTCTTGATGAAGCAAATTTACTTCTTGACCTTGGTGGGGGAACAGGAAGAGCTGCAGAACAATTGCAGGATCACGTGAATGAATGTATAGTTTTAGATCCCTCCTATGAGATGCTATTAGAAGCAAAAAAGAAAACAGACCGATTTTTGAATGTTCAAGCAGTTGGAGAAGCATTGCCATTTCGTAAAAATTCATTGAAACAGATTTTTCTAAACGATTCTTTACATCACATTAAGAAACAAAGAGAAACTTTAGAGGAAAGTTTCCGAGTTTTAAAACTAGGTGGGAAGCTAATCATTAGAGAATTCGATAAAAGCTACTTTTGGAATATATTTCTAAGGTTCGGAGAATTTATAGCTGGCTTTGGGAGCAAATTTCATTCTCCAAAAAAACTAGCTGCTATGTGTGAGGAAATTGGATTCAAAACTTCTTGGAAAAGACCTAATAAAAGTACTTTCATTTTGGTAGCGGAAAAGTAATTTTAGTACTGAGTAATTATTTCATCAAATAGTTCTTTGTCAATATTTCCCCCAGATATAACACAAACCACTACTTTGTCCTTAAATTTCTCAGGATTGTCTAGTATAGGAGTAATTGCCATAGCTCCAGAAGCTTCAGTAACGAATTCCTCATTTTTCCAAATTACAGATATTGCTTTCTTTATTGTTTCCTCTTTTACTACAACAATTTCATCAACAAAATCTTTAGTAATATCAAAAGTTATTGAATCCTTTTCTATACCTCCCCAAACACCATCAGCTACAGAATCAAACATTTCTATATCAATGATTTTTCCTGCTTTAATTGATTCATACATTGTAGGACATGCTTCTGTTTGAATTCCAATTACTTTGGCATTCGAATACACATCTTTTGTTGCAATTGCAATTCCAGAAATCAAACCCCCACCACCAATTGGTACTAATATTGAATCAACTTTTTGTAATTCTTCATAAACCTCTGATATAATAGTACCTTGCCCTGCAATTATTAATTCATCGTTATATGGAGAAATCCAAGTTCTGTTTTCTTTTTCAGCGAGCTCTAATGCTTTCAATTCAGATTCATCATAATTGTCTCCAAGTAAAACAAGTTCAACATTATATTTTCTTATTTTATCTAGTTTATTTCTTGGAGTATTTGTGGGTACGATAATTTTTGCTGATATGCCTAGTTTCTCAGAACTTAAACCTATAGCTTGAGCATGATTTCCAGAAGAAGCTGTAATAATTCCTTTCTCTGCTTCATCCTTAGAGAGATTCAAAAGTTTGTTAAATGCTCCTCTAACTTTAAATGAGCCAGTAATTTGGAGACTCTCTACTTTTAGATAAACATCCCCATCACATAAAGTACTTAAATAATATGACCTAAAGACAGGAGTCCTTCTAATATAAGGAGAAATTCTTTCTCTTGCTAGATGGATTTCTTTAGGATCAATCATACTTCATACATTACACAATTTCAATAATGAATGTTTTCTAAAGAAAAAAAAGAAGAAAAAGGAATGCTTAGGTTTTTGCGTAAGCATCCAGATCTTTCATAAAGATGGATAAAACTATCCCCACTACAAAGAGAACTGCAATGACGATTATGTTAATGAACATTAGACTACCACTTGGATTGAATATATCTGTTACCATAATACAAGCAAGCAAAACAATTCCACTTATTTGTCCAATCCACATCATAATGCCATTTGATGTTTCCTCGGGAAGCGGGTGAGTAATTTCCGCAGCGTAAGTTAATCCAATTGGTAATGCAGAGACTAAAAAGAATCCCAGGAAAAATGAAATAGCGAATCTCGCAGGGTCACTTTGGATAAAGTAGAGCAGTGGTAAAAGAATTGCACCTGCAATCAAAGCCATAATTAAGAAAGGTTTTCTTTTCTGAAAGTGATCAGATAACGTTGAAAATAAAATAGCACCAACAGTACCTCCGCCAATTATAAGAGCACCAATAATTCCAGGTTGTGGATCTCCAATTGGATAATCAAAAATAACATCTAGAACAGCTGATATTGCATTAAATGCTCCGGCTCCAATTAGGATAATTACAAAGAGTAAATTGAAGTCTTTTTTCTTGAACATAGATCTTGTTCCTTCTACTGCTAGAGCTTTTGTTTTATCAGCGTAAGCATTTGGAGGAGTTGGCGGTTTATTGCGTACGAATACCAAGTATAAAAC
>JAHLVZ010000037.1 GCA_019058165.1 Candidatus Heimdallarchaeota archaeon
CTTATAATAAATGGCCATAACTTTCTGTAGTATAGTTGGGGAACAAAGGTCAAGATAACCCTTACTCTTAAGGACTTCATTCTTCAATCTTTCCGGCAAAACTGAATAACCCATACGTAATACAGCTGCTTCTTTAGAAGTAGTTCGCAAATAAGCAACTCGGGAATTATCACGATCTAAAGATTTGATTGGTTTGATCAGTTCTCCCTGGAATTGAATCTCTTTATAGGCTTGATCTTCAATAATCAGTATATCATGTTCTTCTCCAATATCGAAAAGTGCTTGTCTTCGTTTCCAAGGCAAAGTAGTCCCCTTAGGGTTATCAGAATCTGGAACAACATAGAGAATATTTGGTTTTTTACCAAATTTCTTTTCACACAATGGAATGGCTTTTTCAACATACTCAGGGATCATACCATCAAGGTCTGTTGGTATAGTTACTATTTCTGCACCGAGTTTATAAGCGGGTGCAAGAAAGCCAAGATAGGCTGGACTTGGGGTTAAGATAACATCACCTGGATCAATCATTGTATCAAGAATAGCATATATTGCTTGTTGTGAGCCGGCAGTTAATATAATATCTTTCCAACCTGTTTCTTCATCAAGATTAATGTCATCAATACGTCTAAGTCGTTCAGCAAGAACACTTAAACAAAACTCTTGACCACCTGTTGGTCCATAGTTCCATAATGAAATGGCTTTACCCTTCTTCCCTGTTGCATAATCTTCTTTGTTTTCATTGCCAATTTCTATTAAAATGTCTGACAATGTTTCTATTGGTAAAGCACCTGGAAGGCCTCCGCCGAAATTGTATTTTACTTTATACTCGAGTAATGCACGAATTTCAGATGGAGGTAGTAATTTCGTCCATGCAGCAAAATCGAAACTTTCATTATTTTTGGTCATGATTTTTCAACCCACTAAGGTTGTGTGATCTTTTTTTTTAGTAACGAAACCACGATTACAATTTTTCGTCTCTTCCTAAAGAATCGGATTTCAAGTGATTATAAGAATTCGTATTAAAAAAACTGTTGGTCAAATAATTTAATCAATAATGATTAGAGAATAACGACCTTGTAAAGCAATTTTGAGAATATTTAAAGCTAAAGTTAAAGAAAGAAAAGAAAAAATGTTTGGGAGACGGCATTATTGCCGCCGTACATTACTGTCTTGTACCCTACCGAAATTCCCTTTTTTGGATATTTTAAGCGATACTTCCGGATAAGACGAACGCAATTACGAAACCGTAAATAGCAATAGCTTCAATAAGTGCAAGAAGGACAAGCAATTTACCAAATGATTCTGGTTTTTCAGTGATTGCAGCAGCAGCAGAAGCGGCAGCTGTACCTAAACCAATACCTGCTCCTATGCCTGCTAATCCAACGGCTAAGCCAGCAGCTATAGCAATAAGTCCTGATGCTTCTTCTAGATTAATAGTTATGCCAGAATCAGCTCCTCCAGTTATAGCCATAACAGTTCGAGCAGCAGCAGCCATGCCAAATGCTATTACTAATACTTGAATAGCGATAAAGATTTTTTTTGCTAGTGATAATCGAATGATTGTTACCTCCAAATTGGAAATTTTCTTTTAACGTTTGTTTATTTTTTCTAATGGTTTTTAATCTTTACTAAGATTCTTAAACTAAGACAATTTTGTCTAGGATATCATTTATAGACCTTTTATGAATTTTTCCTAGGATAATTGTACGAAGGTTACGTATCTCCAATTCCTTTAGATAAAAGAATGCTGGAAAAATACCGATATTGAAACTCGCACCTCGGAAGAGAGAGTTAGCTTTATGGGCTAAGTGTTGGTCTGCAAATCTATCGAAATCCTCAAGAGGAGCACGTTCTGCTTCAAGATTCTCAAGCAAGCGATTTGCTAAATCACTGAAAGGTGTTTCATCTCTTATTAAGAGGAATGCTTCCTCTAAATCTTGTTTTGCAATTATTCTATCTCGAAATTCAGTTCGTAAAGGACAGAATTTAGTTTCCATAATCCAATTCTTTACAATAGTGGGGGAAATATCGAAAGTTTTTGAGCGAAGTATTATTTCTAAGTTTTGAATGCCTATTTTTGCAGAAAAGAATCCTTTTGTGCTGGCTTTATCTGCTCCTTTTAAATTAGACATTTCTTTACAGAGAGAGCTAAAGTAGTATTGGTCGACAGCAATAATCAAAGGATATACAAGATCCAGGAATTTATATTCACCAATCACAACATCTAAAGCATTTCGAAGTTTTTCATTTTCAAGTTTTAAGATTAGATCTTCGGCATTAATTGATTTGTAAAGTTCTTCGCTTTGTCTGTTCTCTTCCTCGGAAAGGTTAAGTAACATCCCCCGAGCGTCTTCGTAACGATTGGCTCCATGAAGAGCTGAAAAAATTACTTTAATGTTGTTTAGAAAATATGAATTACTAAAAGCATCAATAAATCCTTTAGCTCGTTTTGGAATGAATTTACGATAAGTGTTGTATTGATCTACGAAATTTTGAGTGAGACGACGATCAATTTCAATCAAATTAGGATATTCCTTGACCATTTCTGCTCCAATGATATCATCATATCGTGTTTGTGCTAACATTTGACGCAAATTGGCAAAATCAGTTGCACTAGCTAGGAGATTATAATTTCCTGCTGTGAACAATTCTGTTCGTTGAGCTCGCATATGTACATTTAACGAGCCGTAATCTTGAGCATCTCGTAACATCGTCTTAAACTCACAAACGATTTATCTAATTATGAAAGATAAAACTTTTTCGGAAAGTTTCATCTTCTTAAGTTGATTCTCTGAAATCTTATCAGATTTATAATTGTTTTTTCGTATCTTTTAACTAAAAAAAAAGGAACTAAAGAAGAGCAACTTGTTTATTAAACTCAACAATTAACTCATCTAGTTTCGGTGCTATGCTGTAAATAGCGTTCCAATAACTCTCTTCGTCATACCATTGTTGATTCAATTCTTCAACACTTTTACCCTGTTTTTCCACCCATGTAAAATACTTCAAGTGATGAATCCGTTGTTTCTCAGTGTATCGTAGTTCAATCATACTATCTGTTTTGATCCCTTGAAGGGAGCGATGGTAATCAATTGCAGCATCGATTTCTTTGTATTTTCCAAATTTCTCTTCATATTCTTTCAATCTTGATTGATACATTGCTATAGAATCAGTAAAGACTGTCATAATTGTGTCCTTTCTTGTCAACTCATAATACTTGGCAAATTTGATTGCCATTAAAAGATTTGCAAGACTAGATATTCCCAGAAGAGGTAGATTCGAAATGACTTTATTCGATACCCCCATTTTCTCTAGATACTTTTGACCGGCTTCTTCATTGAACAATCTCATGAGGTTAATACAGTCTTTGTCATCAATTGCTATAACTAGATCTGTTTGTTTAACATTGTGAATCCAAGGTATGTGTTTATCACCAATTCCTTCTATTCGATGATATCCATACCCATTTAGGAGCATTGTGGGACATTGTAACGATTCACCAGCTACTGTTTTAGCAGATGGATAAAATTTCTTTAGATAATCAGCAGAACCAAGCGTTCCAGCTGATCCTGAAGTTAAACAAGTTCCACGAAACTTTGAATTACCAAGCTCTTTATCTAAGACTTCTTTCATTGCAGGGCCTGTTACCTCATAATGCCAAAGATGATTGCCAAATTCATCAAACTGATTGAAAATTGCAATCTCATCGCCCCTTTCTTGTTTAAGTTCCAAGCACTTATCGAAAATTTCCTTTACATTACTTTCTCCACCGGGGGTTGTAATAATCTCTCCTGCAACTGTTTTTAACCAATCAAATCTTTCTTGGGACATTTCTTCTGGTAAAATTGCTAAAGAATTACAAGCTAAAAGAGTTGCATTATATGCTCCACCGCGACAATAATTGCCAGTAGATGGCCAAACGGCAATTTGCCTTGAAGGATTAAATTGACCTGTAACAAGTTTTGGAACTAAACATCCAAATGTTGCACCAACTTTATGAGAACCAGTAGGCATCCATTTGCCCACAAGTGCGAAAATTCTTGCTTCAACACCAGTTAGTTCAGGAGGTAACTCAATATAATTTGGAGATTCAACAAATCCACCACCCTTTTCAACTGGTTCGTTTTTCCAAGTTATACGAAAGAGATTTCTCGGATGAATTTCCCACAAACTTAAGAGATTTAGTTCTTTCATAATTTTCATTGGGATCTCATTTGGATTCCTTTGTTGAGTAAAAGTCGGTATAATGATATTCTGTTTTCTTGCTCGCTTAACAACTTGTTTTAGTACTTCTTCATTTATAGTTAAATCAATCAAAATTATACCTCAGAGAATCTCAGTCTTGATAAATTCACTCAATCATCACTAATATTTTTATTGTGAAATAGCTTTACTAGTTAGATAGTAATTTCTCTAAGTTTTGTTACGAAAATTAAAGAGGTCATTAATTGCAGGTTAGCAATCAAATCAATGAAGAAGATGCCCAAATCTTCACAAATAATCTCAAAAAATTTATTCTTGAGAATGGAGCATCAATAGTTGGTATTGCTGATCTTACTATTTTGATTGATTACAAACATGAACCAGTGGTTCCAAGAGGATTTTCAAGAGCTATTTCTATAGGTATCGGATTATCAGATGAGATAATTAATAAGATAAAAAAAGGTCCAACGAACGTCTATGCAGAACATTATCGAAAAACAAATGAAAGTTTAGATGAAATAACAAAACTAATAGTTAGCGAATTAGAGGATAAGGGTTTTAAAACGTTAAGAATTCCAGCATCACAAAGGATCAATTGGCAAAAATTATATGGAGAATTCCCTCATAAGACTGCAGCAATTTTATCTGGTCTTGGATGGATTGGGAAGAGTGCCATGCTAATAACTTTTGAGCATGGACCAAGAGTCCGTTTAGCAACAGTCCTCACAAATGCTCCTCTAAGTGTAGATGAAGCACAAGAAACAAGTAATTGCGGATCATGTAAAATCTGTGTTGATACTTGCCCTCCAAAAGCAATAACAGGGGAATTGTGGTTTTTTGGTGACCCTAGACATAAAATGTATGATGCTCATGCATGTAACAAGCATTTGAAAATTCAAGAACAAAGAGTTGGGGAAACAATCTGTGGAATTTGTATAGCAGTTTGTCCTTTTGGAAAAAAGGAATAACAGTAATTTATCGATATTCATTTGATTTGCTTCAATCTTTTTTCACATTGAATTATTAGAAACTAGCATTATGATTTTTATAATAGGAAATTCAATGAATAACTGGTTCATTACTATGAAAGACGGTAAAGATATCGCTGATTTTGCTGTAGAATACGGAACCAAGAAGGGAGCAAATTACATAGAAGCAAGATTTGTAGACTCGAGAGAAGAAGGTTATACTTCTCGGAATGGAGCTATCATTAGTGGAGGAATTGTTAACACTAAAGGGATAGGCATTCGAGTTCTAGCAGATGGAGGAATAGGCTTCTGTTCTACTGCGAAATTAGAGAAAGATAATGTGAAGAGTGCTATTGAATTAGCAATAAAAATGGCAAAAGCTAGCAAGAGAAAGGAACCAATCATTTTTTCTGAAGAAGAAATTGTGAAAACCAAATGGTCAACTCCTGTGAAACAGAGCTTAGAAGATATCTCAGATGAAGAAAAGATCAAATTCGTAACTGATCTTGATAAAACACTTGTTAGTCAAGATTACGGTGAAAGTTTAGTTACAAGAACACTTATGTTAAACTTGAACAATCACAAGAAATACATCCACAACAGCGAAGGATCTATAATCGAATCTGATAAATCGCTAATCTTCTTTTACACTTTTAACACAGCAAAAGGAGTGTTAGGAACTGAACAAAGATTTCATGGTCATGCGGGTTCGATGGGTTGGGAGTGGTTTGAAAAAGAAAACATCGTGGAAAAAGTAATTCTTGATAACCAGGCTTTAGTTAAAACAGCCATTAATGCAAAAGAGATGAAACTTGGAGAAATTGATGTTATCGTTAGCGGTGAAGTAGCTGGTATAATCGCACATGAAAATACAGGACATCCTTCGGAAGGCGATAGAATTCTTGGTCGTGAAGGAGCACAAGCTGGCGAATCATTTTACATAGATCTTCTAAAGGATCAAAAACTAGGAGAAATAAAGATCGGAAATGAATGTGTGAATCTTATAGATGATCCAACTCTTCCTGGTAGTGCTGGATTCTATTTGTACGATGACGAATGTGTGAAAGCTCGTCCAAGGTATTTGATTAAGAATGGTGTAATAAACGAAGTCCTCCTCAACAGAGAATTCGCTTACAAATTTGAAACCAAATCAAATGCATCTTCAAGGTCCATGGGATATGATAGGGAACCATTAATTCGTATGGCGAACACCTATTTTGCCCCAGGAGAATATGAAATCGAAGAACTATTTGAGGACGTCAAGAAAGGCATTTACATGAAAAGCTTCACAGAATGGAATATAGATGATCGACGATTCCAAAGCAAATACGTTGGTTTAGAAGCGTATCTTATTGAAGATGGTCTATTAACAGATAAAATGGTCAGAAGACCGGTTCTGGAATTGACAACTTTTGGTCTGTATGGAAGTGTGGATGCAGTGACAAAAGATACCGAATTCCCATTCGGACATTGCGGAAAGTCGGATCCAGGTCAAGGAGCACCTTGTTGGATGGGTGGAGGACAAGTAAGAATGAGAAATATACGTCTTGGAGGAGAATAAGATGAGCAACAATTTTACTGAAAAAGCACTAGAAGTAGCACAAAAAGAAGGAGCAACAGAGGTTATTGCTCGATTAGTCGAAGGACCAAATTATCAAATTAGATTCTCTAACTCCAACATTGATATCTCGAAACAATGGGATCAGAGTATGCTGGAAGTTTTTCTAGCAATTGGAAAGAAAGTTACTCAAGTAGACATTCAAGATCCAACCATTCCAAAAATAGAGCAAGTTGTGTCTCAAGCTACGAAATTTGCTAAAAGAATGCCTGATAGCGATATGTATGCAACAATGGAATCCAAGAAGCATTCATACAAAGCAATTAATGGTTTGTATGATAAAACTATTGAGAGTTTTCCAGAAAAAGCCCCAGAGATGGTTAATGTTGCAATACAGAAAGCATTAGAAGTTGGTGCTGAAAGGGTTGCAGGTGTGCTTTATTTTGGAAAAACAAAATCGGATTTACTAACAAGCTATGGTAATAACGGTTCTTACGATTCGTCATTTTATAGAATGACTATTCGTTCTTTTGTTGATTTTGAGAGTAGTGGACAAGACATTGTTGTCGGAAGAAACATGGCTAATATCGAAAAGCAACTTTCACAAGCTGGTGAAAATGCAGGAAATCTTGCGAAAATGGCTGTCGGTGGAAAACAAGGCAAAGCTGGAACATACGATATAATTCTTAGTCCAACTGTTGGTGGAAATCTATTCGGACAAATAACTGATGGTGCAAATCCTCTCATGTTATTATTAAATATGAGTCCATTAGGTGACCACTTTGGAGAACAAATAACTCCTGAGAATTTCCATGTAGTAGATGACCCTCATATAAGTGAAGGTTTAGGAAGTAAACCATTTGATGTGGAAGGAACACCGACAAGTAAAACACCTATTATTCAAAATGGTGTTTTAGTAGGATTAATCCACAATACAACTAGTGGAATAATGATGCAAGCAGAGAGCACTGGAAATTCTAATCTCACAAGCTTTTTCGGCTCTGGCTCTAAGTTTCTCGCACCTGAACCAACAAACATGGTTTATGGCATTGGAGATTACTCCCTTGAAGAAATTATTGCAGAATCTAAGAAACCAACAATCTACATCACTAGCAACTGGTATACTCGCTATACAAATATGATTGAAGGAGAATTCTCAACTATACCTCGAGATGGAATGTTTCTCATAGAAAATGGAGAAATCAAGAAGCCTGTAAGAAAGCTTCGAATCTCGGAGAACCTTCTAAAAATGAGCAAAAGAGTGTCAGCTGTTGGTAAAGACCGAAAACAAATTTATTGGTGGGAAGTCTATACTCCGACATTCATTCCTACAATAAAAATCGCTGACTGCAATATTTCTGCAGCTACACAGTGAGTACTAATTATCTCTTGAACTCATAGAGTTTGAGAGAAAATCCCTTTTTTCTTTTTAATTTCAGCTCTTCATTTAAATAAATGGTCTACATAAAGTTCATATAGATGAAAGAATTGTTATGATTTTTTATGACGAAAAGAAGATGAGTATATGGCGAAAAAAACCAAATTTGTGTTTATCGTTGGTGGAGTCATGTCCGGAATTGGAAAGGGGATTGTGACATCCAGTATAGGGAAAAATATTCAGATTCGTAAAGGTTCGATTGATCTTATTAAGATTGATCCCTACTTAAACATCGATGCAGGTACAATGAATCCAATTCAACATGGTGAAGTATTTGTAACAGATGATGGGGGAGAAATAGATGTTGATTTTGGTCATTACGCTAGAATTCTTGGACTAAATATGAAGAAAAGTCAGAATATTACCACTGGTAAAGTTTATCGAGAGGTTATTAGAAAAGAACGTGCAGGTGATTACCTCGGGCAAACTGTACAAGTTATTCCGCATATTACAAATGAAATTAAGAAAAGGATTCGAGAGGTTGTGGGTTTAAGAAATCCTGATGTTTTATTAATTGAAGTTGGTGGAACAGTTGGGGACATGGAGTCTCAGCCTTTTCTAGAAGCTATTCGACAAATGATTATGGAGGAGAACAAAGAAGATACTTTATTAGTTCACACAACATTTGTGCCAGTTCCTGCACATCTTGGTGAACCAAAAACAAAACCAACTCAACATTCTGTAAAAGAGCTTAGAAGCATAGGTTTGAATCCAACAATAATAGTTTGTAGAAGTCACGATGTTCTAGATGAACAAACACAAGAAAAAGTAGCTTTATTCTGTAATGTGTCAAAAGAAGCTGTTTTTACTTTGCCAGATTTAGATACTGTATATTCAGCTCCATATCTGCTTGATCAACAAGGATTTGGTGAACTAGTAATAAACGAACTTGACCTAAAGGCAGAAAAAGTCGATTGGAAAGAATGGAATGAGTTAACAGATCGTTATGAAAATCCAGAAGATTGTGTAAAAATTGCCATGGGTGGGAAATATACAACTATAGTTGATTCATATATTTCTGTTAACGAGGCTTTGAAGCATGCAGCTGCCTTTTTCAAATATGGAGTTAAAATTGATTGGATTGATACTGAAGAAATAGAGCAAGATAAAAACAAAGTTAAAGTCATGGATGAATATGATGGTTTATTAGTTCCTGGTGGGTTCGGTTACAGAGGTACCGAAGGAAAAATCACTATGATCTGTCATGCTCGTGAGAACAATATTCCTTTCTTAGGGTTGTGTTTTGGATTTCAATTAGCTACTGTAGAATTTTCAAGAAATGTAGTTGGTGTTAAAGATGCATCTAGTTTTGAATTCACAATGAATGGTGAAGTAAAATCCAAGAATTTAGTTATTGATCTTTTACCAGAACAAAAAGGTGTTACAGATTTAGGGGGAACTATGAGATTAGGTGGTTTAAAAGTACTAATTAAAAAGGGGACAAACACCCACAGACTCTACAAAAAGGATCTAATTGTAGAAAGGCATAGACATAGATTCGAAGTGAATCCAGATTTCATAGAGCGAATTGAGAAAAAAGGTCTTGTTTTTGCGGGGACATCTGAAGATGGTCGGAGAATGGAGATTTTTGAATTACCAGGACATAGATTCTTCCAAGCATCACAATTTCATCCTGAATTTACCTCACTCCCTTGGAACCCAAATCCATTGTTCAGAGGTTTCATTGAGGCAGCAATCGAAAGGAAGAAGGAAAGACCCAAAACCTAGTACCATTTGAAAAACAGAAAAGAAAATTACAAAAAGAAATTGGGTAAATTATAACTTGAAAATTATTGTACCAACTTTTGTACTACAAATCTTTCGAACACCATGCATTCCAGGTTCATAACGGGATACCAAAAGTTTTGCATTTTCAAGAATTTTAATTTGAGCACTAACATTTGCTTCTGTTTGATTTAATAAACCCGCAATACGGCTTACGTCAATGTCTTTTTCAGAGGTCAGCCTAAGAATTCGCACACGTGTTTTGGATGAAAGCGCTTTTGCGACTAGGTTGATATCGTCACTATCTACATCTAAAGTTTCTTTTGACATGTCAATAACTCTTCCATTAAGAAGTTCGGAGTACTACTACAATTAATAGAATAAATAAAAGTTTCTGTGAATTTTTTAATGATTGTTTTATGAAAAAAAAGTGTTGAATGATATAAAACCTTTTTTATTAAAGGCGAAGAAGACCAAATTACTTAAGATGACGGATAGATTTAATCCATAGATAGAATATTTGATCTGAAAAAAGCACCCAGTTAGATACAAGTGATGATTCATGTCAAAAGCAGCTGAGTATTTACTTGAATTAGAGAAGAATGATTTTCGGTTATTAACAGCTGTAGAAGTGGGAATGCGGACAGCTGAGTATGTTTCAGTGGATTCTATGGTTGAATTTAGCAAACTCTCTCCTGATCAAGTCATTAAAAGACTAGATAATCTTCATTACAAGGATCTTCTTCATCGTTGGAAAGGACAATTCACAGGTTATCAGTTGACACATCACGGATATGATGTTCTTGCATTTCGAGCATTATCAGAGAGAGATACAATTATTGCAATAGGTAGAGAATTAGGGAAAGGAAAAGAATCCGATGTTTTTCTAGCTTATGATGAAGAACAAAATACTTTGGTTGCAAAAATCCATCGAGTTGGCCGACCTAGTTTTCAAAGAAGCAAAAAACTCAGAGGATATCTTGGTTCAAAAGGGCACATTAATTGGTTATATAAATCAAGATTATCAGCAGAAAGAGAACTACTTGGATTAAAGATTGCTAACAAAATAAAACTAAAAGCTCCGAAAGCTCTTGATGGTAACCGCCACATAGTAATTATGGAGTTTTTCGAAGGAACAGAACTAATGAACATTGGATTGAAAAATCCTTTGAAAATTTTTAATGGAATAATTTCTGAAACTAGAAAATTATTTGTTAAAGGAAAAATTGTTCATGGAGATCTTTCAGAATATAATGTCATAATCACTCCAAAAGAAGATTTTCTGATAATTGATTTCCCACAATACGAGTCTGCCAAACATGTTAATGCAGGGGAATTACTTTATCGAGACATAAATAATATCTGCAAGTATTTTAAACGAAAATTCAAAGTGGAGTCTGACCCTCAAACTATTTTTGAGATTATTATGGAAGAATATGAAAAACAAAAACAATGATTCATTTATTCCACGATTTTTCGGAAAAAACTTTTGTAAGACCGTGTATTAACACCACTGGTAAATGAAAAAATAAAGGTGTCACAGATGGGTTGGTTTTTTGGTCAAGCAATAAATGAAATAATTCAGAGCGTTTTCCCTGATTGGCTAATAACAATTTTTCAAGGAATTGCATTCTTAGGAGATGCTATAGTCTACATTGTTATCTTGGCGATAGGATTCTGGATTTACAAAAAGAAAGAGGCAATTATAGCAATGTATGTCTTGTTAACATCAGTCTTTCTGAATTTCTTCTTAAAAACCCTAATACAAAAACCCAGGCCTACAAATAATATCCGGATTCCCGATGAAATAGAGGGGTACAGTACTCCTTCAGGTCATGCTCAAAATTCAACTGCAGTATATGGATGGATTATGCTTTACTTTAAAAAAATCTGGTTATATATTGTAACCCCAATTTTGGTTTTGTTGATTTGTCTTTCACGAATCGTTTTAGGAGTTCATTATATTGGCGATGTTATAATTGGATTTCTCATTGGTGCGGTGATATTAGCTGCACTATATTTCATAATGCCATATATTCTTAGGATAATTGATAGTTGGTCTGATAAAATGAAGATCATTGTTGGTGAATTATATGGTGTTGCCATTTTCATCATAACTTTTACTCAAGGATTATTTGGTAATTGGGATCCAGAAAATCTTACAAATAAGGTCATAGAAGATGATACTGCTCACATAGCCTCTGCATTACTGTTCATACCTATACTTGTGTGGATAGAAGCAAAATTTGTCAAGATGAAAAATGACAATATTAATTGGTTAACCAAACTTCTTCGAGTAATCGTAGGATTAGTCATTTTACTTGGTGCCTACTTTGGATTTTCAGAACTCTTCAAATTAATTGATACCACTGGATTAGCATTTATGGCTAGATATTCAGTTGATTATCTAATTAGATTTATCCGGTATTCTATACTTATTATTATAGCCGTCTTATTGTTACCACTATTGTTCGCTCGAGTGAAAATATTCTCTAAAGAAAAAGAAGCAATGGTAGAAACTAAGATAACAGAAAAAGGTGCTAAGGCATAGATTTGTCTTTAGCTTTTTTTCTTTCTATTATTTCATCAATTTCATCATATGATGTACCTAATGCATAATCCAAAATTTCAGAAAAAAAGAATGTTGGTAAATATCTATCTGAGTATTCTCTTTGATGTACGGTGTAATTCATACTACAATTACCGCAACCCATTACTATAGCATCAACTTGATGATTGAATAATGAATTAATTCTTTTTTTAGCTATTTCATGTGCTAAGCCTTCATCATATAGCAACATAGAAGAACCACAACAAAATGATTCAAAAGGATATTTGATTGCAGTTACTGATGTAATAGATAATAGGTCTCTTAGCAAATCAGTACCTCTTGCTGAAGAAGGGAAGTATTTTGCAGGACGTATAACTTGACATGGTACTTGTGTAACAATTCTTAGGAATCGCAAGTTTTGTATTTGTTTAGGATTTATCAAAGATTCTATTCTTGTTTGCATTTGTTTCTTTAAAAGAAATTCAGAGAGATGCTCAATTATTATATCTCCAGAGTAGACTAGTGATACTTTTGCCAAGTATTTGTTAACAAGTTTAAGTTTTTCTTTATCCTCTGAAAGAATTTGATTCCCTCGTCTTAAATTTCCAGAACACCCACCACAGAGACTAATGATTTTATTGTATCCATATTTTTCTGCGATTGCCAGATTATATGCAGTAATAGTTAACCAGAGGTTTTCTGACTGCGATTCAGTCATAATTGATCCGCAACATGCAAAAGGCAGATCTCTATACTTTACACTTAATTTATCCAGTAATCGTCTTGCAGACAATTCATAATTTGGAACTCTATAAGGAATTAAGCAACCCAAGAAAAATGCTACTTCATCTTTCTCTTTTTTACTATAATCCGAGTTTATATCAAAATCTATCTTTGATTGATTCTCAACCAATTCCCCTAAAACATCTTTTAACAAAAAATTGAAGCTCTTCAGCTCTGGCAAAGGTAATAATGGTAAACCATAGTCTAATCTGAATTCTCGTATTGGTTGATTTAAATCAAATAGAAAGCCATATTTTCTTAATTTTTGGAGAGGTTCGGTCATTCTTTTTGAATGCTGTTCATGAGTTCTTCTCTGATCAATTGCATATTGCCTTGGAGAATAATCTGGACAAATATCTTCACAATAAAAACATGAAGTGCAGTACCACTTATCACCCTCATCTTGAGTTATTGGAATAGCTCCTTCACCTTTATCAGCTACTGTGACAGGGCATGCTTTGCATTTGTAAAGATCATCGCATTCTTCGTATGGCATAATAATCAATGACTAATTCTAATTACCTATCATGTATAATAATTTCTCTTTCTAAGTGAAAACAAAGTTTCAAAAAATCTTAACGTGATAAAAAATAGGATTAAAGCTTTTCGAGTTCGATTTCTGATGAAAGCAATTGGTTTAATTCATTACATAATTCTAGATTGATAGCATTCTCAGCATCCGATAAGTAAAGTGTTAAGCATTCTTTCACTGTTTCAATTTCAGGCAAATAGGTTTTCCCAAAAGTAATAGCAGCTGTTAATTGCTCCCCTCCCTCATGTACGTAAGCATTTTCTCCAATTTTCACATAGCCAGCAGTACGCAATAATTTGTCGAAAAGTGTTTCAAATTTCTTTGGCTTTGAAACAAAGCAAGTGATGATCATTGGAAATCGAATAGTGCTCAATCTCGCGTCACTTTCCCTAAACATTCGTTATAATATGGTATTTTGGATTAAATTTGTTTCTAGGATAAAACATTGGTTTCCTTGGAAAAAGGTTACTGGGTATCCAAAAAGTAAAAAGATAAGAAGCTCCTTGTCCATTAATGGATTGAGCTATTCGGTGTAAAAATATGAAGCAAATCCAAGTTACGGTTCCTGCTGGAGATGGGAATGAATTAGTGAAAAGCTTAGATGAAGTTGTTTCTCCCTCTCAAATCACTCATGTTAAAGGCAGTGATTTCAGCTTAATTTTGATTACTGTATCCCCAAATAGAACTGGTTTTGTGTTGGATCATCTCATAGATTTAGGGATTGGAAGAGTAAAAGGTAGAATATCCATCACAGATGTTGAAGCAACTATTCCGAGGATTAGGCCTAGAAAACAGGATCGATTCCTCAGAAGAATATCGATTGAGGAATTGGAGGAAAATGTTTCATCCTTAACAAAAATGAACTTTAATTTTATTTCCTGGACAATTTTATCCTCAATACTTGCAGCATTAGGACTTGTTGGAGATGATAATGTAACGCTAATTGCTTCTATGATTATTGCTCCATTAATGGGTCCCTTAGTAGCTCTAGCATTCGGGGCTGTAACTTCTAACCAAAAAATTCTACGGGAAGGGGTTATTACTTCTAGTGTTGGCATTCTAATTACTATAACAATTGGTATAATAATTGGTTCATTTTATAGATTTACTTTATCCGAGCCTAGTACTTTTATCATTGCTCGAGGGGAACCAAATGTTGTAAATCTAGTAATTGCCATTGCATCTGGTTTAACTGCAGGAATTTGTTTTGTAAGCGGAACTTCACTTGCCTTAGTGGGTGTTGCTGCTGCAGCTGCTCTTTTACCTGTTTCTGTTAATATTGGAATAGCACTTGTTTTAGCTGAATGGCAAATTGCTTTAGGAAGTTTAGTATTATTCATTACTAATGTTATTTGCGTAATTCTCGGTTGTATGGTTGTTTTTTGGATCAGAAAAGTGGAACCACCTCAAGCAGTGAAAAAAATCAAAGCACGTAGAACATTACGAAATCAGATAATAGCATCTGTTTTAGTCCTGTTAGTAGTGGCATATCCAATTGTCCAAACTTCTGTGCAAATCATACGGAAATGGCGTTATCAAACATTTGCAAATGAAGCTATGAATGATTATATTCGTCCCTTGGATGGTGTCATTTATCCTCCAGAAGTAGTTGATGTTATTATTGGTGGGGGGATTTTTGGTGGTTACACAGTAGATATAACAATCCGCATATTTTCAACAAAAGAACTACCTAATTCAACGTATACAAATCTGAAAATCTCAATTGAAGGAAGAGCTAATCATGGCATACGGACGCTGAAACTCGAAGTAGTATTAATTCAAAGTTTTGACACAAGTATATCTCCACGATACGTTTTACCATATAATTGTGTACCACTGCTAAATTTGTATAATCTTATCAACTAATCAAAAAGAACAAGTTAGTCCTATGAAACACCTTCAACGGAAAGATTATACCGTTTTAATAACGCTGCAATTTCTTCAAGTTCTGTGACAGTTCTAGAAGTCAGTTTCTTCTTATATAAATGGGAGTTTAAATTAGCTGCTGCACGATTAATTTCATGCTTTCTCCAAACAGACATCTCAGGATCAGCTAAGAGAGAATAAAGTATTTTCTTTTTCTTATCAGCAATTAAGAAAACATCTCGATGCATAATTTCCTTACCAATTAATTCCTTAATTACCCCTTTATCAATGACTGTGAAAACTCTTGGAAGGACCCCTTGAAAAAGCATATTCATCTTTCTGTAAACGTTGCTGAGGTTATTAGGGTGTAAATCCTTATCATAATTTATCTCTCGAGAGATAATATTGAAGTATGGTTCAATTAATCCATAGGAATCCAAAATCAACCTTGTATGTTCGACATTGTAAATTAAAAATAAAACACAAAAACGACCGAAGGTTCTAATTCTATGATCGGTGGAATCTTCCGCTTTAACAACAAAAGATATTGCAAGTGCTTTTAGGGTAGCTCTATCTTTAATCGGGAAAGGACCAAATTGTTGTATAGTTGATCTCCTTTCCTCATCATCATTTATATCCTCAATGGCATCAAGGGGATTATCTAATCCAATAACTGTCATGCCTTTTATTGCTAAAATCATTGCTTCGTCATCAGCTAATTCTGTGTTATTAAAAACAGTATCAGGACCACTATCAGCAAAGGATGAAACTATAATACCAACTAGTTTTGGATCGTACTGCCCATCTATATCCATTTTTTCTATACTCCGATGATTTAAGATTCGAGAACCGACGTAAATCGTTATAATAATATTACATATTCTGTAGCTAGGGTTTATATTCCTTTTCAATGGAACATAAATGAGAAGTCTTGAAAAGACAGCAAAATTCGAAATATTTTTTTGTTTTACATAAGAAAATCTCTTGTTTGTAATTGCCACAACAAAAATTCTTTAAATTTGATTGAACAGAATAGTATGAAGGCAAGAAACAATCTCTCAGGAGTTTCTGTTGATTGCTAAACCAAAATCAATTAAGTGAGTAATGTCTAATTAATCACAAGAAAATTGAGAAATACAGATGGTTGTTAAAGAATGAAAATGATCCTAAAAAGAAAGAAAGCAGTCTCTCCAGTTATTGCAACAATTCTTTTAATTGCTTTAACTGTTACTGCTGCGGCAATCGTATATTTTGTTGTTGTACCTTTATTACAGTCTAATCCAGAATTAGCCTACACAGAAAACGGCAAAGTTGCAGGAACAAGCAATAAATACGAAGTTACAATTGTGAACAATGGTGGCGCAGAAGCTAACCTAGCTGGTTTAACCGCTTTTACATTTACTAATACAACTGATGATTACAATCCAACACATGTTTATTATTCAATATCAACGGAAATTACAACGTGGCCGTATGTTATTGCACAAGGCGAAACAGTGACACTCATATTTGAAATGTCAGGTGCTTTCACAAGTGGCAGTCAATATACCTTTACCCTAGCATACGATAATGGTAGAACATTCGAATTTAGTTTTACCTATTAAGAATGATTTATTCATTCTTTTCTTCTTTTTCTTAATTTTACAGTGATTGGATGAGAGTATAATGGATAAAAGAAATAAAATCATATTAACAACATTAGTTATTGTGTTTTAGTTATTAGTATTTCACTCGTTTATTTTTTAGCAGAACAAAGATATACATGCTGTACTAATTTAATTTACACTTCGTATTCGCATCCTAATAATTCAACCAATCATTTTAGCGTCACTCTATTTGGTGCTGGAACATATGAAACCACAATAACAAATTTAACTCGCTTTTGGTTCACTAATGCTAGTGATACTTACAATCCAATCAAAGCGTATGGTAATGGAACGGAAATTTCTTTTCCACTAATAATACTACCTGAAACAGAAGTTAATATAACACTTGAATTAAATTGGCATTTTACTGTTGGTTCACAATATATTTTTGTACTCGAATATGATTCTGGAAAAGAACTTCAAATTACTTTTATTGCCAATAGGTAAACCTTTACTGGATAAGACTTTTACTTAGAAAAACAATTATTTATTTAAACATACACGAAAATAAAGAATCCCAGTTTTTATTTACATTTATATACTCATACAACCCATATCTAGACAAGTAAAAGTTCTAAATGAAAATTCGTCTTTTCCATTAGAAAAAGGACTTGAAAAACAAAGACTTTTACAGTTGTTATATACTCAATTTATTTAAGAGGGGAAACAAGAAAAAAGATGGCTCTACAAACAACAATAGGAATTATAGTTGCAGGAGTATGTGGTTTAGCGTTATTGTTTTTAATTTTCTTGATTAGTAGATATCGTAAATTCAAAACTAATGAGTATGTAATCAGGTTCAGAAATGGAAAAATTAGATCAGCAGGCAAGGGTGGAAGATGCTTTCTCATGCCAATTATTGATGAAATAGTTGTTATACCAACAACCACTCAGCAAACATTTCTCGAGGCAAGAGAAAAAGTTCTTTCCAGAGAATTTCAAGACGTCGCAGTTAATGCTTTTGTTTTTTGGAAAGTAGTTAAGCCTGATGTTGCCTTTACTGCTGTTTCTTGGAATGAACGTGAATCAGACTACATTGAAACAATTATTAAAAACGCTGCTGAAAGCATAATTCGTACAACTTGTGCAAATATGGCTTTGGAATCAATTATTAGGGAAAGGTATGAAATTATTTCTGCTGTGTCCAAAGAATTACATGATTTACTCGCTGATATGGGTATTGTAGTCATATCTGTTGAAATTAGAGATGTGGAAGTTTTAAATAAAACTCTTAAAACAAATATGGAAGCTACAAAACAAATTAACGAGGAAGAAACTGCAAGATTAAGAAGAGCAGGAATGGAAGAAGTTACTAGACTTAGAGACTTAGAAGTTTCACGAAAAACTGGCCTTCAAGAACAAGAAGTTCAATTACAAATTCAAAAAGAAGCGAAGGGCAGAGAAATCCAAGTACAAAAACTTGAGCTGAATAGAACTGAAATTGAAGCTGACACTCATAGAAGAAGAGTAACCATTGAAGCTGATGCAGAACAAACAAGAATGAAGAAGATTGCTGATGGTGAACGTGCTCAACTGATTGCTAGGGCTCAAGGTGAAGCAGCAGCTGTTAAGGAGAAACTAATAGCTGAAGCTGATGGTATCCTTGAACAAGTTAAATCGTTGGCACAAGCTGATCCAAAATTCTTCCAACTTAAAATAGTAGAAATGCTCCCAGAAATTTACGGTCAACTAGAAGTTGATAAAATGTTTATAATGGGCGATGGACAAAAAGCATTTTCAAGTTTAGCAGAATCAATTATTCCATTTTTAACAGTATTACCTGAACTCACAGGTAGAAGTTTAGATTTCTCAAAAGTAATAACTGAAGGAAAATCTCTCAATCCAGGGAACCCTGAAAAACCAGCAAAGAAAACAAAAACAACAACTACTACTGCAGCTAAAAAAGAAACGAAAAAGTAGTTGCATGGTTTTATTAAAACCATGAGCTCTCCATTTGGAGAGTTTTAATTGGAGAGAACTATTCTCTCCTATTAAATTATTTCAATCAAAAACCATAAAGATAACTAAGGAGGTTATGACAAAGATTTGTCAATCATAAAAACATTGTTTGATCAAATCACATTGAATGCAGAATTATTATTATGGGAAGAGTGGATAAGAGGATTCTGTATCGGATTTTTAATATTTGGTGTAATCGTTGTCTTACTTGTTTTTGTAACCATGGGTATTAGTGCTGGTCATAGTTTATCACATGAAACAGATTTATCTGTGGACAAAGATATTTCCATGGACAAAGATTTCTCATTAGATAAGGATATTACAGTTGATAAAGATCTAAGTATAGACAAGGATATTTCTGGAGCTCCTGAGCTCGGGATTGAAACACCTGATCATGTTTTCGGAAAATTCAGCACTGATAAGAGTACTGCAGCTCCATTATTACTAATAGTCGCAGTTTTTTCTATAACATTCGGTGGTCTCGGTTTGCTTTTATTCTGGCAAGAACCAGATATGAACAAATATGGTCGAATTGCGGTTATTATTCTAGCACCGATTTTACTATCATTTATTGTAGACAGAATTTGGAAAAAAGTAGCTGTATCAGAAACCTATAGGTTACCAACTAATAAGGACTTTTTAGGCAGAGAAGCTGTTGTCCTAGTAAAAGTTGATTCTAATGGTGGTACAATTCGAGTAGAAATCCCAGACCAACTTGAACCACTTAAAGTTCCAGCAAAAACTGCACACAAACATGAAGAGTTCTTACAAGATGAACTTGTATTCATTGTTGGTGTTGAAAGGAATTTTTACTTGGTAGATAATTCAAGAGATCTACTCACAGGTAAAAAACAGCTATTCGAAGATAACGATGTTACTATTGATAATGAGGAATAAAACACTAGAGTTTGAGTTTTTTCAAATGCTCTCGAAGCTCTGGTCCAATTTCCTCATCTTTCAAGCTAAAATCAACAAATGCTTTTGCGTATAAGGAGAATGAACCTGTATCATATCTTCGTTCACTTTCTGCTAATTGTAATGCAGCAATTTGTCCTGTTTCTCGAGAAAGACGAATTGCATCAGTTAATTGTTTTTCTCCACCCTTTCCTACAGCGACTTTTTCAATGTAATCAAAAATTTCAGGATTGAAAACATATCGACCACAAATAGCCAAGTTGCTGGGTGCTTCCTCTTGTGAGGGTTTCTCAATTAAGTCTTTTACGAGGTACTTGTCATTGAATGCTTTAGGAGTGGGTTTTCCCTTGAATTCCTCTATGTCCATTATACCGTATCGATTACATTGTTCAATTGGAATACGTTCTGCTGAAAGAGTACACAAAGCGTTTGCTTCGTTATGGAAATCTATCAAACGGGATAGGTGTATTGGTTTATTCAATGAATCAATTATTGTATCCCCAAGTGCAACAACGAATTCTTCGTCATTTACAAACTCTTTAGCCTTATACACTGCATCCGCTAAACCAGTTGGTACTGCTTGCCTTACATAGAAAATATGTATGTTCAAGTTTTCAAGAGCTTCCAAATCCCTGATCTGAACTACTTTGTTCTTTTGTTTAAGATCTGCTAATAAAATTGGATCTTTATCAAAGTGATCTTCGATTGCTCGTTTGTTTTTCCCTGTAATAATTAAAATATCTCGAATTCCAGCTTGTTCTAGTTCTTCAACTATATATTGAATTACAGGTTTTTTTGCAACCGGAAGCATTTCTTTAGGTTGGGATTTTGTTGCTGGGAGCATTCTTGTTCCTAGCCCAGCTGCAGTGATAACTCCTTTCATCTTGTTGCCACATTCATTTTATGACTTAGATTATTTTCCTTATAAATAGCTAAAAAATGAAATATAAAAAAAGTTGTGGAAGAAACTAGTAACGTCGGTAGATTTAGACATCTCTAGAATCAAAATCAACTTTTTCATCACGATTCTTTGGATGGAAGAATTCGAGAATTTCGTCTGAAATACGTTTCAATTCACGTTTAGGATTGGGGAACATTTTTAGTAATTCCCAACCAATATCAAGTGATTCAAAAATCGTACGATTTTCATCTCGTCCTTGTTTTATGAATTGATTCTCAAAGTCATCTGAAAATTTCAAAAATCGGTGATCTTCCTCAGTAAGAGATTCTTCACCAACGACTGCAACGAGATTCCGAAGATCGATACCTCGAGCGTAAGCATAGTATAATTGATCTGCTAATTCTTTATGATCTCTACGAGTTAAGCCTTTGCCAATTCCTTCTTTCATAAGTCGACTTAAGGAAGGACCAATATTTATTGGAGGATAGATACCTCGACGATGCAAACCTCGATCTAAAAGAACTTGTCCCTCAGTGATATAACCAGATAAATCTGGGACAGGATGGGTCATATCATCGTTTGGCATTGAAAGAATAGGCATCTGAGTAATAGATCCCTTTCTTCCTCTAATACGACCAGCTCGTTCGTAGATTGAAGCTAAATCAGAATAGAGATAACCAGGATATCCTCTTCGTCCTGGTACTTCTTCTCGTGCTGCACCGATTTCTCGAAGTGATTCTGCATAATTGGTTATGTCTGTAAGAATTACTAGTAAGTGCATATCACATTCATATGCAAGATATTCTGCTGCAGTTAAAGCAAGTCTTGGTGTGATGATTCGTTCAATTGCTGGATCATCTGCCAAATTCAAGAAAAGGACAACTCTATCTAAAGCACCACTTTTTTCGAATTCGTTTCTAAAATATTGTGCTTCTTCAGCTGTAATACCCATTGCAGCAAATACTACCGCAAAATCTTCTTCTTGACCTAAAACTGCTGCTTGTCTAGCAATTTGTGCTGCTACTTCGTTATGTGGTAATCCACTCGCTGAAAAGATTGGGAGTTTCTGACCACGAATAAGAGTAAATAAACCATCTAAGGTGGATAATCCAGTTTGAATGAATTCTCTTGGATATTGTCTAGCAAAAGGATTTATTGGTGACCCGGAAATTGGCCACTCTTCTTTAGCAATAATTTCTGGTTGATTATCGATAGGTTCTCCTCTGCCATTAAAGATTCTACCTAGTAGATCATCAGAAACTGGTAATTTCATAGTTTCACCAAGAAATTGTACTGTGGTTTCTTCTACGTCCATTCCTGAGGTTCCTTCAAAAAGTTGGACAACAGCAAGATCTCTTGAGACCTCCAAGATTTGTCCAGAGCGTATTTCGCCACTTGGCAATTTAATCTTCGCGATTTCTCCGTAAGATACCCCACCTCGTCCTTGTAAATCAACAAATAATAAAGGACCGGTGACTTCTGTTGCAGTTTTGAATACTCTTTTTGATAATGTTTCGGAAGTAATTTTTTGTGGTGTTTCAGTCATCTTTTTCTTACTCCTACTCATCTTTCATGCTGGGCATCATTCGTCCACTTACTCGATCCACAACATCTTCTGATTGCAAGGCAGCAATTTCTGCAAGAATTCCTTTCATGTCTTTTTCAGCATTATCATTTGGAATATATTTCAATCTAGCAATCTTATCAATGATGGGTAAATTCATCATTTCAGGAAGCTTTACTCCTTGATTGTACAATTCACTCATTTTGTGATAGAAATCAATGATAATCTTCAGCATTAACCATTGTTTTAGCATGGTGGAAAAACTATCAACATCACTAAATGCGTTTTGCTGTAAGAAATCTTCCTTCAACATTCTTGCTGATTCTAGTATGATTTTCTCAGATTCAGGTAATGCTTCAGGACCAACTAACTGTACAATGTCTTCTAACTCCTTGTCTTTTTGTAAGAGACTCATTGCTTCAGAACGATAAGACATGAAGGCTGGGTCGACATTCTCAACAAACCAAGGAGTCAATTCATTTGTATAAAGAGTATAAGATACCAAGTAATCAATTGCTGGGAAGTGCCTTCTCGCTGCTAAATCTTTGCTCAGAGCCCAAAAAACTTTGGTGATTCGAAGAGTGTTTTGTGTAACTGGTTCAGAAAAATCTCCACCAGGAGGACTAACTGCCCCGGTTATTGAAATTGATCCTTGTCGTTCTTCGGTACTTAGAGTTTTAACTCTGCCAGCTCGTTCATAGAATTGGGCAATTTTGCTTGCTAAGTAAGCAGGATAACCAGCTTCTCCAGGCATTTCTTCTAATCTACCAGAAATTTCCCTCATAGCTTCTGCCCAACGAGAAGTGCTGTCAGCCATTAAGGCTACATCATAACCCATGTCACGGT
>JAHLVZ010000178.1 GCA_019058165.1 Candidatus Heimdallarchaeota archaeon
GCTTGGAGACGATACAAGTATCTCAAAGAAAACAATGAACCATTAATAATCTCAGGTGTTGAATTTCCAGATAATTTACGAAAAGATGAGAAGTTATCCGAACCAGTTTTTACTCCAACAACAAAAGCACAAGAAGGACATGATGAAGAAATTACTCCTGAGGAATTAATCTCTAAAGGAATTGTTACAAAGGATGTTTTAGATCAGATAGTAGAGGCTGCCTTCAAACTCTATGCTGAGGGAAGCAAAGTTGTAAGTAAAAAAGGTGGTATTTTAGTAGATACTAAATACGAGTTTGGTTTGAATCCGGAAGGTGAAGTTGTCCTTATTGATGAAGTTCATACTGCAGATTCATCTCGCTATTGGTTAAAAGATCAATATGAAGATTCATTCGAGAAAGGGTTGAAGCAAAAAGGGCTTGACAAAGAATATGTTCGAAGCTGGTTAAGAGATAATGGTTTTACCGGAGAAGGTGTTGTGCCAGATTTGCCAGAAGAGGTTATTGTAAATGCATCATTGAATGTTATCAATGCATACGAATTAATAACCGCTCAAAAATTCAAACCAGCAGAAGAATATGTTTCAAATGAAAGATTAATGGAGAATTTGAAAAAATACACATCCGAGTAATTTTACTTTGAAAATAAATAGATCAGGTGAAGAAAAGTGAATGTAGTTCTCTCTAAAACTAAAGATTTTTTTGTACAGCGAAAAACATCAATCTTGCTCATTTTTCTTCTAGCATTAGTTTCATTATTTCTCAGAATTCCTGTAATGATGGGTCCAGTAAATACTGATGTTTGGTATCTTGTTTGGGAAAGTCGATTATTGTTTGATGGACATATCAAGGAGTTGATCATTCATCCATTGAGTGTCTTTGGAATGTATACTTTCTCACTGTATCCTTTTGGTTCTCTCCTAGCATATCGAATCTTTGATTGGATAAGTTTCAGGCATGTGTTTGCTGGTGTAAATCTATTCATTTCATTTTTCGTTGTATTAATGGCTGGGTTCTCTTTCAAATTTTTCAAATACATTTTAACCCAAAATGAAGATAAGGAAGAACCAAAGAACAACTTTCTAGCTTTTGTCGGGAGTCTGATTTACATCAACTTTCCTTACATGATTTATTTCAGTTATAATTTTGCTTCTGCAAGATTGCCGATGATGGCGTTCTTCCCATTATTCTTAATGTATACCTTACAAACAATTAGAAAACGAAGTGCAATAGCCTATGTGAAATCTATTGGAATTTTTATTGTTCTTACTTTATTCCACAGAATGAGTATTCCGCTTCTAAGCATTATAGTACTCTTAGGAATATACCTTATCTTCTTCAAATTACTCGCAAATAAATTACGAATAGAGGAAAAAATACCTCGAATAAAATCAATTATCTCAAAATATTTTCTGCTAATTTTCTTATTATCCATTTTGTTTTCAATTATTCTAAGTTTTGTTTTGGAAATCGTAACTAATCCCACAGATTTGACAGCAAGTGGCTTCTTTCAGGAATTACTTGTACAATTACAAATAATTTTTGCAGATGTAATGCTGGAAGGTTGGGGACCACTCATCTTCTTCTCTCTCTTGGGAATTATTTTCTTGAACACAAAGTTCACAGTAAAGGATTCATCCTATTACAACATATTATATTTGATCTTACTTCAACTACCGCTTTTCCTATTCATTTCAAACAATTATTCCATCTATGTATTGTGTATGGTTCCCATTCTTTTATTTCTGTATTATTTTAAAACATCTACAATAGATAATGAAAAACGAAAGATTGAATTTAGTTCTCTTACACTAATTGCTCTTGGTGTGTATTTCATAATTGGCATTGTTTTATTTTCCTACACAGCCTATCCAATTTCATTTTATCTCTACTTCTTTGTTATCATTGGTTCATTTCTCATAATATTTGGTGTGACTTTATTTTTCACAAAAAGATATTACGATAAAAAAGAATTAGACTCAACAAAATTAACTAATTTCTACAAGCAATCAACGAAAATTGTACCATTAATTCTTGTGGTTGGACTAATGGCTTATTCCCGGTTTTATCTTGATGCCCAAACAATATTCAAACCCAAAACCTATCCAGAATATTTTCCAAGCATTGTTCTATCAGAAGAAGAAGTAATTATAGCTGATTATCTTGACCAATATCAAGGCTCGTTATTTGGATGTAGTGTTCGCTTAGCTGGTATTAGGATTTCAGTTCTTTCGGGTTGTTACTACCTTGCGGATGCTCATGGTTTATCATTAATGCTTACGGATTATTATTCAGCTGAAGATGTGAGGCAAAATACGACTTTTAGGCCGTTCTATAAAGCATGGGATTTTTCATTCTTTGAAGTAGATGATAGTTTACGATCTGGTCGATCATTTTACACTGATTTAGTTTCGAATAGTATTAACTCAACAACGTTAGAAATAATTACTCAGCTGGATCTCGAGTATTTCATAACATTGAGGAATAGTACACTAGTTGAGACACGAATGACAGATTTCATTGAATCCCCTTTTGTTCAAGACATTGATACTATTGCTACATTAATTCTAGAAACAGAGCATTATTCCCTTTGGGAATTCTAGGATATTCTTAAATGGTATTCCTTAAGTAGATAAATTACATTAATATAACATATTTAAAATCATCATACAATTACCTACCATCATTAAGTGAGACTTGGTTTTATGCCAACAAAATCCCTCAAAGACAAAACATTACTTGTTATTACACCTGGTTTTCCAGATGAAAACAACAAGAGTATTATGGGGATCTTTGTAAAAGATCAAGTAAATGCCCTAAAAAGTGAATTCAAAGAAATTTATGTAATTGCTCCTATTTTTAGCACGTTAAAATTATCCTCTCGAGAGCGTTATTGTCAAAATTATACTTATGAGAATGTTTCAGTTTTTTATCCGAGAAGTTTTTACCTTCCACTTCTCTATACATTTGGGAAAAAAATAGATAATCGATTACGGGCTGTTCTTAATACAATTGAAAGAAACAATCTAAGTTTTGATCTAATACATGCTCATTTCACTTGGCCATCAGGTTATATCAGCCAACAAATAAAAGAGAAATTCAACACTCCTTATATTCTGACTGTACACGAAAATCGCAAATGGTTTCAGAGAGAGCTTGACAGGGAATATACAGAATATACTAAAGCTTGGAAGAATGCTGACATAATTTTGAGAGTGAATATGAAAGATTATGAATCTCTGAAAAAATATAATCCCGGAGTTTATTATCAACCCAATAGTGTCGGTGGAATGTTTGAATTCGCAGAAAAAATACCTATAAGAAAACAAATTGGGTTGCAAGAAGATGCGAAAATCATTTTTGCTTTTGGCAATCACTTAAAATCCAAAGGTTTTCATGATTTGATTAATGCAATGAAGATACTTATGGAATCCGGGAATAAAACGATTCAATGTTACATTGGTGGTTCGGGTTTTTACTCGAGTGAAATGCGAAGATTAATTCGCAAACATAATCTCTCAGACAATGTAAAACTGATAGGTCCTATCAATAGAAATGATATTGTTAATTGGTTTAACGCTGCAGATTTCTATGTTATGCCAAGTCATCACGAAAGTTTTGGAATAACAGTAATTGAAGCCTTATCAAGTGGGACACCAGTAATTACTACTTACAATGGGGCTAGTGAGTTTATAATTGAAAACGAAAATTTGGGTTTGCTTGTAAATCCAAAATCCCCAAAGAAACTTGCAGAAGCAATTGAAGAAGCGTTTCAAAGAAAATGGGATAGTAAGTTTATTACAAAGTTTGCTGCTAAATACTCAGAAAAAGCATTTTGCAAAAGCTTAACGAATTACTTTGGGAAGATAGTGAAATGAAACAATTGAGCAAGAATATTGGTAGTAATTTCCTTTTTTCATTCATTGTGATTTTGATCATAGGATTAGTGAATATCGGTTTCCCACTATTAATTGGTTTGTTGTATAGTGCAGAAACAATGGGTAATTTCTCAGTTCTATTCAATTGGGCGTTTTTCTTAGCAATACCTATTGCTAATGGGATTGCTCCTGCCATCTCAAGATTTATCGCAGCAAAAACTGGAGATGAAACTCAGCAAATAAATAAAATCGGAGGAAAAATTACTGTTTTTTACTTGCTCATGGCTATTGTGATTTTTCCCCTCATTGGTGTATTTGTTTTCCAACTTGATATTTTCGATTTACTAATTGTAATCTCAATGTTAATTGTAATAATTCTTCATTATTTGTTTAGGTATTCTCTTCAGGGTCAAGAGAGGTTTTCTCGTCTCTTCAAATTTGAAATAATTTCTTTTGCAATTTTCTTACCATTTATGATTGTTTTTGGTGTTCTTCCAAACATCTTAGGATGGACTGGACTTTCCGGTTTTCATTGGTTGTTTTTCCCTGTTATTGTTTATCACTTAGCTTTTGATATATTGTATCTCTTCTCAGAAACCAAGATGATGGATTTAAAGAAATTCTTTTCTTTTCCAGAGATTACCAAAAAAATACTTCTCTATGCATTTTTCGTTGGAATTGGAAGTCTCTTTAGTCTTGGAGTTTCCCAATTTCAAATTATAATCTCAGACAAATACTTGACAGAATTCCGTGTCGGAGTTTTAGGTTTCTGGGATTCTGCAATAAAACCTATTTCTCTGATTTCAGTTGCGATTGGAGCAATGACGATACCACGGATTACCAATTTACAAAAATCAAAAGAAGAACACGATGTATCATTTGTTAATAGAATTAATTATAGTTTAACATTGCTAATATTGCCTATCTTTGGTTTGATTTTCTTAATTATTACGGGTTATCCCAATTTATTTGATCACTTAGGATTAACGAAATACCAAACCGCTATTTATTGGATAATTCCTATTTTCCTTTGTTTTCAGGTAGTGAACAATCTAATAGCAACGCCGACCATATCTTACTACTCTTCCTCAGAAAGGAAAGTTATAATCAATCCCATTATCTCTTTTGCTTATTCACTTGTTGTTATTGTTTCCTGGATTATTCTTGTTCCTAGATGGGATATCTGGGGATTTGTTAGTGGCATAGCTATTGGCAGTTTGGTTTTCTCCTTAGCAATACAAATAACGGCACTTATTATAACAAAAAGAAAAATCGGTATGCATGTATTTCTTATGTTAGCATTCTATGTTTTAGGTGGAGTCTCACTAATACTACTAAATTATATGT
>JAHLVZ010000179.1 GCA_019058165.1 Candidatus Heimdallarchaeota archaeon
ATTCCGGCGAATGAACACGCGTGGACATCCGAAACCAGGCTAGGCTACCTCGACTCGTATACCTAGCTTGTTTTGTTCTTTTCCTCATCTGTTTTAAGCATTTCTCTTTTTTCGATAAAAGTCCTTCTTTTTATTTTTGTGTTTCTTTTACAGTTCTATGCGATTAATATTTTAGAGAGTGAGAGCTTATCAATTTGTAGAACTTAATTTTTAGTAGATGATTACATTGACAGAGAAGAAAGTTACCAAGGAAGAATTATTAGAGAAAGCTAAGAAGCCTGCAGGAATTGCCATGAAACTCCATCCTTATTACAAGGGCAAAATGCAAACTGTTCCTAAATGTTCTATTTGGGGATTTGATGCTTTTAGTATCTGGTATACTCCTGGTGTTGCTGCTCCTTGTTTGGCTATTAAAGAAAACAAAGAGGAAGTGTACAAACACACCAATAAAGGCAATTTTGTTGCTGTTGTTTCTAATGGAACTAGAGTTTTAGGACTTGGAAATATCGGTCCAGAAGCTGGTTATCCAGTTATGGAGGGGAAGAGTCTTCTGTTTAAGTATCTTGGTGGTGTTGATGCTATTGCTCTTTGCCTTGACACTGACGATCCCGAAGATATTATTAAAACTGTAAAACTTATTCAACCCTCTTTTGGTGGAATCAATTTAGAAGATATTTCTAAACCTAACTGTTATAAAATCCTTGAAACTCTGCGTAATGACCCTGAAGTTACGATTCCTGTTTTTCATGATGATGCTCAGGGTACCGCTACAGTTGTCTTAGCAGGTGTTCTTGGTGCTCTGAAATTTGTTGGTAAAGAAATTGACCAAGTTAAAATCGCTATGCTTGGTGTTGGGGCAGCAAATACTAGAACTGCTTATCTTCTTATTACTGCTGGCGTTGATCCTAAGAACATTGTAATGTGTGATTCCAAAGGTATTACAATTAAAGATCGACCGGATATTGTTGAGCAGAAAGATTATGACACTTTCAAATATGATTTAGCTCAAAAAACCAATGGCGAAGGATTAACTGGTGATTTTGGCGTTGCTACTAAAGGGGCAGATGTCATTATTTCTGCTGCTAAATCTGACCCCGGAACTATCAAGAAAGAATGGATTTCCCACATGGCTAAGGATTCTATTGTTTTTGCTTGTGCTAATCCGTTACCAGAAATCTGGCCTTGGGAAGCAAGAGAAGCTGGAGCCAAAGTTATCGGAACTGGAAGAAGCGATTTCCCAAACCAAATAAACAATAGTTTAGGATTCCCAGCTATTTTCCGTGGTGCTCTTGATGTTCAAGCTAAAACAATCACTGACGAAATGTGTGTTGCTGCTGCTTATGCTTTAAGAGATGTTGCAGTAAAGAATGGACTGACGAAAGATTATATTACTCCAAAGATGGATCAATGGGAAGTGTATCCAAACGAAGCTACTGCTGTCGGTATGAAAGCAATTGAACAAGGCATTGCTCGAGTTATTATGGGAGAAAAAGAACTTTACAAAATGGCTGAAGAAAAAATCAAGTACTCTCAAGATATGACTAAAATGCTCATGGATAAAGAATTTATTAAACCAAAACCTTAGATTCTTTATCTTCTCTTTTTTATTTTTCAGTTCCAGCAAAGATAATTAGTGATAGTATTTGTGAGACACCACTGATTATTCCAATTATTAACCAGGCATTCCTATTTGCTATTTGCTCCAAACTCAGTTGCAGACCGATGAAAGGTTCTATCATGAAATCCGTTGCGACTGCCAGCTGATACATAAACGTCCACTGATACGCTTCTGGCAAACCAAAAGCGAAAGATGTTACGAAATTTACCAGGAAGGGTATAATATAGAAGATGAATAGTGTTGGAACTATGGCTATTGAACTTGCGAAGCCGAAAAAGTTCGCTATTATAACAAATAAAGAGGTTATCGATATTGCTAGAAATGCTCCCGCAGATATTAGAAAGAATGATTTTACTATTAGGAGGAATGTTAACGAGACTCCTGTCCAAATCCAGAGAATTAGATTAAATACTATTATCCCAAGTAGTCCAGATAAAATGGTCCCCAAAAATGCAGTTATTGCATGAGCAATGTAAAGATTAGTTTTTCTTACTGGTAATGCAAAATATCTCTTCATACTGTCATCGGCTATTTTTCCAAAACTGTCTAATGTCAGCATAATTCCGATCATTTGTAGTAGGAATTGTCCAATATTCACAAATCCTGCTGCACTGAAAGCTCGAAATGCATCTACTCCAAAATCCAGTAATAATGCTTCATAATCGCTAGCAATTGAATTCAAGAATATTATTGCAGGAAGCAAAACAAAAGATAAAGCAATGAAGAATTTTAGTGTTAGAATTATTCTTTTGAATTCGTATCTTACTATTTCAGTTGTTTCACGGATTTCTAAGAGTGGATTTCTTTCTGTGATTTGCATAAAAAGGCGACTGAAAAAGTTCTTTTCTTGAGGTTTATGAATTTCTGTTTCCATAACTAATCACCTAGGAAAATTCCTCTGTTTCCGCTTTGGTTCTTCTCTGTTCTACAAAGGGTCTAAATGAAAATACCGAGATTTTATTCTCTTGAAGACGATTTACAATTAAGGTGCTAATTTGCAAAGCATTTTCTGAACGAACTAAGATTTTTCGACCCGAAAGCTCGAAATCTTCTTCTCCAATAACTTTTATAATTTCCTTTTCAGAGGGAGCGTCTTGTGATAAGATAATTTCCATTGATTTGCATCGTTTTGTAATAATCTCTGTAATTGGTCCATCGACTATTATTCTTCCTCTATCCATGAGGATTAAACGATCACTCATTACTAATGCATCCTGAATATTATGCGTGGACATGATGACTGTTTTTGCTGAGTCTTTAACATAATCTTGTACTAATTGATAAACTTTCAATTTTCCTTGAACATCTATAAAGGCAACGGGTTCATCAAAGAGAATTATCTCAGGATCACCAATAATTGCTAAGGAAAGACTAAATCTTTGTCTCATACCTGAGGACATTAATTTGGGGGGCAAGTCCCACCATTTTGTTAAGCCAATTAATTTTAATAACCTATCAGTCTCTTGCATTGCTACTTTTCTGGAAAGACCTCTCAACATTCCAAAATGAAATAAAGATTCCTTACAAGGGGTATTTAGATAGAAATTTAATTCGGAAGGTAGATACCCTATGCTTTGTTTCACTTTTAGCGGGTTCCATCGAACATTATAATTTTTAATGTAGATTTGCCCCTCTGATGGTTTGAGTAAACCCATTATTGCTTTCATTAAAGTTGATTTCCCAGCACCATTTGGACCGAATAAACAAATTCTTTCACCTTTTCTTACATCGAAATTAATATCTCGTAATGAAGTCACTCTAGCTCGGGATATGTATCGTCCGAAAATTTTTGATACATTCTCCACCTTAATTATTGGGTCCATTTATGTTCCTCAAATTTTTTCTTAAACTATAAGTTAATGGTATTTCAAAGTTAAAATTCTTCCTAGTTGTTAGGAAAGTCGGGCAATAATCTTTAAAACATCTGTTTTATTTTACATGAAATTAATAGAAACAATAAATACTGACAAGTTAGTAAGTATATTTGTGAATGTGAGTAATATCATGTTGGTTAGAAATAGAATACCCATTCAATCAACCATCAAAGTTTTACTATTGATATTCTGTATTTTCTTTGTAAATGTAACCAGCAAATTCGTCGAGACTAATCCTATGGCAGTTAATGCTCAGGAAGAGGTGGATCAATTTCCATTTGTTGGGATGAAATTGCTTTATGATATCACACAGTCCACAGGCAGTATAATTGCAGCCTCAGGAACATTATCTATTGAATATCTAACAATGTTAGATGACACACATATTTTCGGAGAATTCCGTGTTGAAGTTGTTTCACCTTTAGATTTCTATAATGAAACCACCGGAGGAAGTGAAGATTTACTTACTCGACATTTGGATATCGCTACTGAAAATACCTATATTATTTGGTTGTTTTGGGATTACTTTTTCGACAGAACAGAAGAAATCATTCCAACACCTATGTGGGTTTTCCCACAGGATCTTGTGTATAATTCCACGGTAAAAATTCAAAATTATACTTCTACAACAACAAGAAGCGAATCCATTTCAATAATAGAAAAATATTATGAGGTTATTATGTTCAGAACATATGGTAGTACTCTAAACATGACTTTGTTATATGGCTATGCGAGACATGGTAATAGTGATTGGTATGGAGTATTATTTTATATGGCTGGATATTTTATAGAACCTATTACTGATAGGAGAATGGCTGTTTTCTTCAAACTAAGAGAAACAAATGCCGAGCTTCTTCCTCTTAAGGAAATTAATCAAAATACAATCTTTAGCATTACAATTACGTTTTATGGAGTTGTCATTGTAGGGACAATTATCTATAGATTAAGAAAAAGAAGGGAATTAGTTGGTGGGGAAATATAATATTTTAAAAAATCTAAAAGAAAATCCCATAAAAAGATTTAAAGATTATTAAAGAAAATTCGATTCTAGAACTGAACATAATCAATGAGGAATAACTATGAGCAGCACTGAAATTTCCCAACCGAAGAAAACTGTACGATTCGCAACTTGGAGAGAATACCCACTTGAAATCAAAATTATGGATCTCGCAGCTTTAGCATGGTTAGTAGTCGGAATCATTGAAATTATTTTCTACTTAATTGGAACAGAATTAAATGAACGAGTTTTTCCCATTGTATTCTTGCCATTCTTTATGTTTGTCGTTACAATCTCTTTAAGATTAAGACTACTTGACAAACCGGATACTTTAAGAAATACATTCATAGCATGGGCTGTTATTTTTATTCTAATGGTCATAACCGGAATTTTGGTATTAATCCTTTATCCACCATTTAGTGTTTAGGGCATTATAATGGTGATAATCACTTTTCGTAATCCAGAGGGTACAAGGTGGGATTTTATACCTCATATAACAAATAGTTATTAAGAAGATATTTCCTATAAAAAACACTGGTGTGGGAAAAAGAGCTATTAGGTGTTAAGATTTGTTCCAGAAGAAATTAGAAGAACTACAATCAGTGACAAAAGAGCTTCTAGACGAATTGGAATCAAAGGGGTTTTCTACAATCGAATCTCTTTGTTGGTTAACTCCTGAAGAATTATCTGAAAAAACTAGTATTGACCTTGAAATTGCTAAGACAATAATAA
>JAHLVZ010000180.1 GCA_019058165.1 Candidatus Heimdallarchaeota archaeon
CTGTTCGGGCAAATATAACTTGGCCAATAATTACTGCTGGGGATGAACTGCTAGGTATTTTGCAATTAGTAAATCATACTCCAAAAGTGATTCCTGAAGATGATCGAACTCTTTTTGCTACAATTGCAGATATGCTAGCTTCGGCACTTGAATACCGTAAGGCAGAAGATGCTTTAAGGGATAGTGAAGAAAAATTCAGAGCTTTTGCAGAGCAATCACTATTGGGTGTTGCACTAACTAAAATTGATGGGGATTTTCTCTACATTAATAATGTTGTTCTTTCAATCTCAGAATATACTCGAGAAGATTTCGAGTCAAGTAAAGTTCGTGACATTACTAGAAAGATGTTTTCTTGGCAAGATATAGATCGCTTCAGAGAACAAATTGCAGTAGCGATGGGAGATAATCCAAGCACTTCGAAGATTGAAGAATATCAACTAACAACAAAAAGTGGAAAATTAAAATGGGTTACTATACATCTTACACCAATTAAAATAAAAGATGAATATGTTACAGGTGTTGTTATATTAGAAATAACTGAACAGAAACGAGTTCAGCTAACATTGGAGCGAGAAAGAAAAGCTTTTCATCTCTTAGCAGAGGCTACTGTAAACGCTAAGGATTTAACAGATTTATGTCAGCGAATCCTCATAGGATTAACTGATTTGTTACAATACGACAACGGTACTTTCAGACTATATGACAAAGACACACAAGAGCTTGTTCCAATTGCGGTTGTTTTACAGGATATTGATAAGCAAAGTTTGATTAAACCGTTGAATATTAATGATGAAAGTTATTTGAACACCTATGTAGCTAGAACAAAAGAACCAATTTTTGCTCCAGATGTTACTAAACATCCCATTACAAAACAATATCAAAAGCGATTGGAGCGTTTTGATGCACAAGGAAATATTACCTGGCCAATTTTAAATGCATTAGGAGAGCTTCTTGGAACATTACAGATTGTCTCTAATAAACCAAAAGAAATTCCTGAGGAAGATAAGTTTTTCTTTGAGACAATTGTTAGATTCTTTGCTTCTGCCCTGGAAAAAATGTGGTCTGAAGAAGCATTACGAGAAAGTCAAGAATTGTATAGTCGACTTATTGAAACTTCTCCATTTGCCATTATTAACACTGATTTAGAAGGAAAGATAATTACTCTTAATCAGCAAGCATTGAATATTTTAGGGATTACCAAAGAAGAGGAAATCCTTGGATCTGATTTCTTCAATTTTATTTTACTGGAAGATAGATCAAAAGCAAAGCTTGATATTCATTTAGCTGCTGAAAAGGGTCTTCTGCGAAATATCGAATATTCTTTGAAGAATAAGTTAAATCAACTTATTCCATTTGAGACAAGTATCTCAGTAATTCTCAATGAAGAACAAAAAGCTGAAGCGTATATTTTCATTGGACAAGACATTTCTTTACGAAAAGAAATTGAAGAACAAAGAATGCGTTTAACCAATATAATCTCTTTTAGTGAACAAGTAGTTACATCTACTAATCCAGAAGGGAAAATCATTTATGCAAATCCCGCTATTGAGAAGGTTTTTGGTTTCAAACCTGAAGAACTAATTGGTCAATCCATCTCTCTCATGTCACCTCCAGGTCAAGAAAACCAACAAAAAGAAATGCTTAAGCAAGTTATAACCACTGGTAAGCTCACTTATGAAACAGTAAGAAAACATAAGGATGGAACTCTTATTCCTGTGATCATGAATCTTACTGCAAATCGCGATGAATTATGTAATATCATTTCAATAAATGGTGTAATCTTAGATATATCCGATATTAAGCAGTTAGAGGAATCATTGCGAAGTCAGTATCATGAATTTGAAGTACTGAATAAGGTTATTTCAGCCGGTTACAAAGCGGAAAATCTTGAGCAGTTCATTGATTTTGTTCTTAATACCATCCTTAGTTCACTAAATTTCACTGGAGGAGCGATTTATCTTCTAAATCAAATAAGTAAAAATGCTGAACTAAAACGCTCTATCGGAATGCCAAAGGTTTTGGTTAAAGATTTAGAAAAAATTGATACTAATTCACCTCAATACAAGCAATTATTTGTAGCAGGCGAAACTTATATTTTAGAGGATTTTGAATCTGTGAATCATCATGCAGATGTAGGTGGTATTAAATCAATTATCTCTGTTCCATTCTTTTCCAAAAATATTGTAATAGGAGCATTAATGCTATCCTCAAAAGAATATAGAATAATTTCTAATGAAAATCAAGGTATTTTAGAAGCAATTGGAAGAGATGTTGGAACAGCAATTGCGAAGTTTATTGCTGAACAAGAATTACAAGCAAAACAATTGAGCTTAATGACTATTTTCGATGCCTTAAATGAAATGCTGCTTATTGTTAGTAGTAGCACTGGTCAACTTGTTATGGCAAATAAAGCTGCTAAGGAAGAATTCGGTTTATCTGACAAAAAAATAGTGAAAATGTCATTCTCGGAATTATTTACTACAACCCCACAAGATGATAGTGCGGAAGAAGTATCCTCATTGTTTACTAACAAAAAAGGAGAATTTTCAAAACCTTTGAAAACCAGTGATGGCCAAATTATAAACTACAAAATATCCTACTACTCTTACACAATAGAGAAACGTGATGTTTTCGTATGTATAATAAAAGAATAAGCATTTGATTATGTTATTTTTGTTTCCTTGCATTGAATGGCTCGAGAAAGTACAATCAGACGGGGGATGTTTGATGGGAGAATAACTTGATCGCATTTAATGATTTTGATAACCGTTTTGAGGAAAAGTTCTTGACCAATGTCTTTAGCAAATTCAATTTTAGGGATACCATAAATAATCAATCCTCGTTCACCTAAAACTTCTAAATCTTTCTTTGAAACAAATAGTTCTTCCTCTTCCCTCACTACTAAAACTTCTCTATCTCCTATTGATGATATTGTTTCACTAATATCAAAGAAGGTAATAGCATGAGCTAAAATCCCGGAAAAATACTCTCCAGTTGTTTTACTTTTATCTTTAGCATTAGAAACAAATTCATCATAAAGTCTTATTGAGACATTTCTAATTGTAATATCCTTAAGTTGGTCTTTGTTCGATGGATGAGTATATGCTGTTCGTTTACGAAAAATGCCAAGTTGGATAATTTTAGGAATATCTCCTAAGAAACTTGTTTTGCATTTTCGAATCAATCTCACGTGTTTTATAAGAGTGGATGCATCAACGTCTTTCTCAAAGGTTAGATCAGTAATCTTACTAAACAAAAACATTGTATTTTCGCCAGCAGTAACGAGGTCTTGTTTTGAAACAACTAACTTTTCTAAATCCCTGATGATTTCAGGAGCTTTTCCAAGACGTGGAGGTCTATGTCTACTAATGATTTTACGCCAAGGTTGTTTGTCGATCATAACAATGCTGTCAAAAGCATCACCAGCAGACAATCCATGCTTCTTAGCATGAACAGTGAATTGTTCGTATAATTCCTTGTTTACACCCCGTAAGGTGATATCTTTCATATCCCCGTGATCTTTCTTCACAACAAACATTTCTGACACGTCTTGACTCAACTATGATATGTATTATTTGTGTGATATATTAATTTTTTGTTTGATTAGACAAAAAAGTTAAATATGTATGATTTGTATGATATATTGTTTGAAAAAAAGTAAATGAAATAAAAATAATGGAGCCGTTAATATGGCAACAAAAGAAGTAAAAAATGTAACATTAGAATATAATGATCATAAACCACAAAAACTTGCAACTGAAAAATACAAATCAGCAAATCAATGGTTTTGGTCTGGACTAGTACGGTATCCAGGATTAATGTTTACTTCCATGTTTATAATAATCTTAAATGCTGTAATCAGTGTGTTACCCGGAATCTTACTTGGGTTAGCACTAGATATTTTAGCGACTGGAGATGACTACTTTAAAACCGTTGTATTCTCCATCATTGGTGCTGCTTTATTAGGTTGGTTAACTTCCTCATTAAGTGCATATTTGTGGAGTTTGGCTAGTTATCGTTTCGAGCGAGACATCCGACAAGAGTTTTTTGATGTAGTTCAAAATCACTCCATGGCGTTTCATGATGAACACGATTCTGGTGTCCTTTTATCAATGGGAATGAATGAAACTAATCAAATTCGTTTTTCCTTTACTCCCTCTCTTCGACACTTACTAAATTCATTCCTAAGCATAATTATTGTCTGTATTTATTTCTTCATTCGAATCCCTGTTGGTTCCAAAGTAATCGGCGTTGCGGATTGGAGAATTGGTATTGGAATTGTCTTTAGTTTCATAATCTATTTAATCTTAGCCTGGATATATGCTCGAAGAATTGGTCCTATCCGAAAAGAATTAGCAACAGAACTTGGAAACGTTTCTTCTTCATCTCAAGAAACCTTCAGAGGTATTGAAGTTGTCCGATCCTTTGATAGTGAAACAATAGAAGAAAAGAAATTCCAGAAACAAAGTTTACGACTTGCTGATAAAATAAAGAAAGAAGGTTTTCTAAGTGCTTTTTACTGGCCTGCTTTAATAATGGTTATCGCTACTGCTGTTGTTTTTGGGATTGGTCTTTGGATGGTCTCCAAAAATGATGGTTCTATGAGTATTGGTCAAATGACTTCTATGCTTTCACTGCTCTTACAACTAGTTATCTTGAATTTCATGGTACCTATGAGGTTACTTGGACTCCAAGCAGGTAGGATGAATGCAAAACGAATTTGGGATGTCATGACATTTGCAGATCCCTTAGTTGAACCAACTAAATCACCAGAAGCTGATTGGTCCAGTGACTTAATCTTTGATGATGTTACCTTTTCATATCCTGGGAAGAAAAGGAATGTTTTAGAGAATGTTTCATTTAAAATTCCAGCTGGTTCTCGAGTTGCTCTTCTGGGCGGTCCTGGATCAGGTAAAAGCACTATTCTGAAGCTCTTATTGCGACTTTATGATCCTGATAAAGGATCAATCCGATTGAATGGCGTAGGCTTTGAAGAAATGCATACGTTTGATGTCCGAAAGGATGTTACTCTTGTAGAACAAGATATTTTCTTATTTGGGACATCGTTTAGAGAAAACATCTCCTTCTCCAAACCTGATGCAACATTAGAGGAAATACGAACTGCTGCCAAGAGAGCTCAAATTGCTAAGTTTATTGAATCAACCCCAGATGGTTATGAAACACTCATTGGTGAACGTGGTGTTGATTTATCA
>JAHLVZ010000181.1 GCA_019058165.1 Candidatus Heimdallarchaeota archaeon
ACCATATCTGAAGAATAATAGAGATGAATAGATCCATCAGCTCGACAATAAAGAATAGTATTATTCTCGAATAGAAAACCGGAACTCTCGTGAGTATAAATTCCTAGTTCGAAATTATTAATGGTGTTATTAATGATTGAACCATTATAAGATCTATAGAACTTCATACCACTAGGATTTAACATTCCTTCATAATCATAACAACCTGTAAAAGAATTATTAACTATATTTGAATAATAGCTGAAAGCAGTATAAATTCCTTCAAAGGTTCTTCTACCAGTGTTGTTTTCAATCCTAGTATAATTAGATCTTATAATTGAAATTCCTTCTAAAGGAATATTTTCAAAAACATTATTTCGAATAATTGAAGTATTGGAATCTACATAACTAATCTCAATTGCTACCTTCATTTCTGCAAAGTAACAGTTTTGAATTACGAAATGTTTCGTAGTTCGAGCTACACTAACACCACGTTGATAGCCTTCAAAAATAAGAGTTTTGTTCTCAATTCTATATGGATTCTCAGGTGTTCCATCTCCAGGGCAACCCAGAGAAATGAAATCTGTATCATTATCAATTCGAATTGGATCACCAGATTCAATATTAAAGAATGATAAATTCAACTCTTCTTGATTTGTATCCAAGAGAGAGGAATTAGTATTATAGCTTTTATATTGATAGTACAAACTTAAACAAAAAATAGTAATTATACCAAGTCTAGTAATACTATTTTTCATTCGCAAATAATCCTCTCCATAATAATTATGCATGTACTCATATTTTAATTATTTCAATATTAAAAAGAAAACATTTCGTAAACAACAACAAAAAAGTAATACCATGAATAAGAAAAGTGGCAGGCCGGGGGGATTTGAATCTTTGAATCATTTTAAAATATAAATAAAGATATTTTACAAAACTATTTTATCAGAAAAGGTGTATAGTACTTAGTGAGTATCAAAATAGTTTAGGAGAAGTAGAGAATGAGGAGAAGAAAAGGAATTATTAGTTATAGAAAGGATTCTAGATTTATCATTATTATTTTCCTAATAATTCTAAGTACTATGCAAACTTGTCTTCAAACTGATTTAATAGCATCTGAGAAATCAATTAATAAAAAACAAAATGAATTAACTAAACAAAACTCACAAGCTGTTTTGAATCCAGTAGGGGCATGGGATGAAAATTATGGTTATTCAGAAGATGTTTTTGTTTTAGATAATCGAGCATATATTGCAGGTGAGGGATTGGTTATTGTAGATGTCTCAGATCCAGAAAATCCTTTTTTCTTAGGACAATACGTTGAGGAAGATAATTTATTTGTGAGAGGGATTTATGTTATTGATAATGTTGCTTTTCTTGTAGGTTATTTTTCTGGTTTGAGAATAATTAATGTATCAAACCCAACAAATCCAATATTGATTAGTAGTTTTACTGATAATCTTGATTACATTGATATCTTTGTGCAAGGTGATTATGCTTATCTTATGAGATATTCATTTTATTTTGAGATTTTAGATATTTCTGATCTTAATAATCCAGTAATGGTAAGTCAATTAACAGTATCTCATGGAACATCAAATGAAGGATTATTCGTAAAAGATGGAATAGCATTTGTTGCACTTGATTTTGAAGGATTAGATATTATAAACGTATCAAATCCAAGTAATCCTATATTGTTGAGTGAAAACGAAGAGCTTTACTGTTCCGATGTTTTTGTGAATGAAAATCTTGCATACATCGTTGGCAATGATGGACTAGTAGTTCTTAATGTATCGGATCTTGTGCATCCAGTTAATATATCGAAAGTAGACATCGCTAATGCAAATAGTATTGCTTATGATGAAGGTTTTGTTTATATTGCTAATTATGAAGAAGGAATGACAATAGTTAATGTGACAGATCCAAGTAATGCTGCTATAAGCGGTAGTTGTCAAAGTAATGTTGATGGTTTAGCTATAGCCAAGAAAGAAAATTATGTTTTCATGGTAGTTAATCCTACTGGAATGAAAATTATCGATGTTTCAAATACATCTCAACCACAACAAGCAGCGTCTTTTGATTGTGGTGGATTCGGTGAAAGTGTGATTGTTCGAAATGATGTTGCATTTCTTGCAAATGGTTATGGTGGATTGGTTATATTGGATGTAAATAATAAAGCTAATATTTCTATATTATCAGAAGTAGAATTTGGAAAAGCACATGAATCTGACTTTCAAGTAATGAGAGCACGTGATGTCTTTCTTTACCAGAATTATGCTTTTGTCCTACTAGAATGGAATGAAGCTTGCAGCTGGTTTAATCGTTTTGCAGTTATCAATATTACAGATTTAAGTAATCCACATGTAATCTGTCACTTTGGGAAAAGATTGTATATCAATGATGCAATCTTTGATAATAACTTACTCTATGTTGGAAGCTATAGTTATTTGGATGTGTACAACTTAGAAAATATTACAGGACCAGAATTAATAGCAAATTACAATGAATCTTTTAGTAGATGTAATTCCCTTCGAAAAATGGGAGATATTTTATACGTAGGAACATCTGATGCATTACTTGTTTGTGATGCTAGTAATCCATTATCAGTAAGAATTCTATCAACAAAATATGAAAATCGCATTCCACTTGAAATAGAACTTGAAAATAATCGAATGTATGTTTTATTCGTTAGTCCTGGATTAGAAGATAAGTGCACAATAAGTGTATTTAATATAAAGAAAGTTAAAAATCCTGTTTTAATTGGAGAACTTAATTTTAGTTATTCATTTAGTTCATATTTAAGAGTCCATAACGGATTAGTATTTATAAGCTCAGTTGATAATTTGCTTGTTTTTCAGGAAACAACTAAACAAGAAATTGAGTTAATTGATGAATATCAGGGAGTTTATTATTTCTATGAAATAGATGCAGATGAAAATTATCTATATGTAGCAGCAAGTTATGATGGTTTGCTCATTTTTGAAATTATGTATACTCCACCTTCAATTGGATTAAGCTTTAGATTTATTCCAATAGGATTGATTGGCATAATTGTACTTGTCTTCAATAGAAGAAGAAAGAAAAGTTTTAGAAAATAAATGGCAGGCCCGGTGGGATTTGAACCCACGACCCCCTACTATTTTCGAAGGTAGTCACAACTTTCCTTCTTAGAAGGCAGGTGCGCTGTCCAGACTGCGCTACGGGCCTATTGAGCTAAAATCTTTAGCAGTATTTTTCCTCTCTTTTTCTGTTTAAAATACTTGCGGTGAGAAAAGAAAAAGAGGAATTGTTATTCTTTTTTTCTCAAAATTGTTTAAATATTTACAAATACCAATAATGGTTATGTCGGTAAAGTTTGTTGTTAAAAAGTTCATATTCTTTATGTTTCTATTTTTATTGATCGCTCCTTCTTTCTCTATTAATGTTAATGCTATCCTGGTTTTAGAGGAAGCAACTTTAGAGGATGTTGATAGAACTTGGGCTAATATTTCCTTATTATTTGATGATCAGTATCATAACACAGCTACTTTGTTAGAGGAATTACATAATTTCAATGTTATAGCTCCTCAGCTTGTAGATTATGAAATAATTGGCACTAGTTATTTGGGAAAGAACATTTACAGTTTAAGGATTACCAATGAATTACGAACCCAACAAAAAGCAAAAACACTCGTGGTTGCTCATCACCATGGACGAGAACAGATTTCAGTAGAAGTTGCTTTACGTTTTATTCTCTATCTGTTGAATAATTATGGAGTAGATAGCGAAATTACCGACTTTGTGAATACTCAAGAAATCTATGTTTTACCAACAATTAATCCTGATGCTTTGGATTTAGTTGTTAATGAGCAAAAATATTGGTTACGAAAAAACGTTCGACCCTTTGATGATGACGGAGATGGGCTATTTGATGAGGATTCCATTGAAGATTCTAACGGGGATGGACTCATCTCTATGTTTTATGTTTATGAGAAAAATGGTGGCGATCCAGAATTACAATACTACTACTGGGAAGGCATAGACAATGATGCTGATGGTTCAGTGAATGAGGATATGGTTGGGTTTGTTGATCTGAACAGAAATTATGATATGTTCTTCAGAGATGGTAATGGTTGGGTTGATGACACACAAGCTACTAGATTTCCAGGTTTTATTGCCTTTTCTGAACCTGAAACACAAGTATACAGAGATTTTGCTTTAGATCATAGATTCGCCATGGCTTATTCTCTTCACTCAGGAGGAAATGCAACACTGCTACCCGGGAGTTCTCTTGGTTGGAATGAACCTGCCCTATACGATTCTATGTTGCTTGATTATGTAGATCTGCTACCTGATTCATATAATTACTTTGGCTATGGTGGTGGGGGGCATACAATTGAAGAAGAACCTGTTTATGCTGCTGGCGTTTGGGCACAATGGATGTATTTCGAAAGAGGTTGCGTGGCACCCATGTCCTATGAGCTTTATGGTAACGCTACCGGTTTGGATCCTATATTTGAGGTTCCAATAATTGACAATTCCACCCATCTGATAACAGAATGGAAGGAACTCAAACTTTACTATGATCCGGCTAAAGAATTCATAGAGAATCTTTGGTTAGATGTTTTCCCTGCATTTCCCTACTTACTCCAGAATACTCCAAGATTAAGTGTTGATGCTACCCTTCATTCTATTGTTGATCGACCTGGTTCCTTAACCAATGTATCATTTTCCTGTACAAATCTTAGTCCAAAACTAAACACTTCAACAGAAGTAGAGATTTTCAATATGACTGGAGTCAAAGTCTTTGAGGATGGCTATGTTATCGACGCAGATTCTTCGATTGTTATTGATGCGACTATTCCTTTACCTTTTACTTTTGATGAATCATATGAAATTAAAATTGGAAATGAGTTCACTGGTTATTATCATTTCACTTACAGAATTGAGTTAGGGACAAGTGGTACGAGTATTAGCTTTTCGATGATCGGTGTAATGGTAATTCTCTCTGGTTTATTACATATAATCATAAAACGAAGGAAGAGGAATTAAAAAAATTCTTCTTTCCTTAAATTCCAAGTTTCTTTCGATTAGCAACTATGTGATTTTCAATGTTGTCCACTGCTTTTACTGCGTCTTTCTCAACATCCAGTAAACCACCGGTTATGTCTTTCAAATCTTTGGTAAGGAGTTTAACGAGGTTTGTTCCACCTGTAACTGTTGGAATTGGATTCACAT
>JAHLVZ010000038.1 GCA_019058165.1 Candidatus Heimdallarchaeota archaeon
TTTTAATATTCTAAAAATTCTTAAAGCAATAGTATAATTTTCTAGTACGTGATGAATTATGAGCAAAGTAAAAGCCATCAAATTAGCAGATGAAGGGATGAAGGAATTAGAATGGGCAGAAAAAAACATGCCCATTTTGACAGCAATTCAAAAGAGATTTGAAAAAGAGCAACCATTGAAAGGAAAGAAAGTGAGTCTTGCTCTCCACCTAGAAAAGAAGACAGGGCAATTGATCAGAACATTGCGAGCAGGGGGAGCAACAGTACGAGTTGCAAGTTGTAATCCATTAACAACAGATGATAGAGTCGCAGCTGCACTCACAAAATTTGATGGTATAGAAGTTTTTGCCTGGGCCAATCAAAGCACTGAAGATTATTATGCAAACTTGAATAGCGTGCTCGATTCAAAACCAAATCTGTTAATTGATGATGGCGCTGATCTAATTAATATTATACATTTCAAGAGACCAGAATTAATTCCAAATGTCGTTGGAGCTAGTGAAGAAACAACAACCGGAATTATCAGATTAAAAGCAATGGAGAAGGAAGGTGCGCTTAAATTTCCAATAATTAATGCAAATGGAGCCTATTCCAAACATTTGTTTGATAATCGATATGGAACCGGGCAATCAGCACTAAATGCAATTATGACAATCACTAACAATTTGATCGCAGGAAAAAATGTCGTCATTGTTGGCTACGGTTGGTGTGGAAGAGGTTTAGCTATCAGGGCAAGAGGTATGGGGGCACGAACAATTGTGGTTGAAGCTGGAGATAGAATGCCGTATGCAGAAGAAACAGAACCTTCTGGTTGGCATAAAGGATTAGAAGCTTTGTATGAAGGATTCGAAGTAATGAACATGGAAGAAGCAGCTTCAAAAGGAGATTTATTCATCACAGCAACAGGTGACAAGAAAGTAATAGATGTAAAACACATGAAAGAAATGAAAGATGGAGCGATGCTCGCAAATGCGGGGCACTTTGATTTAGAAATCGACATTCCAGGACTTGAAAAAATCACCAAAGAAATCAAGGAAATAAATCCAAACTGTGAAGAATATATCCTAAAGGAAGGAAAAAGAATATATCTTCTTTCAAAAGGACGATTAGTTAATCTAGCAAGACCAGCAGGGCAAGGGCACCCTCTCGAGATAATGGATGGCTCGTTCGCAATTCAAGCATTAGCTCTTGAACATTTGGCAAAACACGAAGGAAAACTACAAAATAAAGTAATCAATATCCCCACTGAACTAGATGATTATGTAGCAAGGATGGCTTTAGAATCACATAAAATACAATTACAACCATTAACAGACGAGCAAAGAGAATACTTGACAGGCTTTAAAGAAGGAACATAAGAGGTATTAAAGGAAATACCTCACAATCTATTTCTCATTCAATTTTAAACCGACAAGATGAGCGAGAAGTGCTGTAAGTTGAATTTCTGGGTTTGCCCCTTCAGTGAGCCGGAAATCAACTTCGCCGACCATTTTAATCATTTCAACTTTCGTTTTATCGTCAATATCAGACATTTGAATGGTTTCTCGGTGGACTTGCTTGATAACATCTTGAGCCGACAAACCTTGTTTAATGAGTAATTCTAAAAGCAATTTCCTGGAATCTTTAAAAGCACCAGTGGCAGCAAGTTTGATCATTTTGCGGATTTCAATGGGCTGAGCTTTCCCTGTGGCTTTGTAAATCTCTTCCTCAGTAATCTCTTTACCAAGAATGGCGGAAGACTGGAGGACATTAGTTCCTCTTCGTAAATCGCCCTCAGAGACATAAATAATCGCATTAACACCTTCAGGAGTAATGGCGATCTTCTCTTTCTTAATGATATTTTGAAGGTATTTCTTAGTGTCCTTCTCATTGAGAGGTGCGAAACGGAAGAGCGCACAACGAGATTGTATAGGTTCAATGATTCTTGAACTATAATTACAAATGAGAATGAAACGACAAGTAGCACTATATTTCTCCATGGTACGTCGAAGAGCATGCTGGGCATCAGTAGTCATTGAATCAGCCTCATCCAAAATAATAACCCTAAAAGGAGCATTAATAGCCATTAGATGGGCAAAATTCTTGATACGTTCCCTCACAACATTAATACCACGTTCATCAGAAGCGTTTAATTCCAAATATGGAACACTTGTTTGAAGCTGATCTTCTTTACGACCAAAGACATCAAAATCGCCAAGAAGTTCGTTTATTAGAACAAGAGCTGCGGTGGTTTTGCCTGTGCCAGGAGGACCAGCAAATAATAAATGAGGCATAGTTCCAGCTTCAATAAAACCCTTTAATCGATTCTTAATCTCATCTTGATTAATGATGTCCTTGAGAACTTTCGGACGGTATTTCTCAGCCCAGAGCATTTTTTTCTAACCTTCTAATTTATTTCTTTCGCAGACGATATCCTCTTAACTTTTTATTATTTTCTATTACCTTTAACATAAAACAAAACATCGTGCATTAACTAATTAGTAGTGTCCCTTTTTAAACATAGTATGTTCAAAAAAAAAACAAGAGAAAAAAAAGGAGATGATAGAAGTGGTGGCAGGTGATCATGCACCACCACTCCAGTATTCGTCTATGAGATGTAAAAGAAGGCTTGAGACCCTTTAGAATTTCTTGTAGGGATCTCTAACATATACTGGTGTCGCAGCAGCCCCTCTTTTTACAGTGACTTGACCAATTTCTAATGCTTTAACCAATTCCTTGAATCTATTTCGCAAGGTTACAGGAGTGGTTTTAGCAGCTTCAGCGACTTGTTGCTGAGTTCTTCTTTCGCCAGTCTGAATTCCTGCTATGTAAATTACTGCAGCAGCTATGGACATAGGATTCTTCCCAACATCGAGTCTAAATTCTCTAACTGTTTTGAGAATCTCTATAGCTCTATTTTGGGTGTGCATGGTTATTTTTAATTCAGTTCCCAGTCTTGACACAAGCTGTGCCGGATCGATTGGGGTCGGTTTTATACCTAACTCAACGATATAGACTCTTACACACCGGGCTAATTCTTTGCGATCCACTTTTCCAGTGGTGCAAATATCTTTGAGTGTTTTAGGAACATTATGTGTTCTACATGCAATATAAATCGCAGAAGCAGTCATAGAATCTATACTTCTCCCACGAATGAGTTTAGCTTTTAACGCTCTTCTGTAATATATCGCTGCTGATTCTGTAATGTCTTCGGATATACCCAATTGACTGGCAATCCTTTTTAATTCAAAGATGGCATCTCGTAGATTTCTTGCTTCTGATCTACCTGTTCTTCTGTTTAGCCATCTTAATCTATTCATTCTTGCTATTGTGGATGGACTTAAACTCTTGCCGGATATATCTTTGTAACCGGTACCAATTTGTGTTCTTAATCCCTTATCAATTTTCAAATTTGAAGCTGGAGCACCAACTCTTTCTCGAGCGTTTTGCTCACTTTTTGTAAAGGCTCTCCACTCTGGACCTGTGCTTAAAATGATATCTTGAACTGCACCACAACTAGTGCATATTCTTTCGCCACGCGAAGTGTCATTTATTAAAGCGTCAGAACCACAGACCTTACAATTATTTTGCGAGTCGTCTTGCTCTTCCCTTACTTCTGTTTTATTCAACAATTTTTATTACACCAAATATTCTTTTTTTAGTACTACAACAAGGACAAGTTCTTACTCTCTTACTCGGTATGAGAGTAGGACTACCTTGGTGGTATATCTCTCTATCTGCCTATATAAATATTTCGCTCATTTTTTTCTATTAAGTAAGCTCCCTACTAGTACCCTGTACTATAGGCAAACAAGAATAATTATTCCACTACAAGTATGAAAATAGCTCAATTGTCAATATATAGTGAAAAAGAATAAAAAGAAAGAAAGAAGAAAGAGAAAAATTAGTGTTTAACGTCAAAATCTGGACTGACATTACCACGGCATTTTCCATAGAAGAAATCTTTTGCACACCAAGTGGATTTACCGCCTTCAAATGCAAAATTAATTTCACCAGAGTCATAAATTACTCTATCATTTATCTCTACAACAATCTTATTCAAAATCCATTTATCAGCATGAACGCTATGTTCTTTCTTAATGCAGAAATATTGGAACCAATCAGATGTTAAGCCTTCAGGAATATCTAAATCGAAATCATCAGTTCGACCTTTTTCAAAATCATCACAGAATGGATGATCTAAATCCCATGTGTGTTCACCAATGTACAATTTTATTGGATCATCAGTACCGCTTCCACGTTTATTATCAGTTGTAACTGTCACTTTCATCTTGTGTATAATTTCACACATATCATCGTCTTCAGACATTATGTTTTTCCTCCAATTTTTAGAAATTTAATAATATTTTGTTCTAATTACCATAATATAATTCTTCTTACTAAAAGTTGCTAGTTTAGTTTCTTTACAAATCAAGCAGATTTTTTTACGTTTCTACGAAATTATCCTCTGAATAAAATAGAAAGAAAAGGTTGGAACTAATTACTGGGTTTTCCAACACCGTAAGCAGCAAAGCCTTTCTTTCGGAATTCTTCCAATTTAATGACGTCTCTTCCATCAATAATAATTGGTGTTTTCATTTTGTCTTTTAACCAATCAGCTTTCAGATCAAAGTATTCTTTGTGCTTTACAAAAATAACTGCAATGTCCGCGTCTTTAAGGGTCTCTTCGAGATCTTTTGAAACTGTGTATGGAAATTCTCGTTGACGAACCAAAGGATCATGTATAATCCATTTTACTCCTTCTTTCTCAAGTAGCTCAACATAAGTTTCAGTTGGGGAATTTCTTGTATCTTCTGAGTTTTCAATGAAAGAAGCACCTAAGATAGCGACCTTTGCTTTGGCAAAATCAATGCCTGCGTCCTTTGCTCCTTTTTTAGCAAGATTAATCATATGTGAAGGCATCATTTCATTTCGCATTCTAGACATAACGATTACATCAAAAGGTACATCTGTTTTCCCATAGGTATCAACACCATATTTCAAAAGCCAAGGATCCTTTGGTAAACAATGACCTCCAACACCAGCACCAGGTAAATGTAAATCACGATAAGCATTAGAATTAAATGGTAGGCTGTTTACACACTTACGAACTTCATTAAAGTCGACATCGAGTGATTCGCATGCGAGAGCAACCTCATTGGCAAATGCTATTTGAACATCTCGATAGGTGTTTTCAACAACTTTAGCAACTTCAGCGGTTGTTGCTGAAACAGGTATTAATTCTTCATTTACAATATGCTTGTATAACCACAAACCCTTCTTGGTGCATTCTTCTGTAATGCCACCAATAATTCGAGGGTAGTTAACTATATTGTTTATTAATCTTCCAACCATGACACGTTCATAAGCAAAAACTAAGAAGAAATCTTTGCCGGCCTTCATGCCAGAGTTTTCTTCTAAAATGGGTTTTACAATGAATTCAGTAGTTCCTGGAGCCACAGTGGATTCAACAGCGATAACAGCTCCCTTTTTCATTTTCTTTCCTACAGTAGCGGAAACTTCCCTAAGTGATCGGTACAAAGGTTCATGGGTGTCTTTCTCTGTTGGAGTTTGCACATCGATAAGAATATAATCCATTTCCTTTAGAATATCAGTATCATCGGTTACACGGAAAGTTTTCTTTTCCAATACAACACGCTTTATCAATTCAGGTAAATCTGGTTCATTTAAGATTGGACACTCGCCTTTATTTAAAGCATCAATCTTCCAAGCAGAACGTTCAGACCGTCTTTGGATACCAATAACATCAAAACCATCCTCATCAGCAAATAACGCAGCTGCAGGAATGCCAACATATCCCATTCCAATTACAGCAACTTTTGTTTTGTCAGCCAATAGATACCAACTCGTATGTAATTTTATTCGAATAAATTAAGAATATTGATAATATCTCTGAGAATATCTCTTACTCTTTCAGAAAAATTGTTATTTATTACTTTTTCTTTCAGTTTCTCATTTTGCATTAAGGAGTTCAAGCATTTTATTAATGTCATTTGTGGGGAACTTGCAAAAACGATTAATACATACATAAGCTGTTGCTTTACCGTTTTGCGTAGATTTGTATTTTACAAAATCAGTAAAATTGGAAATTTCAGGGTTCTCTTCATTTGAAGGCAAAAACAGAACAACTTTATTTGGAATATATTCACTTCTTAAAGCTTTTAGCATTTCAATAGTATCAGTTTTTTTGAGATTACCTACAATAACAACTTCAAAAGACGGACCAAAGGCGTATTCTAAAGCAGATAAAAATAGTGTAAATGCAAGTAGAGATTGTTTAATTGTTGTTGAAAACAATTTATTCATTTGTACAGCTTTTTCCTCCAGACTCAAGTCCATAGTGATTCTAGAAATTCTTAACATGTTTAGCATAGCAACTGAATTTCCTGAAGGAATTGCCCCATCGTAAATTTCCTTCTTACGAACAATAAGCTCCTCTCCATCATCTGGGGTGAAGAAGAAAGCCCCCTTATTTTTATCCCAGAAATGTTCAATCATTTTGTTATTGTATTGTATGGCTTTCTTGAGATATTCTACTTTAAACGTTGTTTCATATAATTCTAACAAAGCCCAAATTATGAAAGCATAATCATCAATCATACCATTTATAGCAATTTCACCTTCACGATAGCGGTGCATTAATCGACCGGAATCTGTTTCCAAGTTCTCAATGATAAAATTAAGAGCTTTTTCAGAAGCTGTTGTGTAATCCTCATTTTCAAGGGTCCTACCTGCTTTAGCAAAAGCTGCAATCATTAAACCATTCCAATCTGTTAGAATCTTATCATCTTTATGTGGGTGAATTCGAGTCTTTCGTTTCTCAAAAAGTTTTACTCTCATAATCTCCAATTTTTCATCTAATTCTTTTGTTGAGATCTTAAGTTCAGAAGCCAAATCTGTAATTGATTTCTTTAAATGAGGAATATTACTGCCCGTTTTTTTCTGAGTGGCTTGATCTTTGAAATTACCATCTCCCTCAAAATTGTAAACTTTTAAGAATAAATTACCATCTTCTTTTCCTAGTACTTTTAGTATTTCATTATTTGTCCAAACATAGAATGTCCCTTCTTCTCCTTCACTATCAGCATCTTCTGCTGAAAAAAATCCTCCTTCTCGCGACGTCATATCTCTTAGAACATAAGAGAGTATTTCTTCTGCAACTTTGCGAAACTCAATTTTTTTCGTAGCCTGGTAAGCTTCAACATAAGCAATAACTAAGAGGGCTTGATCGTAAAGCATCTTTTCAAAATGTGGTAGAAGCCAAAAGGAATCTGTAGAATATCGATGGAAACCATAACCAATATGATCATAGATACCTCCTAAACGCATTGCAGTAAGCGTTTTCTCCACCATCATTAATGCTGCTTTATTCCCAGTTCTCTTCCAAAATCGAAGCAGAAACATTAACTTATGAGGAGTTGGAAATTTAGGTGCCCCTCTAAAACCGCCATTTTTCTCATCAAAAAGAAGTGTAGCTTCACGAAAAGCTTCACTTAATATATCTTGCTTCAATTCCTCTCCGGGAGTTATCTCTAAATTCTGGAGCTGAGAAATGACTTCTTTAGCTGCTAAACGTAATTCTTCACGATTATTATCCCAATAATCCTTTATTTTTGGAATCAATTCTAGCATTCCAATTCGACCAAAACGACTCTCTTTTGGAAAATACGTTCCTGCAGTAAATGGTTTCTTATCAGCATCCATTATTATTGTTAGAGGCCAACCACCGCTACCAGTAATCATTTGACAAACTGTCATGTATATATTATCAATTTCCGGTCTTTCTTCTCTGTCAACTTTTATATTCACGAAAGTTTCATTCATTAATTTCGCTACATCAGAATCCTCAAAAGATTCATGTGCCATTACATGGCACCAATGACAAGTGGAATAACCTATAGAAAGAAAGATAGGCTTATCCTCTTTTCTTGCTTTCTCAAACGCTTCTTCACCCCAAGGATACCAGTCCACAGGATTTGTGGCGTGTTGTAGTAAATACGGACTTTTTTCATTGATTAGCCGATTGTGTTTTGGCTTGTTTTTAGCACTAATTTCTTTATTCAGAGTAAACACACCAGAGAGTTTGAGAAAGAAAAAGAATAGTTATTCGATTAAGCTTGTAACTCCTTAAGCTTTTCTTTAACGCTATCTACGTGACCTGCTGCTTTTACTTTGGGGTACGTTTCAGCGATTTTCCCTTCAAGATTGATAATAACAGTACTTCTAGTGACACCTAAGGATGTTTTACCATACATGGTTTTTTCACCCCAAGCACCGTAGTCCATTAAGACTGTTTTTTCTTCATCACTTAGAAGTAGGACTTTTAGCTCATGTTTATCCACGAATTTCTGATGACTTTTTGGCGAATCTGGACTCACACCCAACACTACAGTATTCATCTTCTCAAATTCCGGTAGACTTGCTGTAAAATCAATTGCCTGGATTGTACATCCACTTGTAAGATCTTTAGGATAAAAGTATAGTATTACCCACTTATCCTTGAAATCTCCCAAACACACATCATTCCCATCTTTATCTGGCAAACAAAAGGTTGGTGCAGAATCTCCTACATTAACTTTTAACATTAATTATTACCTCAGTTTTTTTTATTATGTTATCTCTGAAATAACATCTAACTAACATAAATCGCTGAAAAAGTATTAAGCTAATGATTAATATTCTAAGAAAAAAACCGTCAATTAGATAACTAAGTATAATGATTCAGTAAAAAACTAAAGAAAGAAGAAATTACTTGCCATATAATTGCTTAAGTAAGATTTCTCTAGCTATTGATTGAAAAGCTCGTTTTACTCCAATCCCTTTTGTAGCAATGGTTTCATAAACGGGATAACCATCAAGACCAAGGCCTGAGAGCATTTCAGGTCGAGTAAGAGCACCCGGGACATCTCTTTTATTCAAAGTAACAACAATGGGGACTTCTTTTCCGAAACTATCTCCTAAGAACTCTTTGAGTTCATCAACGGATTCTTGATTATATTTCTGCATTTCTGGAGTGGAATCCAACATTAGAATGATTCCATCAACGCCACGTAAGATAACTTTCCTTTGGCTTTTGTGTCTAGTCTGTCCAGCAACAGTATAAGCATCAAGAATAACTCGTCCTGAAGCTGAAAATGGGGTAAAATCGAAATAAAGAGTTCTACCAGTAGGATCAGCGATTGATGTAAAACCACCTTTAGTTAAACCTTCAACCTGGTCGTAGAGCCATCGTAAACCTGTAGTTTTTCCACTAAGAGAAGGGCCATAGAAGACAATTTTTAAGTGAATTCGACCTTGACTATCCTTTCGCAATGTTTGGGAACCTCATTGTGTGCTATTTATAAGGGAAATTATATGCGTTATATGTTTTTCTATCTAGTGCTACGGTTAATTCTTTTCGTGTTGAATAAAAAAACTATTGGTTGGTGTAAATCTTGTCCTTAAGAATACTTTCTTTGCTACTAAATAATCATCTTGTAGGATGCCTGTCAGGATGTTTGTCTGAGTAGTATCTAAGTAAATCCGTGAAACCAAAGTCAAGACTTGAATGTTGTGCTTCCTTTAATTGTTGCTCGATCATGTAGATTTTTTGTGTGGATTTTTCTCTTCTGGAAAAATAGACTTCTGGAGTAATACTTCGATCATTAAAAGCTTTAATTAGTTCACGAAGTGTATCTTTCGCAGCTTTCAATTCAATCTTGAGATTCATTACTTCTTCAGATTCAACTTGTCGTCTTGGTTCAATAGGTCGTTCTCTTAGTTGCTGTGTAGAGGGTGAAAATGGTATTTCCTTCAAATCCTTAATACGTTTATCGAGTTTATCTTTTAGATGACTAAAGTTTAGATTAGCTCGGTAATTTTCCATCATATAAGGATCTGTAACAATATAATTTTCATTTTCATTAAAGAGAATACCAAAAATGAATTTGAGTTTTGTAATGATGTCATCTGGACATTTTATTTTGATCAAATTCTTTTCAGACATGTTGATGATTAATTGTTTCCCAGTGAAAATGTTACTTTTGGAATCTACATCTTTAATCATGGAAATAGGAACAGATTTAACTTTTTTACTGATTAGTTTTGATTTATGTAAAAAGTACATTTTCTTATTAGTTATAAACAGAGTACCAATTTTCTTGCGATTGTCTGATGGGAAGGCCATTTTAATATTTGGAAAAGCAGCAATCTTTAGTTCATATATTTCAGGTTCGAATTTCTCAATAACCTTATCAAATAATTCTGAATATAATTTTAATTCTTTTACTTTCACTTCAATGTCTTCAAGTTCATTCAAAGGATCACTAAGATAATCAGTGAGAATATTGGAGTAGCTTAATGCATGAGTTTTAATGATTTTGAGAGTTTTATCGATTCCCCTTAATTTACTGACGGAAATATTTTGATTAAAGATAAGAGTTCTAGCATCTTGATATATGTGTTGACTAACTTTGTCTAGGATTTCTGATGCTCTTTGAATTATTTCATAAAAGAGATCTTGTATGCGTAATAAGTTACCTTCAATGTTTGGATAAAGCCCAAAACGTTCTCTACGCATATGTTTTGCTTGAGTTACAATTTCAGAGTACTTATTAGCAAAAGCCTTGATAGTATCCAAACCGGTGCCTAACAAATTAACATTACTGCTAAATTCCTCTGTAAGGCCATCGATTTTTCTCTTTGAATCTTTGATCTTAATTGATGAACACATTGGACATCTTTTCAAAATTTTTTCAGCAGTTAGATGATTTATTTTCCCACAAATTTCACACTTATTTCCAATGCTTATGTGCGCGCACTCATTACAATATGTACAATCAGTTTTCTCAGTAACAATGCAACCAGTGCAAAACGTGCCACCACAATCTTCACAATAATATAGATAATCATTATATTGATAGCACTTTAAGCATTTTTTATTCGAATCATATCCCAATTTTAATCTCACGCTCGCATTGTTAATGATTACACATCGCTGATACAAGAGTATTCAACTTGTGATACTATTATCTAAATGTAAATTCATATGCACAGATTCTTACATCTAGGGTTATTATTACACTCAAAATAAGGTTGTTTTTGAAAATAAGTGATTGTAATATGAGGATGTTTTCCTAACAATGCTTAAAATAGCTGTTTTTTCTTACTTTACAATCTAAAGCAAACGTTTTAGGTATGCTTTAAACGAAAAATAAATGAAGGGTGAAACTAAATAAATAATACCTAAATGAGAGTATAATATAGTGAATGAAGGTGTGCTAAAAGGGATGGAAGACAAGAAATCATCAGACTTCCTTTGGAAGATAGTACTTTGTGGTACAAGTTTCGTAGGCAAAACAACAGTAAGAAAAAGAGCTATGGGAGAACATTTTGCAGAAGAGTATATTTCAACTGTAGGAGCCGATTTTTCTTCATATAAATTAAAACTTGGAGATTTGACCATAGGATTTCAAGTATGGGACTTGGCTGGTCAAGACAAGTACAAGTATATTCGTTCAAGTTTTTATGGAGGAGCAACGGGTTGCTTCTTAGTTTTTGATGTTACAAATCCAAAATCTCTGAAGGATTTATCCTCATGGGTGGACGAAGCAATTAGATACTCAAATGGTACTATTGAGATTTTTGTGATTTGTGCGAATAAAATTGATTTGAAGGATAATAGGGAAATAACAAAGGATATGGGAGAAAAATATGCTTTAGCATTAAGAGAAAGCTCTGGTCTTCAATGCGAATATATTGAAACATCTGCACTAACTGGAGAAAACATTGACGTTGCTTTTGATTTAATGGCAAAGTGTTTGCTAGAGCGAGAAGGCATTAGCCCAATTAGACCAAAAGAAGAAATCATTGAGGTAGCTGAAGAAAGACCTGCAAGTATTACTGAAGCTCAAATAGAAGAATCTGAATCTTTGGCTACAGAAAGGATTCTTGAGACAACAACTACCAAAGTAATTGATACTATACCATCGACAAGTAAATCAATAATCGTAGATGAAGATAGTGGAGAAGCAACAGAGAAATTAATTGCAGAAGTAATGGCTGTTCTTGATGAAACTGATGAGATAATTATAGGTCGAGAAAAAACAGAGGATGGAGAACGAGCAATAACAGTTACCAAGGATGAAATTACAGAACACATTGTAGAAGATGAACAAGCTCCTGAAATTAGTAACGAACTTGAACGAGTTCTGGGACAAATAAATATCAAACTCGACAGTTTAACTGATCGATTAAAAGGTCTAGAAGAAGAAATTTCTCAAGTAAAACCTGATGAATTAGTAGCAGAACCAGAAGATGAAATTGAAGACATTAGTGATATGAGAGATGAATTAGATATAATCACTCAAGAAACACCAGTTGCAGAAGAACCTTTTGAAGAACAAGTTGAAGAAATAGTCGAAGAAGTAAGTTCTAAACCCAAAGATGAAATAGTTATGCCGGAACCTATGATTCCCCTTGTAGATGAACTAAAAAAAGAGAAATTAGATGAGGATCAGAAGGTTTTGGAAAGTCTTGCAGACACTCTTCCCCTTCATCCGAAACCTATTGAACCTACAGAAACACAAGAAGAATTTGCAGAGGAAATAAAAGAAGTAGAAATTGAACCAGAAGAAGAGATAGAGGAAGAAATATCGGAATCAGATTCCATAGATGAAGACTCATCAATTAGATCCTTAATTGATATACCAGACGACGAACTTGTAGAAATACCTGATGAAGAACCTTACTTATCAATTGAGGGAGAAGATGAGGACGAAGAACTTGAAGATGAATTCAGCTCAGATGATAGTGTTATAGGAACTGAATTATCAAGTGCAATGATTTCAGAACTAAAGGATATGTCAGAGGATGAAGAAGACCAAGTAGAACCAACATTGACACAACCTGTCCAAGTTGATACAATCGAGAAGAAAAATCATTGTCCAATATGTGGAGAAGAAACAAAATACATTAGACAATATAATAAATACTATTGTGTAAAATGTGGGCGATATTTAATATAAAACATAATAATTAGTGGGAAATAAAAAAATTGGCAGACGATGTTCTAATCCTAAAAACCTCAGGAGTACCGTTATACGCAAAATGTTTTGGTGGACAAACATGTAAAAACCATCCAGATCATGCATTACAAAGTGGTTTTCTTGCAGCTTTATTTTCATTTTCAAAAGAAGCCTTTAGTTCAAATGGAGTAAAATCAGTGATTTTTGAGGATTTCAAGTTAGATTTCAAAGTTGATGAAGAAAATGAATTAATAGTAGTATTAACAAATCCCCTTGAGGAAGACGAGGGAAAAATTAAGAAACACCTGAGTGATACACATAAAACCTTTGTGGAAAAATATCATCCAGTAATAAATACACTCGTATTTGACACAAATATATTTCTGGATTTCGATCAAGACTTAGTGAAACTGGATGTAGTGTCAAATAATGCCAAGAAAGACCTTCCCTTAGAAAAAATTCCTTTCTGGAAAAAAATTTTTGCTCGAAAAAAATAACTTGAATTTGCTTTTCTATTGGAAACACCGCTGTTTCCGAGCGCCGTAAAAGATAAAAGAGAAACCCTCTATTGGAAATAAGGGTAAGGTAATGAATGCTGAAACTTTTGGGAAAACAGACCTCTTTCTTTGGGATCACACAAGCCCTGAAGAGACAATAAAATTCTTAAAAAATGCTTATGACTTCTTTAGTTCAAGTTCAGTGAAGGATTCTTACAAAATTTTTGCATTGAAAGTAGTAGCGAAGTATATCACGAAAGCAGGTTTCCCTCGAGACCAAAAAGCTTTGAATGCTGCTGCTTTGTATATTGTGAACAGATTACCCGCTTCTCATCCAAATCATAGTTCAAAAAAGGAATTTGCTGAGAGACTTAAAGTTCCAGAAACGAGTCTAGATTGGTATGTGAGCTCCATAACTGAGAATCTAGAATTTTTTACATTACGTGATAGGAAAAACTTTCCGTACTACGTTGAAAGAGATGGGATAACTTTTGCAGTAATTTCATCTGTAGTAAAAGTTTTCGTGGAGGAATCCATAGTTCAAGGTCTAGCTGAGTTGAAACCATTCGACATAAAAAATGTTGTAGATCAAATACTGGATATGTTAATAACTAAATTGCGAATAGTTCCTCCAGTTTTTCGCAGAGATTTAACAAACAAAATCGAAGCTGACTTACAAGAAGAATTCGCAGATGCTGTGATATAGTTCTTTTTAAGTTGAAATAATGAAACGGTTTCAAGGGAAAGATAACAATTATGACTAAACGATTTGCGATTAAAATTGCTTACATTGGAAAAGAGTACCAAGGGTTTCAAAGACAAACAGAATCAATAAAAACCGTTGAAGGGTCAATACTTGACGCATTAATTGAACTTGAAATTATAGATAATGTTTCCGAATCCAAATATTCAGCTGCTGGACGAACCGATAAAGGAGTAAATGCAATAAGCCAAGTAATTGCCTTCGATTCATTAAGGGATAAAATATATCTAGAAGAAATAAACAATATTTTTCCAAGAGATATTTATGCTTGGGCAAAAGCAGAGGTAAAAGAAAATTTCCATCCGCGAAGAGATGCACTCTCGCGAACATATCGCTTGTATCATTACTACTTTAATGAAGATCTTAAACTGATGACTAAAGCAATGAAGAAATTAAAAGGCACTCATGATTTTGCTAAGCTGTGTAAAAAATCAGATAACTTGCAAGATGGAAGCCCCAAATCTACGGTGTTAACTCTAGAAACTGCTAAATTTAAACTGCAAAACAATTTGTTGGAATTTGAATTCTCATCCAGAAGTTTTCTTTGGAACCAAGTAAGAAAAATGGTATCTTTGATTTTGGATATAGGATCAGGGAAATATCCTCCTGAAATTATTGATGAAATATTAAATCCTCCTACTTCTAAACCAAAAGGCGGGATAAAACCAGTACCACCTGATGGTCTAGTATTATATGATGTTTATTACAAAAACATAGAATTCATTCCGATTACTAAAAAAACTTCTTTTGAAATACGATTACGAGAAAAGCTTAATTTCTATTCTTCAACTTCAGCCGTACTAAAGCTAATGAAAGATTCCCTTACAAAATAGACGTTTATTCCTTTTACTAATTGTTTGGGTAGGATGGATACCTACTAATTATAGCACTAACTTAGTTTCCTTTGCTGTAAGAAATTTGTAGACGTGATGGATGCAATTCAATGAATTCTAGTGATTTTCAAACAAAGAAAACAGATGATGAATCAAATCAAAACCATATACAAAAAGCACCCAAAGAAGATTGGTTTAGATTAGATAATGCTGCAACAGTATTTTCATTCGTTACGTCAGCAAGGATACCATGTATGTTTAGACTTTATGCTAATCTAAAAAAACCAATAAATGTAGCAATTTTACAGCAAGCTCTTGAAAACATAATAGATAGATTTCCATATTACAAAGTAAATCTAAGAAATGGTCTTTTTTGGTCATATTGGGAAACAAACCCCGGAATGCCAATTGTAATTGAAGAAACAAAATATCCCTGTCAAAAAATGCCTATAAGAAAAAAAGGGATATATCCTTTTCGCGTCAGAGCATATTATAATCGAATTTCCGCAGAGTTTCATCATAGCATTACGGATGGAACTGGTGCGTTAATCTTCTTAAAATCGCTTGTCGGGGAGTATCTCAATTTAACAGGATTAGTAGTGAATGATTGGCAAGATGTCTTCAAATCTGACCAAGAACCTCATAATGAGGAATATGAGGATGCATTCAAAAAAAATTATCAAAAAAACTTGCCTGGACCACCTAGAGTTTCTAAGGCTTTTCATTTACCATACAAACTAGAACCAAAAGGAGTTTTTCACCTTACAATAGGCATTATGCCAATTAAACAAGTACTCAATAAATCAAAAGAATTGAATGTAACATTAACTGAATATTTAGTTGCAGTTTATTTAGAAGCATTACAAGATATATTGTTCAGTTTACCATTAAGAAAGCAAAAGAGGTTACTAAAACCAATTCGATTACAAGTTCCAGTAAACCTAAGAAGATTCTTCCCCTCAAAAACCATGAGAAATTTTTCCCTATATGTGACACCATATATTGATCCTAGATTAGGACACTTTTCTTTTGATGAAATATTAAAACAAGTTTACCATTATATGCGAGTAGAAGTTTCTGATAGATACATAAGTCAGCAAATTGCTAGGAATGTGAGAGGGGAATTGCATCCATTAATTCGACTAACACCATTGTTCATAAAGAGATTATTTGGAAAAGTAATTTATAATGGTCAAGGAGAATTCTTGTATTCAGGAGTAATCACAAATCTAGGCAAAGTGTCTTTACCAGAACCATTAAATAAAGAAGTTGAAGACATACAATTCCTCTCCGCACAAAGTCCGGTAACAAAAACAGGTTGTGCAGTAAATAGTTATGGAGAAAAACTTTACATTAATTTTGGAAGAATAATAAAGGAAGCTCATGTGGAAAAATTGTTCTTTAGAAGATTAGTAAAAGATGGAATTAAAGTTAGAATTGAAACAAATTAGGAGTAGTGTATAGTTGACAGAAATCAAAGCCTTCTGCAGTAGGTGTGGAGTAGAAGTTGAACCACACAAAACAAAATGTCCATTATGCGGAACTTCAATACAACATGCAGAAGATGAAGAACCAATCAGTTATATTAAAAAATATCCCGATGAACCTGCCGTCAAAACAGAAAAAGAGGGACGAACTGCAAAACAAAAAAGAAGACTGATTTGGGAAGTTACTAGCGTATCATTATTAATTCCTTTACTGATCACTCTTTTCATTGATCTTATCGTAAATAAAACGGTTACTTGGTCACTATACCCAATATCATCCCTAATTCTAGCATGGTTTGTAATATCAGCACCATTACTGTTCCCGAACAAACTACCAATTTTGTATATTGGTGAGACTCTCCCGCCAGCGATATTCTTACTTGTAATTGATAAAATTGAAGATGGACAAATAAATTGGTTCCTAGATGTAGGATTACCTATCGAAGCAGTTGTAGCAGTTATTGCCGCAATTGTGATTATTGGCTCTATCAAAGTTAAAAATAAAGGTATGAATATAGCTGCATTTATTCTCTTTGGAACGGGTTTAATTTGTCTGGCAATAGATTTCATAGTACTAAAACACATAAGAGGAACATTTGGTGTAAGTTGGTCTTTGTACGTTATAGCATCAACGGTAGTTATCAGTGGATTTCTGTTGTATTTACATTATCGATTACTAAAAAATACAAAATTACAACGAAAGTTACAAATTTAATTTATTTGATGCCTAGAGATTAGATTTTCAAGCATCAGTTTTAAATCTTAAATTAAGAAGAATTAATTATGGATCCATATGACAAATTACCAGATGCTGAAATAATCCCATCCGGGGATATTAGTAGAAAATTCCTAGAATTAGGGATTAAGACTTTTCTGAAAGCATGTCTTTACATTCATAATTTAGAATATGGATACAATAGCGACAAAGACGACAAGATGATTCTTTTCAAAGAAAATAGGGGTAGCTGTACAACCAAACATGGAGTAATTGCACAGTTAGCCAAAGAACTCAATATTCCATTATACAAAAAAGTAGGAATCTACAAACTCACTGAAGACATCGCATCAGGAACAGGTAAAATCTTGGGAAAATACAACATACCGTATGTTCCAATGATACATTGTTTTCTAGTCTATGAAAAACATCGATTTGATTTAACAGAAGGAAATAATAACGGTAAAAATACATCGATTGAAGAGTTCATTCATGATGAAAAAGTAATACCGTTCATACTCATAAAAGATGAATATTTATTGTTTAAACGAGTTTTAGAAGAAAAAATAATGACTTCAACTGAAATGGATGGAATCGATAAAAGAACACTTCTAAAAGCAAGAGAAGAAGCAATCAAACTCTTAAAAGAAAACATAGATTAAGAACTGAAACTTCTCATTATTTAGAACTTTATTTTTTAATAAATCACGCTTAATAGAGGGGGGAGCAAAGGGAACATAGAAAAATAAATCTTAAATGGTGAAGAAATGAGCGAAGTGAATGATGAAGCAAAAACAAAGAGAAGAACCATTATAATATTTAGTATCATAAATATCATTTTAGTTGCTGGATTAATAGCGTTCATCATAGCAATAATCGATGGTGGTGGAGGAGAATTAGATTCTGAATTAGTATTTGGTCTAGGAATATTTTCATTATTAATCATGATCATAGCTGGAGTAGCTGATTTAATTTATTTGATAATTGTTCTTGTAAGAAGATCAAAGAGAAAGAACAACACAAGTGAAGTAATCTATAGGTAAAAAGAGAAAATGGCGCCCCGAACGGGATTCGAACCCGTGAATGGTTAAGAAGAACAAACTTCAACAATGTCCATCGGGTGACAGCCGAAGATGATAGGCCGTACTACACTATCGGGGCACAGTAGATTTTCTGTAGTTGTTTAATATTTAATCTTTTCTAAGAATATGTTTTAACTTGAAATTATATAACTTATGTATGAGTAATAAAAGGCTTGAATTGTACAAAGAACGTTTAGATTTAACAAATTGGGTTATTCATTTTATACATGATAGAAACCCAGCAGTAGATCCTTGCTCAGACTATTATGGTCCACCAGATATACCAATTGGTTTTGGTGAAAAAGGCGAAGAAATTCATTATCAATTCGAAGAATTAGAATATCATTACTATGATATAGAACCAGACGCTCGTGCTCTTAGTGTTATGAAAAAAATTCTAGCAGATGGATATCTTAGAGCAGGTTGGTCTTTTAGAGATGAAAGGGCAAGCATTTATGGACCATATCCTGTTGTGTGTTTTACTGAGATGCCTATATCTGAACTAATCAAGTATGTCTCTAAAAGAGATAACAAGTCTCTTGTTAACAGTTATGGCATCGCATTCCTGAGAAGTGAATTATTTACTGCAGGAGGAAGACAAGCAATTTATGGTTTATCTGGAAAATACAAAGAAGCTGAACAAGAAGATTCGTATTATGGACTTGGATTAAGAACTTTAGCGCAATCATGTGAACTTGGATTAAGTGAGCAATATAGATATATTACAACTGATTATGATAGAAGAATAGCAATTGATTGGACTCATGAAAGAGAATGGAGATGGCCATTAAAATATAATGATGATGAAATTGAAAGAGATCCATTATCCAAGAAACTCTTTTTAAATAAAAGTCCTGGTTTACCAATTTGGTTAGAAAATGATTCTCTAAATTTTAGTAAGGTTATTCTAATTGTTCAAACTTCTGAAGAAGCTGATGATCTAGTTGATAAACTGAAGGAATTTTATGACTCAGGTTCAAGTTTCTGGGGATTGGATCTATGTAAGAGCACTTTATTAAATACTCATGTACTAGCTGTAGAAGAAATAACTCCTGAATTAGCATCAAAGAATATAATTAGAATTGATGATATCCCATTAAAAGAAATGCGTGCAATAAATCCTCCTCAAGTTTCAAAAGAAACCAAATCCTTAGTAGGAAAAGCGATCACTAAAGCAAATAAGGCTGCAATTAAAGCAGCAGAAAAAAAGAAAGAAACTGCTCCAAAAACAGAAGATGGACACATAAAAGATGTTTTCGGATTTGCAGATATAATTACGTTCGATGCTCATACTGAGATTACTGAAGCTTTACTTCAATTAGACTATGCTCATTCAGTTGCAGGTTTGGGTTATTCTATACATGCTGTGAAAAAAGGCGTGAAAACCAATGGAGTTCTTTGTGTTGAAGAAGCAGCAGCAAATGCAGCAGTAGAAGTTCTTACTGAAATTCTAAAACAAGAATTTAGAGTTTGGGTCACATGGGATTAAGCAATTTATAATGTCTTAACAATTATCTTGTTTTTAGTCTTTACATATAGTCTTCCCTTATGCGTACCCAAAATGCCTTTCCTGAATAATAGGATAATTAAATATTTCTTGATTTCTTCCTTCAATGTTGTACTTTTCCAATTTGATCTATCTTTACAACTAACAATAGATGTTCTTCCATTTTTAGTTGCTAAGTGATCAATTTCGAATTCTTTACCACAACATCTTATTAAAACATTAGAAATTACTTGAAAGTTTTCACTTTTGAGGACATCACTTACATAACTTTCAAATTCTGAACCTTGGTGATTAGAAACTCTATTACCAATGATTTCTATATCCGAATTTTCAAAGATACTATTTTTTTCTAATGGTAAACATTCATTTTTAAATTCATTAATTCTATCTAATAAATGAGTAGGTTCTTTCTCTAATAATTGAAATTCACTGAAACCTATCAAAATTACTCGTGCATACATACCAAATTCTTTTGTTGTTATTGAATTGTTTATTTTTATGTCATCATTAAATACAACAATTGGGATAACATTTGGATTGCCAAGTTTACTTTTTAGATAAAGTAATCTAGCTATATCATGTTCAACACCTTTTACAATTTTGCCTTTTGAATCACCCGTTTTTATTTCTATTAGTAACAAATTGGATTTCTTTTGTAAAGAATCTATTAATGGTATAACAACATCAATACACATGTACTCTTGGTAATCTTCCATATTCGGAATTAATATTGGCTTTATTCTTACCTCAGGTAAAATGCTTGTTTTATTTACTTTCTTAAAACAATCTACAAGTAGTTTCTTTACTCTCTTCTCAAATGACTTGTCCTTATGTTCATTTTCTGGCCGATAATACGAGTTAAAAGCAGAGATTTTAAATCCTGCGTTAACTAATTTTAATTTTATATTTAGATCCCTTAATGTTCTTTCATTAAATTCTAAAGCAGGATTTGTCATTATGATTTCAAGTTCTTTTGGTTCCCCATAGTAATGAAAATGTAAAACCTTTGTGATTTTTTTCGTGCTAATTCTTCTTTGAACTTTTGAACATATTATTGTTTTTCTATCTTGATGCATGACTACAAACAGCTCATCTCTAAACCAATTTTTAAAATATCTCCCAAGCTCAGATGATAGCTGGAATCTTCCAAAACGATCAATTTTTCCTTTATGTTTAATGTAAATCTGTTTTTTTACTTTATAAATTTCAAAAAATGTTTGTCCTTCCCCACCGAATAGTAAAATATCTCTTTCTTTTAGGAAACTGAAATTAGTTTTCTTTATAGTATCATTTGCTTGAATGTAATGATCTGTCAAATATTTTCGATTTATTTGAAAAAAACAATTAGCTATCTGTTTCGCCTTAAAAAAATCTTTAACATCTTCTTTCAAGGGAGAAATATATACACCATAATTATTATTGTAAATGGTCATTATAGTTCTTCTAACAACTATATCTTTGCTTGAATATTTAATGGTTAGATTAGCAATTACCTTGATGTGTGTATCATTTTTGTTTTTTGGTAAATCTAACCATCTTGATAGTTATTAGAGATACGTAATCCTGGTTTTGTTATTGGTCCTTTAATTTCAATGATACCATTTGTGTAAATGTTATACGAAGTTTTTCGCTTCTCTTTTGATCCTTCGAAAATTAACCTTTTCTTATTTTTCATTTTGTGTCACATAATTTATATATTCAGCTTAATATATAGCTATTATTTAAAGAGATCACCGAAAATAATAATCAATTGACTAAAAGACTAGCTAATTAAATAGTTTAATGTACAGCTTTTCAAAGGTGTATTTAAGAAAGAAATTTCTATTAATATATTGATATGCATTGTTAGAGAGAGAAACTTTGTCAGGACCGCTTACTTGGAAAAACGATCCAATCCTATTTGATTCAGAGCCGTTACCTGTAAATCAATGGCTAAATGCTAATCAATTGATAGAACAAAATCGTGAGATGGACATATTTCTAACAGATGGACGACAATTAAACCTATATCCTGTAATGGTTCGGAAAAACGATTTTGTGAGAAAGAAATCTAATGATCGAATCATGGCTCGGTTTCCTTTCTTAGTAATAAGCGATAAAATTCAGGAACAAATAAAGAGTAAAATCCTCCTGATCTCCAAAGTTACTCGAGACTATTTTTACAAGTCAATAAACAAATCAATCCTGCAATGGAAAAAAGACATCCTGAATTACTTATTAAGAGGAACCTTACCTTTCCCTATAGTAAGATGTTGCTTCGAATTAGTGTCAAATCTTCACGCTCTTGTTAATGAAACCTCTTTTCGATTTACTAGTGCTCGTGGCGAAGCATTCAAGATGCCAATAAAACTCACCAAAGAGTTAGCTTATCTTGCTGGCATGGTCAACGGTGATGGTAATCTACAAAAATACACTTTGCGAATCGTCGATTACTCGATAAAGAATATCAAACAACTACAAGTAATGTTCCAAGAATATTTTGATCAAACAGGGAATATTCTCTACAAAACACCAAACAGTCCGGAAGTAGTGATAACCAATCTATGGGCAGTAAGATTCTTCTCTTTTCTCACTGGACAACCAATTGGAATAAAGAAATATGATCATCTAGGTGAACCGCTAATCTTCAAACAAGAACCTAATCGTTCCTATTATTGGTCAGGTGTCATGGATGCAGACGGGAGTTATAAAAAGTCAAATGTAACCTTTGTAAGTGCTTCTTTGAGATTTGCGACTGACTTCAAAATTTTCCTTTCACAAAATAATATTAGTTCTAAATTAACAGAGAGAGAGGATAATACTGTTAGCATCTACATTCCAAGTTTGTATCATGACAAACTAAAGGAATTACTAATATGTTTACATCCAGAAAAAAAAGAATACTTTGATAAAATAACTCATTCTCATACAAACATGGTAGCTTCCTTTGACGGATATAGAAACTCCTCTCTAATTAACGGCTATTTCAATTTCAGACTAATAGATAACTTAAGTGTTAGTGGTCTAGGGCAATTACTGCGATTACTTCGAGGAAATTTATCAAGAAAAGCATTTGTAGAGAAATTAACGCTTAATGAGAAGACTCTCCAAGCAATCGAAGTAGGAACAATGAGTATAAACATCT
>JAHLVZ010000182.1 GCA_019058165.1 Candidatus Heimdallarchaeota archaeon
GTTGTGTGTTACTCTCAACTTTACCAAGTATTAGATTACTGCGAAATCAAAAATTAGCTTCTGCAATCATAGAATAAACGTAATCACATAACAAAAATGAATCAAATACTTACTCAATGAAGATGAGTGAGTTTTGATTATCATTATTTTAGTGCAAATTAGATTTACACTAGAATTTATAGTAGAATATTGAGATGTAAAGCTAGGGGTTATGATTTTGGTAGAGACGAGTATTTCTTTAGTAAAAAAGGAAAAGCAAGTTTTGTTAGACCTTGAAAAGCAAATTGGCTTATCCATACCCGAAATTAATCAAGTGACTTGGAACTCATTTGGTTATCAAAAAGAAGATGGACGGATTGTTAGCTTAGGTCTTGGTTCCACAGGATTACATTCTTTACCAAAGAATATCGGTGATTTTAGCGAGTTAAGAGAGCTTTACATAGGTTGTAATTACCTTCGTTTTCTCCCCTCAACAATAAGCGATTTAGTGAATCTAGAAGTGTTTTGGGCACCAAATAATCGTCTAGGTTTACTAGTTGATGATATTAGCAATTTATCAAAACTCAAGGTACTCTGGGTTAATGGTAGTTGGATTTCCCGACTACCGGAAGACATTGGTAATCTCGAGTCTTTAGAGATTCTGAATTTATCTGGAAATGTTATGAGAACATTCCCTGATAGTTTTTGGGATTTGAGTAATCTTCAAGAACTGTTTCTTAAAAGTAATAGATTAACCTCGATCTCTCATAAAATCAAACATCTCCAGCAACTAAAAATCTTGAATTTGCAAGAAAATCAATTGAGTGCCATTCCAGAAGAAATTGGTGCATTAGCTAATCTTGATTCTCTTAGCCTTGACTGCAATAATCTAACTTCATTACCTAATTCAATTGGTGATTTAAGATCCTTGAGGTATCTTTATTTTTATAATAATCAAATAACTGACATTCCTGCTAGCATTGGAAAACTTACTTCATTAATTCATTTAGATTTTGACGAGAATCATCTTTCTTTCTTACCTGAATCTATATGGGAACTCACAAACTTAGAAGAGTTAGGTTTGTCACAAAATAAAATTACTTCGCTTTCTGAGAACATTGCTAATTTGCGAAAACTAAGACGTTTATCGATATCTAATAATCCACTTACTGATTATCCAGATTACATTGAAGTCTTAAGGAAAAGTGGTTGCAAAATTTATCAATAGTGGCCTACAAGATGATGTGTGTGCGTCGATTCAATTTTTTTTTAAAATTTCTTCTTACCAATTTTTATTTTGTCAACTATTGGTGACTTGGGTGTTGTAGGTTTTATTATTTTTTTCTGTTTTAATTTCTTCTTTATTAGTGTGACATTAGAGTTTAATTGTCTCAACTTGAGTATCGCTTCATTTTTTCTTTTATCTCGAGATGAGCTTAAAGCAGTACTACAGCTATTCACAGCACCAATCATTTTATCCAATCTCTTAATAGTAGTCCCTATCAGATTAGCTTCATCGTAATTCTTATCGTTTTTATTGGCGTTATTCACATCAATTGTTAGTTCATTGAGTTCTTTGAGATAATCCTCAAGAGCTTGTGAGATTTTGTTCATCATGCGTAATCTTTCCATGAAATATTTTTTATCTTCATTGGCTTCCTCTATTGATTCTCTGAAGACTAGAAAAAGGGTAGCCATAATGTCTGATCCTGCGTTAATTTCATTAGCTAATAAAACTCCTGCTGTATTACTCTTGGATTTCATTCTGGCAATTTTCTTTACAACATTAATGTGATGCTGATTTAACGAGTAAACTTTTCTTTGGATCTCTCTTTTACCTAAAGTCATTTTATTTCCTCGAAGAATTTGCTTTTGCTTCACGTTCTTTTCTCGAATTAAAACTATGTTCAGTTATAAATTATACTCGCAGAAAGGTAGATTTCTGGAAACGTTTTACTATCCAATCAAATTGAATTTCTATCGTTAAAAGAAGAAGTGTGAGTCCTTGAGCATCAATTTTAAAGAACTTTTATTCTTAGAGTACTAATAATTTTGGAGGGTAATTTTATTTGAAGAAAAAAGATCTTCTCACTTTGATTGGACTTCTATTAGGGGTTATGGTATTTCTTAGTAGTTTTATTCAATCCTCGAATTTTCAAAGTGACTTTAAAAGAAGAAGCTGAAAAAGAAATAATCGTTTCAACAGAACCTGAGAAAAAATAGTTTCGGATCATTAACCAATTTATTTCAACTTGGGATTTAAAAAAAGAAAAAATGAAAAGAAACTGATGGTTCAACTATGAAATGTGAAACATCAGATAATTGAAACTAATTAATTCACTTTGTATTATCTACTACCTCGTATTTGTATATTCAAAGCATTTTGCCATTTCCATCCAAAATAAATTGGAACAATTATTGTCCACCCTAGGCATAAATTCCAGAGAATAATACCTAATCCACCAGGAACATTATATGATCCACGTTGAGATTTAATATGTTCATGGAGTTTATCATATATCAAAAACATATATACAAGAGTACCAAAACCTAATATCATTAAAATAAATACTAGAGCTACACTAACTGCTTCGCCTTTCCCATATCTTGCATATAGCTTATTCAAATCATCCATAGTATAATAGACATAAATTATGCCGCAAATACCAAAAGTTATGATGCTCAAAAACATCCATAGAAAATAAGATCTTTCATTTATTTGTATTGACATTTAATCAACTCAACCATTTTGTCTTTTAGATAATAGTTTACTAAATGATAAATATAACTGTCCTAATTTATTTTTAAATAATACTATTTTCATTATGTACAAAATGTTATCTGCAATTAATAAAACTAATTTTCGAATGATTGCGTTGCTCTATGAATCAATAAGAAAGGAATTGGAAACTTGACATAGTTTTTTTTCAGAGTTTCTTGGGCTTATCATATTAATTTGGTACATCCGAACTAGTCTTCTAGAGCTTCAAGCAGAAGTGTGAGTCCTGAGCATTATTTTTCTCTTGCTGTAAAAAAGAGCAAGATTTCTTAGAGATTAAATATCTATTATTGGTAATCCATTTTCTTCCAAATTTGGTCTCATTTCTTTCTGTCTAACAGTGTCTGTTAGTCCATAGTCTCTCGTCAAATATTCATGATAAATATCAAAATTAACTGCCATCTTTTTGTATAACATGTCTCTTATTTTCAATAAATCATTAGGCAAATTATCTACGAAATGCTCTCCATTTGAATTCAAGCAGTAATCATTTCTATCTAGATATCTAAAAGTAAATTCTCCTTTTTTCTTAGTTCTTATTGAAACATGTTTTTTACGTTGATCCACTAATCCCAGAGTAACAAGTTTAGTCATTAATGAGTCAAATCGTGATGAATAATCACTTTTTAGAAAATCAAAATCTGGGCAATTAAAAGAAATTTGATTTTTAAATTCAAACATATAATCTTGTAAGCGCTTAACACCAGTTGCCCACAACCTACTTATTTTAAATTTCTCTTTTGTAAGCTTTCTTATTGCAGCTAGAACTAAAAGTACTAAATCCTCTCCAATAATTTCTTTCTTCTTAAGGAGTTCTTTTCTAATTTCCAGATTTTGTACTCTCAATTCAAATCTTAAACTTTTAATTATTTCTTGTAAATTGGTTCCTTTCTCATCACCATAGACAGCTATGAATGAGCTAGCATATGAGTCTTTTAGTATACCATTTACAATATTTGATTTACTATGTAAAGCGAATGTCACAGGTTCAGACTTATATTCAACACTCGCTACTCTTTCCTCATAATCGTACACTAACCTAATTGTAAGAGGTGGGGGTTTGGTATAAACAAAATCAATAAGAAAATTAGTGTTTAATTTCTCGTTTATTTTCTTTTCAAAAATCATCTTCCGATCTTTATATTTCGTAAATAAATAGAATTCCAGTCGTTCTTTTGGTGCTAAATCAAACATTTCTATCTTTACGATTTCTTCCAAGAGTTTACCTTTTAATGCTCTATTTAGATAATCAGCTTGAATATCATTAGTAGAATCTTTTGTAATATTCGATACTAAATCATAATCAGTCCAATTTTCATGCAATTTTTGAATAAGTTGCCTATATCTAGTTTCATCTAATACTTCCTTTTTCTTTCTAAGAAAATTCTGTGTACTACACATTAACATTTGATTCGCAATACGGTTTTTTGTTTCTTGTTGAATTATCGAAATTAGCTGCTTTCTTGAGAGCAAAAGATTCTCAACAACAAATAATTTGTCTGGATTGAACATAATTTCAATATTTGAGATCAATTCATCTTTAGTACTTTTTTGTAGTCTTATTTTAAATGAATCCATAATGGAGTGAATGTCAATATTGGCTGGTAATCCACAATGATAATTATCTCGGATAATGTAATCCACTTTATCAAAATCTAAATCGCCATTAAGTAATGGATAGAGAATAGCAATCGGTTTTGGTATTTTATCTAACTTATTTGATAAGAAATTAGCAATATTCGTTGGAGAGATAATATCTTCATCTTTGAGTAATTGTTTCAATTCTTTGTTTTTTCTTATTAGTTTCTGTGTATAGTCATCGTGGGAATAATTCTTGCCTGGATATAATTCAGGATCTCTTTCGAAAACCCATTCAATAGCATGAGAAAAGGGTGGATGACCTAAGTCATGTAATAAAGCAGCAATTCTGATGAATTGTAAAGTTTTGTTGTAGCCATTACTTATACTGTGTTTTTCCTTCAAAATTGATTCAGCATGTTCTTTCAGTTTCTCAATTTTACTTGCAATAAGATATGCAACATGCATTGTACCTATTGAATGCTCAGAACGTGTATGGTTCGCCCCTGAGAAACTAATAGCTGCTAAACTCATTTGCTTGATATTTTTTAATCTTCTAAAAATATCGGATTCAATAATGTCCTTCTCTAGTTGTGTTATTGGTATGTTCTTCCATACTGGGTCATAAATATAATCAACGAATTCTAAATTTTCTGAAATTTTGCCCACTTTCCTATAATCTAACTAAATATAAAAAATTAGTAATATTAATCTTCTTTTAACTTGAATGCTCTCCAATAGATCCTTATCACTTTAGTGTGTTTTTCCTGCACTGAACTATTAGCCATTTAAGAGGATGTGTGAGTCCTGAGC
>JAHLVZ010000183.1 GCA_019058165.1 Candidatus Heimdallarchaeota archaeon
ATTACTCACAATTTCTGGTATGAGACGTGGTGGTATAACTTCTGATGCTCTTCGAAAATTCTGTAAGCAGATCGGTGTTACTAAACGAAAGAGAATTGTGGATAGATCAGTCTTTGATAAATTTGTTAGAGATGACTTAGACGATAGATGCCCTAGAGTTATGAGTGTACTTAGACCGCTGAAGGTTATTATTACGAATTATTCGGAGGATAAGGTAGAAGAAATAGCTATTCAAAACCACCCTCGAGACAAGAAGATGGGAACTAGGAAAGTGAAATTCACTAAAACTCTTTACATAGAACAAGATGACTTCATGGAAGACCCACCCGACGATTACAAGAGGTTAGCTCCTGATAAAAAAGTACGATTAAGATACGCTAATATCATCAAATGTGACAAAGTGATTAAAGATAAGAAAACAGGCCAAATTAAAGAAATTCATTGTAGTTCTCAACCAGAAAGTGAAGCATCGAAATCGCTTGGAACCATTCATTGGATTTCTGCGGATCATTTTGTAAAAGCAGAAATACGATTATATGACCGACTTTGTATTAAAGAAAATCCAATGGATGTTGAAGAAGGAAAAGACTTCGCAGATTACATCAATCCTAACTCTCTAGAGATTGTAACAGGTTTTGTTGAACCATTTATCCAGAAAGCAGAAATTGGTTCGCGATATCAATTCGAGCGATTGGGTTACTTCAATATTGATCCCATTGATTCCAAGAAAGATAGTTTAGTGATAAATAGGATAATTACACTTCGAGATTCATGGACGAAGAAATAAGAATTTCAGCAAATAACCTCAGAGAAGTGACCAATTTGACAAAAAATAACACCAAACAATCTAAAATTGACGATTTATACAAACAAGCGTTAAAGCACTACGAATTACAGGATTTTGAAAAAGCTCAGGAATGTTTGCAGCAAGCACTTGCATTAGATCCTACAAATATGGACATAATAATTGGTTCTGCTAATTTTCACTACGATTTATATGAATACGATAAAGCACTCGATTATTTAATGAAAGCATTTGATTTAGAACCAACGAATGAAATAGTAGTAAGAGGAATAGCAAACATCTATGTTCTATTGAAAGATTTTGAAAAAGCTATTGAATATTGTGAGAAAGCATTTGTAATAAACCCAAAAGACTTCAGAGCGTACATAATTTTGGGGAGTGCTTATTTTCAACAACATGATATTGAGAAAGCTGAGAAATTATTTAGAAATGCAGCTGAAATTAATCCTGAATCAGCTGATGTCTGGTTTAACCTCGGAGTTTTACACAAAACATTACAAGAATTCGACAAAGCACTTGAACATTTCCAAAAAGCAGTTTCTTTGGAACCCGAAGATATTATGTTATATTTTACCGTTGCTGAAACTCTAGAAGATCTCGAGAAGATAGACGAAGCCATTGAGTATTATTACAAAGTTTTGGATAAGAATCCAAGAGCATTTGAAATTTGGAATAGACTCGCAGAACTACATTTCGAAAGAAAAGAATTCAAGAAATCTGAGAAATGTATGTTAGAGATTTTGAAACTAGATCCGGAAAATCATGTCATACTTAATAATCTGGGTTACATCTATCTTTCAATGGGCGAGCTTGAGAAATCTTTGAAGTGTCTAAATAAATCAGTAAAGATAAATCCAGATTTCCCTCATTCATGGCACAGTTTTGGTGAGTATTACGAGAAAGTTGGAGATAAAGAGAAAGCTCTAGAGTGTTATCAGAAAGCAGTTGATTTGGATCCTGATAACCAAGAACATCTAGATGCTCTCGAAAATTTAGAGAAAAAAAAGTAAATTAAAATAAATCTAGTGTTGAGCAATTTTCGTTTTCCTTTTTTTCAACCTTTTTTCTCTTTTACTTTCTAGTAAATCTACAAATGCTTCTAATCTTGTTTGAAAACCCGCTTCCCCTGTATGTTCATCTACTACTAGAGATAAAACTGGCATGTCACTTTCACGACTTACCTGAGGGAAAATACTTCTTGATATGATTTCGGGCATGCAAGTGAAAGGATAGAGATGTATTAATCCGTCCCAGCCTTTCTTCTTATAGAGAAAAGCATCTCCAAGATTCTCTTGTGTTTCACCACCAACTCTAAATGGAACAAATTTAACACCATAGGCATTTGCCTTTTGGAAATCCATCTTTTTGAATGGATTTAATCTCTGACCAAAATCAATAAATCTTCTCAAAGTTACAGGAGTCTTTGTAATCACTCCCAACTCATTGAGTCGTTTATAGATATCCAAGTTCAATGCAGGTTCCAAAACAACATAGATTTCACCATTCACAGCGACTTTCAAAGGATTTGCCTTTTTATCCACTTCCACATTTTCAGCAAACATTTTTGTAATAATTTTCGTTAATTTTCTAATCTTGCTCATTTTTTTTGTTGAGACAATTAGTTCGAATGCTTCGTTAGCAATCCTTTCTGAACTTCCCTTTTCGGTTTCAGTTGCTCGATATTTAAACAATAATTGGTCAGTTAAATCCGTTAAACGATTCTTAATCCAAGTTTTTTGTAGAACTCTAATTGTTTGCAAGGTATTAAGGCCCGTACTCATATTCTTCAGAACCTGAACAATATCTCTCGTACTTTCATAATCTATTCTCACCCATTTACAATCATAACCCAAATCCTCTAGAATGATTTTTTGAACTTGCCAATAAAAACGAAAGCGACAATAACCATGCCCACCGCCCATTCCTAATTCATCAGCTCCACGTTCTAAACTTTCAATAAAAGTTCCCAAAGTAAGTTTGAAAGGAGTGCAGACAAATTCTGGTGAATATCTAGATCCAAGTTGAAATGTTTTCTTAGTCGGTTTATTCGGAATTACTAAGTCATATCTTCCTAACCCGTGAAATAATGAGACAAAGACATACTTAAGAGACCCGAAGTGTGGGAATGTGAATGGCATGTTCTTCTTTCCTCCATCGTAACATATCGACAAATGCTTCTATACGAGTTTTCATTCCCGCTTCTGCAGTTAAATCGTCTAAGACTAACTGTAGTAAAGGAACGTCTCCTTTTTGTATTGCAAACCTATTTGCTAATTCCCCTGCTAATGAATCGGGGCCACAACTAAAAATCATTAAATGAATTATTCCATCAACAGTTCCTTGTTCAAGGAAATACATAATTGTTCCCAAAATCTCCCGTTCAAATTCAAAATATAATCGATTTTCTAATTTGTTGTCTAATTGCTCATCTATTAGTTCTCTTGGCATCTGTTCAGAAGTAATGATGTCCGCACCATATGTTTGTAATTTCTTACGAATGTCTAGAGAACAAAAACTATCATTAATAACATAGGTGTGACCAACGAGTGCAATTTTTAGTGTTTTTTCATCTTTTATCTTATCAGGAGGATCATTAAGAAAAACAACTGATTGTTCCCATAAATGAAGTGTATCGATATCAATAATCAATTTCTTCTTGTATTCTTTATCAGCTTTCAATGCTCTTCTCATGGCTTTAATAATTCGGAAGGGATTCTTTGTAAAAATAAAACCTACTTTGAGGACTTCTTTGAAAAAATCAAATTTCGTATGACCATACTTTGCCACATTGTAGTGAGGTGCAATTAATGTAGGTAAATCCGGATACAGAGAACGTAGGACATCAGCTAAACCAATAAATTTGGGGCAACCCATGTCAGTTTTATGTTTACTCCCAAATCTAGGTACGAAAAGATAATCGACTTTGTCTTTTAACTCCATAATATGTCCATGAAGGATTTTAGTTGAGTAACAATCTTCATCTGGAGCAATTTCAATAGCTACTTCTCTTGTATTCTTTGTTGTTTCTGATGAGACTACAACTGTAGCTCCTAGTTGCGTGAAAAACGTTTCCCACATTGTGGCAAATTTGTAATAAATTAATGCTCGTGGTATGCCCACCCTTTTGGACATTGACTACCCATCCCGAATGTTACAAGTGATTTATTTAATTAGTATTTTAGTATTTGTTTTGTATTATTTTAGTATTTTTGTGAAAAATCATTCACAGGGCAGAGACTTCTTAATAAGAATCAATTGTCCCAAGTGGTAAGAATTATGTTGGAGAAGAATCTGCATTATTTTATACTTTTGAACATTTTTCCATGAAGGTGTAAGATGAGAGAAATCAAGTGTCTCAACTAATTTCGCAATAGTTTCCAAACCAGCAAGAAATTGCTTTTTATGAGTATTGAATGTTTTCTCATCGCAATCATTTTCTGGAAATGATTTCAACTCGATATTCTCCTTAAATGATGTGTCATCATCTAGTAACAACATTATGAGAAGTTTCTGCCAAAAAATCATATGATAGAAAATCTCCCAAATAGTAGAAACACTAGGAGCGATACGCTGATTGACAATACTAAACTCAAGTTTTTCAATAGCTTCCTTAGTATTGAGATGGGTATCGCCACCAATGAGACCATCTTTCAAATGAAGCCTGAATTCCTTAAAAAATTCCTCTGAAGTCATTTTACTCGAGACCATTATAATGAAGATAACTAATAAAACCATTTTGTTGGAAAAAACCAAGAGCAACAAGTAGAATTTTAACTATATATCGTTTTATGATAATATAAGGGTGAATTGGTGTGAAAAAAGAAAGAGTTCTCCCAATAATAATTATAATTATACTCGTAGGATTAAGTCTACAACATGATTTTAAAACCAGTATCAGTAAGTCTAATTTTGAAAAGAATCAACTAAACCTCCCAAATTCATTTTTGGATCTTGTTGAGCATGCACCTATACTTATAGTATCAAATAATGATTTTGAAACTTTAAATTTTACAGGAGAAGGAACTAATCTTGAACCATATATTATAACTAATCTATTCATCAATGCATCTGGAGTAACTAATGGAATAGAAATACATAATACAAATGCTTATTTTGAAATAAAAAATTGTACGATTTTAACGGATTATATTGCCATTCTATTGAGTGCAACTGCAGCAAGTACAGCAAAAATCATCAACAATACATGTATATCAAAATCAGATGATGGAGCAGGAGCTGGAATAACTGGAACGTATGGATGCACTATAACTGACAATGAGTTTGCGAATTTCATGCAAGGAATTCATCTAAACCATGCACATAATAATATCATTA
>JAHLVZ010000184.1 GCA_019058165.1 Candidatus Heimdallarchaeota archaeon
ATACTTGGTAGGATACTTTTAACTATGCCATCCAAATTGGATTTGTCAAATACACTTTCTTTTGACATCGAGACAAATTTTAAGGGATATTTTCTGAATAATTTCCTATACAATTCTTGATTTGTAGAACTCAGAAGTTCGGCTATTGTAGTCACTAGATTAGCATTTTTGGTTACAAGTATTTTCTCAAAAAGTGAACTCTCGTTTATTAACTCAACTTCTGGGAGTTCAATAGTTCCTCTTTTAGAAAGAGCCTTAGATGAATCCTTCAATTGAGTATATGCTTTTGTAATTTCACTTTCAATCTCTTTTCGAGCGATTGCAGATTTACTATCAAGAAAGTGATCAATTAGTTTTGTTAATTCGCCCAATGGATTCTTTGTAGAGCCAAACATTAATGGAAGCAAAGCATCGCACTCAATGCATTTAACGTAAAAGTACCCCGCAAGTTCCTTGAGTATTTCAGCTTGGGACATAGCAGATATCTTTTTTGAAGAATAATCCCTGGTCCAATTTGTAAATGTTGCTTGATCTGACCATAAATCTTCTAATAATGTAGTAACCTTTTGTTTAAGCGATTTCGTAAAAAACCGAACTTTATCACCTGATTTTCGATTCATTAAGTTAGCTACCGCAGCTATACTGTCTACAGAATCCTCAATTTGTGGTATTAATCCAATACTGGAATATATATCATCAAATTTAGTGACTATACTTGTAGCTAATTCGGATGCATAGTCTACAATAAAATCAAGTTTGCGATCCTCTCCATCGTAACCGCGTATAGCTATAAGTATAATGGGATTATGATTACGCACAGGTACAATTTTTGATGCAAGAATTCCATTTTGAAATCGGGAGAAATTTGTAGCGCCCTTCTTTGATTTTGTTTTCTCGTCGGTTTTATCTCCTGCTAAACCTATTTCTTGTGCAAAATTCGCTAGAGCACCACCTAGAGCACTGACTAGTGATGTATCCGTTTGAATGAAACCTAGTGATAAGAAATCTGTGTTATCTTCTCGAGAGATGATTATCTGTGCGTCCAAGTTTACCACCGAGTATTTATGATTGCTTTTTGTTCACCTTTAAAATGTATCGAATTTATCAATTATTTTACAAATGGAATTAATAGGGTATAGGTGGAAATAGAAGATACCTATATTAAAACAATTTTTAATTATTTATTTGTATTATTTAAAGTTTCCAAAATGGTCATAAATTACGAAAGGAAATTTGTCGGTATCAAAGTGCTTTTTAACGAGTAAAAGAAGAACAATTATACGAAGAATTGAGAGTAATAAATATTCATTGAAAAATCAAAATATCGCAGTGGGAAAGAAGAGATGGCTCTTGACATCATTAAGGAACAAAGAATGATTCGCTCCTTATTTTACTCATTAGTACAATCAGCGGATCTTATTGTTGATGATAATTCTAAATGTGAGAAATTTGTTTCTATTGTTGGTAAATTTATCAAAGAAAGAACCTTAAGAGATGATGATACCAGAGATGAAAAGGAAATTGTTTCTGATTTACTTGAAACACTGGGGTGGAAAAGTACAGTTATTAATTTTAATGAGGATGAAGGGCATGGAAAAACAACGCTAGGACAAAATAGATTCTTTGTGAAAGAAATCGCAGATTCAAAAGGAACATTACTTGTTTTACAAGCACTTTTCGAGGGAATTGGACATTTCTTATTGAAAAGTCCGGTTAAAGCTAAAGCAAAACTTTCTTTGAAATCAAGCAGCCATTATGAGGTAGAATTTTCCAGAAGAATGATTATGGTTGAACAAAAAGAAGAAGAAAAACCAAGCCTTGTTCCCGTTGAAGTTGCAGATAAGTCAATCCATGTATCTTTAACTATTGATAAAATTTTCAACCCCATATTTACAAAAGATATTCCCGATTTTATGCTCTTTGAGACATTTTGGAAAGTCGTTACAGAATCCTTTGTTGCCAATTTCTCAGCAGATGCAAATGATCCTGTGAACAAGGCTTTAAAAAATCCAACAATGACAAATCTCTCATTTATTATTATGAAACTTACTGAAAATGAAAAGGAAGAAGAAATTGTTAACATGTCTGAGATCATAGGAGAATTTTTAGTAAAAATACTCTCTACTAAAATCACTGACCCATTAATAAGTAAATTACAATCTACATTAAGAGATAAGCATGCGAGCAGTTATCTAATCTATTATGATTGTCGATTCTTCTGTGCAGAAAAGAAATTTGTAAATAGATGTACCTTTATTCGAAATATGTGGGTGGGTATACTTAACGAAATTTTCGGAAGACAAGTAATGATAAAAGAGCTCTATCATGCAGGTAAGAGAGATAAATATTGTATGATGGAATTAGTGCCTGAAGAAAACTCATAAATATTGAGTGAGATCAAAGTTTTTTCTTAATTTCTTCTCTTACTAATGAAACGACATCATTAATAGTAAGTCCTGTTTGTTCAGTGATAGCTTTCACATCATCAAATTCAGGTTTGAAATGAGCTATTTCATTTTTCTCATTATAGGAAATTTTCGCATGGACGGTGAAATTTTCATCTTTAATTTTTATTTGAAATTTCTTTATTTCTCTTTTCAGCATAATCTTCTTACTGTTTGTGATTCTTACTCCGATTGTACTAGTTTGATTCATAATTTCTGCAGCAAAAATTCCAACTTCTTCAGGTAAGCATAATACAGAAATCTTTGTTCCCGGCCTTCCTTTCTTCATATAGATTGGAGTTAAAAAGACATCTTTTGCACCCATCTCTAAAAGTTTTTGATTCAAGAATCCGATAGTCTCACCTGAACAATCATCTACATTTGTTTCAATAATTGAGATATCTTCTTGAGGATATTCTGACTCAAGAACACCTCCAAGAATTAAGCGTAAAGCATTTGGTGATTTTTCAAACTCTTTTGTTCCAAAACCCGCTACGGAATGCTCTATGGTAATAAATGGGTAGGTTGTTACAATTGAGTTTTTGCAGGTGCTCATCAAGGAAGCAATAAGAATTGCTCCGGTTGGTGTTAGTAATTCACTCTTAATAGAGCCACTATAAACAGGAATCTGATATTTCTTTACAATTTCAACAACAGCAGGAGCTGGAACAGGAAGAGTTCCATGCGAAAAAGTAACAGTGCCAGATCCTAAGGCAACTGGGAGAAGATAGATGTAGGCATCAAATATCCCTAATTGATCCAGTAAAATTGCTGCTCCTAAAACATCTATGAAAGTATCCAAAGAACCGGCTTCATGAAGATGAACATCGTCTAAGGCTTCCCCGTGTGCTTTTGCTTCTGCTTCAAACAAAATTTCGAACGCTTTCTTGCTGAATATCTGTGCTTTCTCAGACATCTGATGAAGTTTGAAAAATTTATCAAGGATACTAAAAGCCTGAGGAATTTTCAAATGACGATGAGGTTCCGATAACTTAATTTTAAGATTAATTCCTGCAATAGCGTGCAGATTTTTATGCTGTAATTTCACACTGATTTTAGCTTCATCTTGTAGATCTGCAGCTTGTACTATTTTCGAAGCAATATCATCCATTAATTGTTGCCTTTTTTTATCCGCAACAGTTTTTTTCTCATCTGCTCCGAATAAAGCCAGTAATGCACTCAAAAACATGTCACCTGATGCTCCGGCAATCTGAGCATCGATAATTAAACTCTTCATTTTAGTTCCTCAAGGATTCTTTAGTACTTCTTTGTGAATAATCAACTAAATCCCTATTAAGGTTATTTTGTTAATTTATAAAATGTTCAATGGGAACTGATATCCAGGCTAAGAAAATCGATAATTAAAATAAAGATGATTTCAAACATTTATTAGAGAGAATTACATATTTCTATACATAAATACAAAAAAAGTGTATTTACAAATCTTCTTATCCTTGATTGACTAGGAAAATATTGAAAGAATAGTATATTAAGAATATATAATTGGTGAAAAAAAATGAAGTATGAATTTGGTCGCTCTCCATGTCATTATCTTCCCACTGTGCTTGAACGTCTTGCTGATTTAAACAGCTCTTTATTAGAAGCTCATGAACGAGCACTTTTGGCTAGAGCAAATATGCTTGCGTATGAAATTACCGATACAAAACAATACGCAACAAATGCTAGACGACTTGGAAATGAAATTTTGAGGGATATTTTAACTAAGGAAAGTTATGTGCCAGAAGAAGAAGAAATAAAGTTATTGTACTTTTTACACCGTGAAGGAACTCTTGTTATCGATGAACCGCAGATTGATCGGATGATTGAATTACAAGAGAGTTGGCCAGATCCGGATGATAGAATCTGTGCTTTACTACTCGCGTATAGTATTTCGATTGAAAAGGGTGAATTAAAAGAGAAAATCTACTCTTTACTTGAATCCCTTCCAAAAGAGGAAAAATTATGGCCGCATGCTACTGCGTATATAATGTCTAACAGAGAGTTTGAGTTACCCAATAATATTATTGAACTTGCTAAGGAGATGTCTGGCAGTGATAAACCAGCAGCATACTTAGACAAGGTAATTTGGATTAAATCTATGTATGACCCAGATTTTGGTCCTCGTAATTTTGACGCTCGAAAGCAACTTGCTGAAGAAATTTATCAGTGTGACCAACCTGTGGACGTTCTTTTTGTTCTTGGATTCATGAGAAATGAGAATGTTCTTGAAAACATCCAAAGGAATTTAGATGAAGTTAAAACTACTTTAGATTTTTCCCCAGAAGTTAATCTTCCTTTAGAGGTAAGAGATGCACCGACTGATGATGCAATAATACTTGGTCGTTCAGGTTCTGTTATTCGTAAAATCGGTTGTCAAGGAACTCTCTATCTTGGAAGAGTCTCCGAAGTTGGTAAGCACAATCATTATGGTAAGAAAGTACTTGTTGATGCTGCCTATCCGCATGTTTTGTTCATCTCTGGACATCGTGGATCCGGGAAAAGCTATACATTAGGAGTAATCGCTGAAGAATTATCTAAAGCTAAACTAGATGTTGGGATTATTTTAGTGGACCCAATAGGTATTTTCTGGGCTCTGAAAAATCAAAATTCTGACACAAATGAAAATCTTCTACTTGAGAGGTGGGGATTAAAACCGGCTGATGTGGAAAATGTAGAAGTTTTCACTCCCATTGGT
>JAHLVZ010000185.1 GCA_019058165.1 Candidatus Heimdallarchaeota archaeon
CCTTTAAGTGTAGCTCAAATGATTCCTAGAGCTGACGGTGTGATTATCGTTACAACTCCACAAGAAGTTGCTTTACTAGATGTGAAGAAATCTATCAGCTTTGTCAAGAAAGTTGGTATGAAAGTATTAGGAATTGTTGAGAATATGAGTGGTTTCAAATGTCCTCATTGCGATGAGGTAATCAACATTTTCAGTAAAGATGGTGGAAAAAATGCCGCTAAAGAATTGGACATTCCCTTCTTAGGAGCTATTCCTTTAGATCCAAAAGTAGTGTCACTCGCTGATTCTGGAAAACCCATTGTCTCTTCAAAAAATGATACGCAGAAAATATTTGAAGCTGTTGTTGACAATATCCTAGCTGAAATCGAAAAATAATCCTTTGAAAAAATAAATGAAGAAATTTAGAGAATATACTTCTCAAATTTCCTTTTTTTTATATATAGTAGGTTTTTCTATCAGTTTTATCTGTTCGTGATTTGTTTAGATCATCAATAACTCTCATAGCATTTGCTTCTGTTTGTTGAATCTCATTAATCATTTGATCCATTTTTGTAAGATCCATTTCAAATCCAAGTAATTCTGAGAGTGATTTTAGAACATTTTTTGATGCAACAGGATCTACACCAAAAACCATAGCAGGACCTTCTTGTGGTCTAACCTTTCCCATTAAACCATAAGATATCAATCCTCTTTCTGACGCAAGAGCTGTTAGAACTCCTACTGCCCCACTTACCCGTCCCTCTGTAAATAATTTGATTCCATGATCTTTGAGAGTGGTTGCATCTTTCTCTGTGTAAGCAAATCCGGTAACTTCTGGTGTTTTTTCCAAATCAGCAGGTCTAAATCCACCGATAGCAACTACGGTTTTTACTCCCCATTTTTCTGCTAGATCTAGAACATTATTTATTACCTCAAACATACCATCCGGTCCTTCTTGAGGTTGACTTTCCCCAGTCAGTATAATGATAGGTGGTTTGTTTTTCTCAACTGCCCAAATTTCCGCGTGAACTAATTTTCCAAGTTCACCATTGAAAATCACTAAATGTGGAAAATAACAAGAATAAATTTTAGCTGCTTTTTTTGCATTGAAATACTCAATTAGTTGCATACCTGCAATACGACCTACTAGACCTTGTCCCGGGAAGCATTGAATAAGTACTCCATCTTTTAAATCAAAATCTTTAACTATTTTAGTAATTGTTTTGTAATCCTTACCACTCATTTTAAACACACAGTTAGTTATTTTATGTATACATTATACATTGCTTTAATAAAATGACTAACTTTCATTTTTAAAGTCTCAAAATGATTTCATTCTTTAAAGAGAAAATGAGGGCAAATAAAAGGGATAGGATTATTCGACCTTAACAATTTCAACAGATCTTGCTCTTGGATAAGTTCTTACCCAAGTTGACTTGCATTCATCGCAAGTTAATCTTAGATCTACTTTTTGTGAAGTTTTAGAAGCCATCTTTAGCTGAGAAGCTGCTTTCTTTGAATATCTGCCTTTGTTTCCTGAACCTTTCTTGTGTCTATTTGCTCTTCTTGTGCCTTTTACAAGTCCACTGCCTCTTCGACCACCTTTTTCTTGTCGAACAGTTTGTATGGTATGTTTCTTGCATTTTCGGCAGAAAGTGCGCATTTTTGCAGGAATTTTTACCATTAAATTCAATCTCCAGCTCTTTGATAATAATACTGATGTGGCACCATAAGCTTGTATTTAAAAGTTAGCATGAAAAAGGTATAAGAAATTTGCTCTCTTTTCACAAGTAAAACAAGAATTGCGAACTTACAATCTCTATATTGACATCGTAATTAGCAACTGCTAAAGGTTTAATGAACGTAAATGCTCGCTCTGAAGGATTGAATCCTTGAGCTATTGACCCAAATACAAAGAAATCATCATCTACATTTGTACTACCTGAATAGACTATACTTGATTGATTATAGAATATTTTTAGTGTTTGGTAACTGTGGTAGCCAAAAGATGTTGTTTTAATATCGATTTGAATAATTTGAATCGAGATTGAGAGGACATTACTAACTGAATCAAACCAAGAATAAACCTTTACACGATAATCTAATTCCATTTTCATAACTTTGTCATCAGGTCTCATTAATGTAAGATTTGTTAATCCTTGATAGGTTAAGCCATCAGTAGAACCATTCACGAAGAAAACTGTTTGAGAGTTTGGTCCTTTGAGGTATGCGTGGTCACCAACGGCTACGAGAACTCCTCTTCGGTTTTCAAGAAGATATGAAAATTTCCCTAAATCAGTAAAAGTGTATGACTCATTATAACTTCCAGCAGTATTACTAAAAATGAAACTAATATTTTTGCCTGCTTCATAGTCAAATCGTCCGAAACCAGGATCAGTTCTTACTGCCTTTGTTGAACCAGTACCCTCACTGAATAAATTAAAAATAGTTTCATCTATGTCTAACATGTATGTTGTTACACTGTTTATAGTATTAGATGTCTGGAAATTATTATATGTGGGATATAGCCAAGCAAAAACTACTCCTATAGCAGAGATAAATAGAAAAATCATCATCACTGCAGCAAGAACATGAGAAACCGCTGTTTTATCTTTGAATAGTTTCCTAAAGAACTTTCTTTGTAGTTTCAAGATCTTATACCCCGATTGTTTTAACTGCAAATCATCCTTTAAACAAGGAGTTAATACTTATTGATTACCTTTCAGTTTATTATTTCTTTGGTTTGTGAATATTCGATGTCAACTCTTCTTTCCTAGAATCATTGCATGATCTTTTTCTAGAGGATGCAAATCAATTGCTTCCAAAATATCGAAGCCCTCATCTTCTAGAATTGCCATTTGTTGTTTGTAAACAACTGAAGGATTCTTTGTGGAACTAATACTTCTTGCTTTTATTGCAAGCATAATGTAGCCATTAGGTTTTAGAAACACATTTGCATTATCAGCTATAATTTTCGCTTGATCAGGTTGTGCTATATCACAATAAACTACATCTACTTTTTCTAAGATGAAATCATAGTTTCTTGGATACCTTGCATCATCTAAAATTGGCAACATATTTTCTCTTTTTTCGCATAGGAAAACCAAATCACGTATGGATCTTGGTGAAAACTCAATACAATATTGTAAACCTTCCAAACCAATAATATCAGATACATGTGATGGTGTTGTACCTGAAGCAGCTCCGAGGTAAAGCACTTTGCTTCCAGGAATTATTGGAACAACTTTCAATCCTTTAATAATCGCTGCAGCAAATTTTGATCTTGTTGGATCCCATAAACGGTATTCTACGTTTTTAAATGGAATTAAATCTTCATCATACACCTTAAATCCAGGATTTAGATTTTTTGTTGCAATTTTCTTACTACCATCTGGAAAGAAGATGTTGTAGATTCCTTTGAATGATTTGTAATTTTTAATTTCCATTTTTTATCATCTCGTTTTTCTCTTTTGGGGCCCTCTTCTCTGAGGGGGTCTTGATCTCTTGAATTCACGTCTAATCGGTCTTTCAGGCGGTTCAGGATATTTCTCAAGAACTTCTGCGATTTTTTCAGTTACTTCTTTATCTAATTGTTCTGAATTGTCTTCAGCTTTGAAGAAATCCATTCGAACTGCAATTGACAAACGACCAGAAATCACTCGAGCAATTTTACCCCTTTGCCACCATTTCGCTTGATTCAATCTTGAATCTTGAAAAATAACACCGTGTTTTGGGGGAGGTGCTCCTGTTTTAATTGTTCTATATAATGCTTTTTCTGCCCCTAATATCTGGATTTTACTAGAGGGACTAAATGCTAATTGTTTTAAACTTCCAGCTAATGAAATAAGTCTTGCACCAAGTAAAGGATTCACAACCCCACACATGTTAGGAGCTATTGCAGTCATAGCTTCTTCCATCCATTTTTCTAGAGCTTGTCTTCGTTTAAATAATTCAACAATAACCGTAGCTTGATCTTGTATTATTAGGATATCTTGTTCGAGGAGAGGGGAACCCATGGAATTTTTGCGAGAAGCAAGTAGTTTTTCTGCTTTCTTCTCTGGTAAACTAAATTCATCCACAAGTAATTTCTTATCAATATTGGTTTTGTTTCCTGTTATACTTACTACTTTAGCAAAGGTGTTATGATTCTCTATTGCATCCACTAATTCTGGGAAATGCATGCCATAAAATTCTCTGAGTCGACTTGAAAATAGATTAATGGTTTTATCTAAATCATCGATTGTTTCTATAGCATGAACAATAAGCCCATCTCTTTTTTGTGCAGATTGCCTTACTCTTTCTCTTGTTAACTGAATCATAGCTTCTCGCAAAAATCTAATATAATCTTTTCTTGCTTTAAACAAACCCAAATTCTGGACATTTTCGATAAAATTCTTATGGAAAGTATCAATGACAGGATCATCATAATCAATAACAACGTTGAATTTCTTAGTTGATAAAATTCGATTTAGATTTAAGTTATGGACTACAATCTGATTTTTCTTGTGATCTTTTAACATGTCCTCTAATTCTTTTGGTAATTCTCCCATATCGAGTTTTGCTAATTTTTCAGAAACGATTTGCGGTTTCAACTCAAAATTCCTTGTGTCAATAATATTCCCTTCATCATCTAGAACAAAGGGTCCAACAAGTGTTACTGTTAGATGAATTTTCATTGTCTTAACTCCGAAACTACAATTAGACTTTGTTTTCCTTCTAAAATGTAAATATTCCGATTGAAAGACAATAAATTTGTTTTTTTCGAGTAATTTATCAATTTTTTTAATTCTTTGATAGTCTTTCAACGAACGCTGGGAGAGTTTCTTCACACTTACCTTGTATGAAAACATCAGCGATTCGGGTATGCTCAGTTTTTTCTTTATTAAAGACCAAAACCTTCACACCATTTTCTTTTGAAACAAAGGGCAACGAAGCAGCAGGAACTACCTCAGCACTTGTTCCTACAACAATAGCTAAGTCAACTTTTTTTGCGATGTCAAATGATTTGGCAATTAAATCCGAAGGTAATTGTTCATTAAACAAAACAACATCAGGACGATACATACTCCCACACTGACATTTTGGAGGTATATCTTTAGGAGGTTCAGTAAATACTTGTTTTTTATTGCATTTAGTACAACGAACCCTAGTTA
>JAHLVZ010000186.1 GCA_019058165.1 Candidatus Heimdallarchaeota archaeon
TGGTTTACGAGCTACAATGGAGGATGCCATAAACTTCGAGCATGAAGTTGTTGGTGATACAGTAATCATTTCATTTATTGATGAACAAGTCTTCGCAAGTTTTCTCAGCATGAAATCCCTTTCTTATGAAATTGATATTTGGATTAATCCAATAGCTGTAGTTGATTTCAACATAGAGACATCAACAGGAAGTATAACATGTTCACTAGATGGATACGATAATTTGTTGATTAAGGAAGCATATTTCTCATCCTCAACAGGTTCTGTGAATTTCATAGGTGGTGCAGTAGAAAACACAACCATTGGTGATGTATACATTGAAAGTAGTACAGGCAGTCTCTTATTTGATTTCAGATACTCAATTGTTGCTAGTTTAATTGATTTAGTAATGGATACTTCTACAGGTAGTGTGAAAGCATATCTTGGTGAAACAATGACAATTAATTGTACAGTTGTTAACCTTTCAACATCAACTGGTTCCGTTCTCTTAGAATATACAAACATCATACAACTTGGTGATTTAGATTGGAATCTCTATACTTCAACTGGCTCTCTAACATTTGTTTTCGAGCAAACTATCTTACCAGTAAATAATTGTTCTTCTACATATGATCTTGAAACATCCACTGGTAGCATTACCATTGATTGTGAAGTAAATACTGGTATTGGTATAGAAATAGATGCTGATACAAGTACAGGTAGCATAAACCTTCCAGGCGGAGGAAGCCATTATACATCTCCAGAATTTTCCCTAAAAGGCTGTCAGTATAGCTTTACATTAATGACATCCACTGGAAGCATGACAGCTAGTGTCTAAAATTTTATGAGTTGAAGGAGTATCCCTCCTCCTTTAACTCATTCTACTATTTTTCATGATTTATCTAGTATATCAAATATTATTGCCATTGCCGTGTAGGCTTCATTCTTTCTTTCCGGTATTGGTGCCCACCCTCGTGGATCACTGTTCTCCATAATTCTCAAGTAAGGTTCTAATTTCTTCATGAGTTTTTTGTTCCAATTACGAGCTCGCAGAATTGAATAAATCTCATCTGCTCTTCGAAGGAATTCAGCATTATCTTCACTATCGGTCCATATTCTTAGTGATTTGTCTGGTGCCCAGGAACCGGTACTGAGGTATGTTGGTTCTTTTGGCCAATCATCATCTGGAATTTGTGTAGGTGAAGTAATCCTGACTCCCTGTTTTGTCAAATCGTTAAGGAAATCTATTAAGGATTTAGGACTTGCTGGAGTTGCTCCTAATTCACGATATCCGAAGAATTCAACATCACCGGCATACAGTGGTAAAATCTTTGTGTCCACTTTATCCATTAGTTTCAAGTGTTTCTCCACATCATAAATTGGAATGTATCCTCCTACAGCGAACTGAGTGGTGTTTGTCCAGCTAACAGAGCTGAGATATGCTTTGATTGACTCGTCATTAGTTATGGTCACTCTTCTAAGTGGATCTGCATGCTCAAGATTTGCTTTTTCAAATAATTTCTTTGCTTTCAGATATTTTCTCAGTTTATTTAATCCCTTAGCCCAATACGTACCAACGAAAAACTCAGTCAACGTTTGATCTCGAATTTCGAAGGGATTCGCATCATTACCAAAGAATTGAGACAATTGATAATGCTCATAGTCTACAGCAGACCATTCAATCCCTTCATTTTTGATTTGAGAGAGTACAGAAGGACTAACAGCAAGTTCAGGTGGCCAAATTCCTTTAGGTTTCTTCCCAAACATTTTCTTGAGCTGAGTGATATGATCCTTTAGTTGAATGGCAACTCTTTCTCGAGGAAGAAGTGGTAAGATAGGATGACTATATCCCGATGCAAGCATTTCGATAACATTGGCTTTCACAAGTCTTTTTATCCGGTCTATAAGTTCAGGGTTATTTGCGTTCAAATACTCAAAGGTATGCCCTGTTATGTTGAAACAAATAGTACCAATGAAACCATCTTCAATAGCTGTTATCATGGGTTCATATGATAATTCAACAACTTTTGGAAATTCGCTTCTTGGGAATTCCGCATAATCAGTATTCCAATGCAGAATGACGCTAGCTTTTTCAATCAAAGTTTTATCCTCATTCTACTTTCTGTTCATTTGCTTATTGATATTTTTCCCTCAATTGCCTCTGAGCTTCATCGTAATCTTTCGGATACGTGAACTAGACAAAGAAATACCCGGTAAAACAAAGGAATAATAAGATAAATCTTGAATAGTAACATGTATTCATATTTAAGCTATCTGCCGGAATAATATAATCTAGAACGTTTAGAAATGAATATATTCTAAAAGTTTTAACTGATTATTTGTTAGAGGTTCCTCTATGAGTAATAAGCTAAAATCAAGGATAGTGTTTTTCTCTGTAATCATTAGTATCCTTAGTTTAGTCTTTATCCCAATGTCTAATGCTGTTGCTCAGAACCAAAAAATACCTAATTATCCTGAGAGCTCCTCTGAACATCTACTTTTGCTGTTTGAATACTCACATTCCTACAAACCAATTTATGTTAATTATTCGGTTTTGGATCTTTCATTCCTCTTACTTGGCCCACAGGCAAATGTCTCTACTCGAGTCTATGTTCATTACTCTCAGAATCAAGTGAATTGGACAACAACGGAGTTTGCAGATCTCGAATCTATTAGTGCAACTAGTGCACTCTTTCAAGGTTTGGTCGGACCCTTTAACAAAACTGGTGAATATTATCTCATAATGAATGCTACTCGAGGAACTGTTACGGAATTAGCAAGATTATATTATAGAATTAATGTTGTTTCAGTTCAAGGCTTACTATTCGTCGATTTAACCTATAATGTTAGGGTGCTAAATACTACTGAACAATACGCAGATTTATGCATTAACATCTTAGGCGATGTTAAGAATACCACAGTAGAAGCAACTTTTGACCAGCAAGATAATGAGGAAGAACCTTATCTCCTAACTCCTTATCTGGGTTCAAATCAGAAATATAATCTAACAATAGGACCAATAAATAAATGGGATAATTTTGTACAAATCTTCTTTTCAGCAAATACAACAAGTGGCACTATGTTTACTAATACGGATTTCTTCTTTTTCAAAGACCACGCTCGAATTAAAGAAGATTTTTGGCGCAGTAAATTTCCAGCAATAATAATTGGTGGAGGAATAGTAATAGCCATCTCTGTAATTTTTACCCTCTCCAGAAGAGGTCCAAGAAGATCGTTTGATGAAACAAAATTAGAAAGTAAAAAAGAAAGAAAAAGAAAGAAGAAAGAGAAGGAAGAATTATAATTTCTCTTTTCTTAAATCGATTAAAGCTTCAGCCTCTGGACCAGTCCCGACGAATGTGACGGGAATACCTGTTTCTTTTTCAACATTAGCAATAAATTCTAGAGCTTTTGGTGGGAGACTATCGGCGGTATTAGCATCTGCAATTTCTGGAAAAATAATATCTAGCTTTGTCAAAGCAATCTGAGTTGCACCATTAAGCCTAATTGCTTTGCGAGCTACGTCGAAATCAATAGGTGCTGATCGTCGTTCTCTACCTGTCACAGTTCCATGTTCTGTCCAACCACGTAATTGCATTTCTTTATCTGATAATGTACTAGGCATAGGTCCTTCGCCAACACGAGTCATGAATGCTTTAAAGACAATAATAACTTCATCGACTTTTGTAGGTCCAATACCAACATCAGAACAAAATTGTGAAGCAGAAACATCTTTACTTGTAACAAAAGGATACGTTCCATGAAACAATGATAACATTGTTCCTTGAGTGCCTTCTATAACAACATTTTTCCCACTATCAATGGCTTCATTGATTTCCTTTGAAACATCGGTTAAGTAAGGTTGGAGCTCATGAACATCTTTCGCAAGTTTTAAAACTCTGCGAGCGCGATCCTCATTTGCTGGTCCACAACCAGTTCCAGTAGTACCAAGTTTCTCACTCAAGTGTTTATCTTTTTTATCAGCTTCTTTGTGCTTAGACTCGATGATTCCTGTATGAAAATCCAAACCAATACGATCTGAACATCCAGTTTCTTTAATTTCTTTTAGAAAAATCTCGGGATCAGCAAGAACACCTGCACCGATTAGTAATCTGGATTTCTTACTAGTGAATCCACTGGGGATCATTCGTAACCCGTATTGTTTTCCTTCAAAAACTACAGTGTGTCCAGCATTCGTTCCAACACCACCTCGAGCGATGATAGCAGGCTCTTCGGAATATGCGATATAACTGATGATTTTTCCCTTGCCTTCGTCGCCCCAAAATCCACCAACAATAATTGTAACTGTCATTATGTCAAATCCTAATTTTTTATACAACTAAATGAAAATTTCTCTGCCATTAATAAAGCACTGTTGTTAACACAATAATGCTAATTAAAAAATAATGGATTAACTGCAAAATGTTGATAACAAATTTATAAAGAAAAAGAACCAAATTTTCGAAAAATTAATAACTACTAAAAGTTGGGAAACAATTATCTAGTAATAGTGAGTCTGAAACCGGTCTTTCCGAAAACCATTTCTTAGACGTTCCCTCACTAAATAAAATTACAAAAGTTTGTAGAAAGAAATTAGGAAGAATGAAAAAAATGTCCCAAATTGCCCCTAAAAAAATCGCGGAAAATATCTATGAAATCCCTAAAAGCACAAGAAAATATATGAAAGTTCCAGCTAGGATTTTCGCTAATGAAAAGATAATGCGAGCAATGGAACAAAAAATGTTGACACAAGCAACACATGTAGCTTGGTTACCTGGAATCATAAAACACGCTTTAGTTTTACCAGATGGACATATGGGTTATGGTTTTCCCATTGGTGGTGTTGCAGCAACTGATTATGATACCGGAGTGATTAGTCCTGGCGGAGTAGGATATGATATCAATTGTGGAGTTCGTTTACTAAGAACAAATCTGCAAAGAAAAGATGTTACTCCACACGCAGAGAAACTTTCCGAGGACTTATTTAGAAACGTTCCATCTGGTGTTGGTTCGAAAGCTAAAATGCGTCTTAGTAGATCAGAGCTTTACGAATTACTCACTGAGGGTTCTTCTTTTTGTGTGAAGAAAGGACTTGGCTGGGAAGAAGATATTGAGAAT
>JAHLVZ010000187.1 GCA_019058165.1 Candidatus Heimdallarchaeota archaeon
TTATTTAACCATTGGCATAATTTAAACAAAAACCCTGTTCATTAATTCGGCTTATTTGTCCTTCTTTTTTAAAGGGTCCCCATTAGCATCTTCTGTATAACCTAGCTTGTTTAGTTGTTCTAATGTTGCACTAACCTCTCTTGGCTTAAAATGCATTAAGGGAATATCAGTCGAATCAAATCTTATTGTGCCGTCTTTATATACATTCAAGCCATGTCTTGCTCTTAGGAAACCTTTTTCTAAAATCTCTGGAATGCGTCCTCGATTCATTAATTTCTTTACACCTTTTGTTTTTGGAGGTATCGAGCCACCCAATGCTTTTTTCACTCGAGTTATTTCTTGAGCAATATTCACTAGTCTTGTATTGTATGTAACTGTCGGGCGTTTGCATTCTTTACAAAAAGTGTCTTCAGTTTCTACTCCACAGATGTAACAGCTTCTGATCACTTCCGTCCCTCTCTGGCAATTTGGGCAACTTGAAAGATGAGTAATTATGCTGCAAGTTTTACATTCTCGTTGTATTACTGTAATTTCTATTTTCTTCTTTTTTCCTGCTTCCAAGATTAATCTATTATTTCCTCCGCCTTCCATCTCAAGGGGATAGAGAGTATGGACTGGGGGATTCATTTTTCGCTCTTTTGCTTTTTCTGGTCTCCCCATTCTTGCTCCTGAGTAAATGGGGTTTTTCATTTTAATCTCAAAGGGAACAATATATTCGAAGGGTGGTTCTACAGTTCGCTCTATTGAAGAGGGATCTATCTCTTTATTTTCTAATTGCATGCAGTGTTCAATAATAAGATTATTTTCTTCAATAACAACACATCCATCCTTCACTCTATGTGGTAAACCAATTCTTTCTAGAAATCTTTTAGCGGAAAAATCTTGGTCAAGTATTATTGCTTTCGGGTTTTTGGAATATTGAGATATTTTTTGTTTATCTGTGATTCTTCTTTCCAATATTTGATCCCGTAATTCAAAAAACTCATCAAATGAGATATCATGCCAAGCATAGGTATAATACGGGTGTAAAGGAAGTAACAATTCATAACAGAAACTCAAAGTTTCTTCTTGAGTTGGTTTTGTAGTAATAGGATGGTTCAGGAATTCTCGTAAACGCTCAATTGTCATCCCCACGGTTTTTGCAGCAATAGCTAGGTCATTATCACAACGAGATTTTATTCTGGATTCTAAATACAATACCCACCATTCTTCAACAAAACCTGAAGGGATTAAAGGATGGTTGTTTTCTAAGAACTCGCCAAATCCTACAAGTAAGTCACCTAAAAAGAGTATTTCTTTGATTTTTTTGGAATATTTTTCTGCTTGTTCATATGACTCTAATTGTAAGACTGTGCCATCTTTAAGTAATACAATTGGACCATCTATAGAATCCACGGGCATAACTACACTTCCCTTCCCCGGTCTTTCAGTTCGGATGTGTGTTCCAGGTGCCAAGAACTCCATCACAACTTTCATTGTTGCTGGATGAATCCCTATACCAGCTAAACCAGTATTTCTTGAGTGTCCATACCTAATTCTAAATCCGCCGGGTTGTGAGGGATGTGAAAATATGGGTCTTCCTGAAATCACATCTTTTATGTAACCATAAGATGGTTGTGTTTTTGCTTTTTGTTCTTCTTTTTCTTGATCATCTTGTGCTTTTGCTACTGTAGCTTTTAGATCTTTTAACCAATCCCAATCGGTCAATCCAACTGCATTAACAGTTCTTAGTATCTTCATTGCACGACCAATTATCCCATCACCTAAAACTAAGCAAGCCCCTCCTCTCAGAGAATTTGTTTCTATTCGGGGAAGATCTCTAAAAGCAGATACTTCCTCTGGGTTCGTTTTTTCTCCGGTTACCTCTACAGGAAGATTTCCAACTGCTGTTTCAATTTGATCTGTAGTTGTGGGGCTTTGCAAATGCATTACTCGGTTATAGAGGTCAATTTCCTCTACAAAACGCATCATTTCTTGTCTTGTTGCTTTATAGCGTGATAACCCCAAAACTTTCCTAACATGATCTGAAACTAAGACTGTAAGAGCTGCTTCTGTTCCACCTGCTGCTCTAATTGGTCCTGCGAAGTAAATAGCTAAATATCTAGTATTATCTTCATTTCTCTTGATTTTTACTTTAGCGATGCCTTCTAAAGGAGCAGCTGTAACTCCTTCTGTTAAAATAGCAAGAGCTGCTCGTATAGCAAGATCCGCTTTTTTTTCCTCCGATATATTACCGACAAGTTTTCCATCAGCTATTTCTTGAGCAATTTTAAAAGCAACATTTTCTCGATCCATTTGTAAAGTTAAAGAACGAATTCTATCTGCTATCCCCTTTATTTCTATTAGTCCCTCTACTTTTCCTGCAACATCTTTTGCTAAGTGTATTTCCGGTTCTAATTCGGGATCCAATCCTTTCTCTCTTGTCTTTTCAGCAACCTTATAGAGTTCTATGACTTCGTCTTCCAATCTTTGAAAATATGCTTTCATTTCATCGGAGGCAATTATTTCCAATTTTCTATCACAACAATATTCTCTATAATTACTTACGAGTTTCTGCAAATAAATAGCATAATTGCTTTTCTAATTATTCTATAAGAGTTCTGGTATCATTCCCTTATCATATTTTTTTGTGCTGCTAGTTCTTTTAAGGCAGCATTAAGTTAATGTTTTCTAGAATAGAGTTACTAATAATGGATGGTACAATCCCTAATACAATTAATCCAAGAGCTATTAAGAGTCCTAGGAATGTATGCAACGAGAGATCCTGACTAATACCACCACTACCAAAACTCGTTTCTTTTGTTGGTTTGTCAAATATTAGGAATTTGAATACAATTAGATAACCAATTAACAACAGCACCAGAATAAGAACTATGAAAATGGCATATCCAATAAAATTCAATTGTATCAAAGAGAAAACAAGCATATAGATATTTACTCCACCAAAAGTGGGAAGTAAACCAATGGTTGAGGATAAACCAATAATTAACATGAAAACAGTTAATGGAAAATCTTTTGCTGAACCTCTTAAAGCAAATAATTTTTCACTCCCTCTCTTTGAAACCAATCGTTCTTTCGCGGTAAGAGTTAGAAACATAGTTATTGCTAAATTGATTAATTGCAAAGCGCTGTACCCGATGATGTCACTTAAATTAAAGATGCCTTTGCTCCCTACTTCAACTGTGAAACCACCTAATGAAATCCCTGTGAGGGCAATTCCTATATTTACTATAGCAGAATAGATTATAATTTTCGTTAAACTCGCTTTGTCTTCATCTTTTCTTGTTACTTGATAGATAATAAGAAGTGCTCCTTCAAATGCAGTAAGTATACCTATAACCGCTAATACTTGAGGATAAGCTATTCCTACAAAACTTTCAGGATTAAAGAAGGAAAACAGCACCTTGAAAATAGAAAGCAAAGCAATACTGCTAGTAATACCAGTTGTGAACACTTGTGTACTAGCATGAGAATGTTCAATGGCTTTAGGCATCCACAGATTAAGTAAGAAAATATTAGCAAATAATCCAAAACCCACTATAACAAGAGCTATTATTGTGTAGAGAACTAGAGTTAGGTTTTGTATGCGAGAAGAAGATAATATTGTATCATTATTTTTAATTACATCAAAATTCAAGGTTCCAAAGATACCATAACATAAAATGACAGCAAGAAGCAAGAATGAAATACTTAGACCAATTAATATGTATGATCTCACACCACCTTCTTTTATGTCAATTGCACGTCGTCTAAAAGTAATTAGTGAAATGATGGTAACTCCAATTATGACCCAACTCAAAAATAAAGTAAAGAAGTCGTTAGCAATCATTACTCCATTTATCCCGGCAGTTATGAACAGAAGCAGACTTATATGGATAGGTCCTTCTGGTTTTCCTCTTTGTTTTATTGATTCGTATATGAAAATGAAAACAATTACAATATTTATGATTAAAAGGAACCAGCTTGTGAAACCATCAATTCTTAATTGCACACCAAGAGGTGGACCGTAATCTGTTCCTTGTGAAGTATTATAAATTCCATATAGGATATTTGTTGAGGGATTTGTTTTTAAGATATAATTTAATGCCGCAATTAATGCAACAACAGCAATTATTGTAGCTGCTCCAATTTCTCCTGCAAAATTCTTTAACCACTTTCTGAAGCCAAAAATAATAATTGCCATAGTGAATGGAAGAATGACAAGGAAAATCATCATGAAGTTAAGTGAAATTCCTGCCACGATTATATTCCTCCTCCTAGTACTGCAAAAATTGATACTAGTAATGCAAAAGCTAGCACAGCCCATAAAATACTAGCAAAAGGTGCTTTAATTCGAGTCCAAGCGAAAAATCTACTTAAGAAATTAATTGGTTGGAAAACAGCTACTTCGTATACATTATCAAGGTACATTCCATTTGCGAAAAATTTCCTAGTTAAGCTTACAAATTTCGTGTTTCTAATTTTATTAAACACGGCGGCTTTTCCATCACGATATAAAATCATTGTTGTAATGAAAACACATAGTGCAAAAATTAAATACAATATTGATACAATCCAATTGCTAAATAATGGAGAATCATATCCCAAAGTAATATTTTGATCAAGTAAGAGTGAAACAAATTTCGGATTTGGATAACCCACAAATATTAATAAGAAACCAGATAAAGCAGCCCAAGCTAGAGCTATTAACTCCACAGAAATTGAATTTTTGTTTAATTGACGAGTTGATAAATCTCCTTCTAATTTCCCATTTAACAACTTCATAAATGGTTTTGTGATAGCAAAAACAAGTAAAATAGAACAGATAAAACTAATCGCGAGGATAACCTTACTGGATGGTACGCTACTTGTGAGTAGTGCTTGAAAAATCATATCTAGACTGAAATGAGTTCCAAATGGGAAGAATCCTGAATAACTTAGAATTGCTATCACACCAAATATGAATAATGAAGGGTATTTATTTTTTAATCCTCCAAGGCGCGATGTATCCCCTATTCTAATTGATTCTATTATCATCCCCATGAGAATAAAAACTGCTAAACTTGCAGGTATACTAGTTACTAGATGAAAAATTGATGAAGCATAACCTATTGA
>JAHLVZ010000039.1 GCA_019058165.1 Candidatus Heimdallarchaeota archaeon
GGTCGACACCTATGGCGCAGGCTGGAACACAATTGCAAATGATATCAACGGTTTCACTGGTGATTGGAGCTACTTGTTCTACTATGATGAAGATGATATGCCACTAGGCGAAAATACTGTAAACATTAGCTGGACTCCAAAGTATGACGTAGTGAGTTATATTACTACATATCAATGGGCCAACATTTCTGATATTGCAGCCCCCTCAATTTTAGGATTAGTGGATGTGAATCTACAATATCCAGATGGTGTACCAGGAGATCAAACAGAAGTACCCATTACAGTTGGTGCAAGTGATAATTATCAATATTACAGTCCTGATCTTGGTGGATTCACAGACAAAGACGCGCTTGTTGTCTATCTATTCAATTGGGTAGATGATGATGTTGCACTAATGACCCCAATGGAACAATTCTCACCGGGTGGTAGTACATTCTCAGCGAACATTACTTTAACAGCTATAACAGACGGTTTAACACACAATATTTCCTACTTCGTAGAAGTTTGGGATCCAAGCAACAACAAAGCTACATCAGTACACTACTGGTTCATTCATGGTGTTACTTTAGTAACTCCAGGATTTGGAATACTTGCCGGATTGTTTGGTTTAGCTGGCGCAGCTTTCATAATCTACAAGAAAAAACGCAAATGATTCTAAAGTAGGAACTCTGTTCCTAACTCTTTCTTTTTTTTTAATTCTTGATAAGGACTGTGAATTTTGAGAATATTACGTTTTAATATTAAATCTCCAATTGAAAGAAATCATAATTAGCGGATTTTTTTTTCAAAAACTATATGAAACTTTTTTATGCTTATTTTTACTAACGAGAAGCATTAATAAAAGGATAATACTAATTTTGTTTAGTATATAGGAGCTTTATAGATGTCAAAACAAAAAAAGCAGACAAAAGCAAGCAGCACAAAAAAGAAACTTGCTCAAAAGAAAACAAGTACAACTAAAACAACTGCTAAAAAAACTACTGCAAAAAAATCCACCCCTACTAAGAAGAAATCTGTCGCTAAAAAAAGTACAACAAAAAAACCAACTGGAAAAAAGAAACCTACTTCTAAACCTACCACTAAGAAAACTACAACAAAGAAAACAACAACTGCAAAGAAACCAACAACAAAGAAGACTACTACCACTAAGAAACCTATAGCAAAAAAGAAATCAACCACCGTTAAGAAGAAAACCACAACAACGAAAAAACCAACCACAACAAAGAAAGTTGTAAAGAAAACACCAGAAGTAGAAGGTCCACTTGAATTCTACTTGAAAGCTGGCGAAATCGCAATTGCAGTCAAGAAACTTTTACGAAGTAAAGTAAAAGTGGGAGCTTCTGTTTTAGAGATTTGTGAAGCCGGAGAAGCAAAGATCAAAGCATTAGGCGGACTTTGGGCGTTTCCATTGAATATATCCATTAATAATGTGGCTGCACATTATTCTGCGCAACCTGAAGATGATCTGCTTATACGAAAGGGTGATATCGTAAAGGTGGATTGTGGAGTTCATATTAATGGTTATGTAGCTGATACTGCTTTCACAGTATCTTTCGGAACAGGCCATAAAGACTTGATAAAGGCTTCAGAAGAAGCTACAAAAGCAGCAATTGATTTAATTCGACCTGGAATTACTACTGATAGACTTGGAAATGATATCGAGGATATAATTAGATCATATGATTTCCGACCAATAAGAGAACTTGGTGGTCATCAATTAGATCAGAATTTATTACATGGACCAATTATGATTCCTAATGTGAAAGGGACAAAAGGAATCAAACTAGAAGAAAATCAAGCGTATGCATTAGAAACTTTCGCTACATCAGGAACTGGAAGACTACTTAGAACAGAAACGAAATGCTATATCTTCCAATTGAATCCTATACCAATACCATTAAGATTGGAATCTGCAAAAAGAGCTCGCAAAGTTATTTTAACTAATTATAGCAATTTCCCCTTCACAACTAGGTGGATTGCTAAGGAGCTGTCAACACCAACTGCAAAAATAGCTTTGAGATATTTAGCTGATAAAGCTCAGATAAAACGATATCCAGTTCTAAGTGATGTAAAAGATTCACTAGTTTCCCAATCCGAACACACAGTCTTCTTAACCGGAAATAGTCGGATAGTTACAACTCGGGCAAATGAATAATGAATTAACTGATCTGAAAATTGGATAAATTACAAAAAAATCCTAATTTTCATTTCTTCTTTATTTCCTTAATTCTGACTTGGTCACAAACGAAGATTTCTTAAGTTACGATAATAAGTATTGTATATTGCTCAAGGTGATACCTGATTTGATTCCAACGACAACTACTACTGAATATGCTATATTTACATTCGATGAATTCAGAAGTAATCTACAAGAAACTTTGACAAAACTAGATAATCAAATCAAATTGCTTATAGTTAAAGACGAAGAGGGAGATTCTGTCGCAAAAGTCTACCTCTATCTATATCGAGGATTACATTCAATAATTACTGCAGAGAGAAAATATCGAGCAGGAGATTATACTGCTGCCGCGAATGAATTTGGGGAAGGTGGAAAATCGATTGGTAGATTCCAGAAAATGAGTGCTGGTTTTGCTATCGAATTTCAGCAAGAAGCAGAAAGATTAGATATGTTTTCAAAAGGTAGATCAGCAGAATGCCAAGCTTTGAAAAAAGGTTCAAGAATTGAAGAGCAAATCATAAATCTAATTGAAGCTGCTAATTCATATACTCTCGAATTAGAAATCGTAGGAAAAGCAAAGAAACCTCTTTTAATTTACAATGTGAATGCTCGTGCAAATTTTGTACAAGGATTAGTTTATCGATTGGAAGGACAAAAAGCCCAAACCGGGAAAGATTATCAATTGGCAAAAAGAAAGCACCTCAATGCATATCGGGCTTTTGTAACCGCAGCATACTATAATCCATCATATAGTATCTGGGTTGAGGAACAAAATAAGACTATCAAATCGACTTTAAACAAACTAATTAATGATAAAGCAGCAAAAGAATGGGGGCGAGCCTTTAAATTATCCGGGGAAGGAAAATTCACAGAAAGTAGTGTAAAATGTAAACTGGCATCTAAGCTTTATTTAAGAGCAAGCAAATTAGCAACAGAGGAAAGGGAAGCTCTAATTTTACATGCCTATTCTCATATGCTAAAGGCAAGCATGTATGAAGCAAATGCAAACGAGTTCATCAAGAATAAAAATGATCCAAAAAGTGCTGTGCGACAATTTGAGCTGGCTTCAAAAGCAATGAAAGAAGCAATCGATAACTATCCGAAAGGGGATGAGGATCAAAATGTTGTGAAACGATGGGGAGCTCAAATGAATTACTATCAAGGATACTTCTACCAGGCAGAAGGTATCTTTCACTTGGATGAGGAAAAATTTGATGAGGCTTTGACCTTATTTAATCAAGCTAATGAAGCATTTCAAAACGGATTTAAAGAAGCTGTGGAAGCGAGAGATGAAGACTTGAAAAGTTTATTAGAAAAATCCCTGGCAGAAGCAAATGGGTACATTGGAATGTGTAAAACAGTTCTTGATTAAGAAAAATACAAGAAGCAATCGTTAAAGAAAATAAAAAATAAAATAGGAATTGATAATTATGGTCGAACAACCACCCTGTCCTGAATGTGAGCGTAAAATGAATTTTGTAGTAGCAAAATTAACAGATGATGAAAAACCTCGTCCTGAGGATGTCAATTCAGGTTGGTATTGTCCTGATTGTGGAATTTTTAGGCCGTCACAAATGACCGGGGAAATAGATCTTCAAACACTAGATTTAGATATGAAGGAAGCAATACGAGTTACTTCTTCAGCTAATATTTTCATACCTGATGAATGGGTTTTGGAAGACAAAACCGATGAAGTACAGGAAATTCTTAAAGAATTAGAAGAATAATTTCTTGAAAAAGTAATTAGTAGGTGATTGAAACCAATCACCTATACAAAGTTTTAACCCTTGGTATCTTCGCAACTTTTTTGGCAATCATCTATGAGAAGCCTAGCAATATTAGTTGAGACATCAAGTTGTTCAGACACTATTTCTTCATCCAAGTTTGGATGTTCTGCCATAAGAATATCTCGAAGATATGCTAATTGTCCCCGATAAAGCGGATTACTTTTGATATTAGTTGAATCCCCAATGTTCCTACTCCCATTATCATTTGTTATTTTCATTTGTGTTGCAGTATTAGGTGAATGTCGTGTTGTCATGTTTTTTGATATACTCCTCAGTAATCTATTGACTATCCCATTACCTTTCTTGGGATTTACTAATAAACTAGGGTAATACTCGGTTATTGCCCTATTTTATAAACCAGTGCTTCTCGGAGCAAATGTTATTCAAGGGTTTCGGTTGTTCTAATTACTCAGAATTAATTAGATACATTTTAATCGAAGGATTATCCAATTAAATTTAGAAATAAAAATTAAGTTGATTGTAAATGGCTAAAACTGAAAAATCAGTAATAAATGGAGTCATCTGGACAGTAGCAATTGGCACAGCGCTCTTCATTTGGGGTACTATTAGTCTTGTCTTGCAACTAGTTAAAGGATGGTATATTCCCGGAACTCCTTGGATGATGCTCCCAGGTGGTATAATGATTATATCTGGTTTTGCTAACCTCATCACCTATAGGCATAATAGAGAAAGAGTGTTAGGTGCATTGAAGTCCTATGAACGAGTTAGTATCACTCAATTATCAAGTGAATTAGGAATGAAGGAAAAAGATGTGAAAGATGTCATTGTAGATCTTCGATCCGGAGGTAAAGTAAGAGCATCTTTTGATCCTGAAAGTGGTGATGTTTTCGTTTTAGATGTGAAAGGTCAGCCACCAATGGCAGTAGTTCCAGTCTCATCCTCGGGCTTACCAGAACATGAAGAAGCAATAAAGAAAACCTACAAAGCTAGACCAGATCAAGGATTCTGTCCATACTGTGGTTCTATGTTCAAACCCGGTGACAAATTCTGCAATAATTGTGGTGCCTCAATAGAATAAATCGCACCTCTATTCTTTATTTTTATTATCTTTTTTTTTCACATTTAGTAAACATTAATAGATGGTTCTTCGAATATTATTAGTGATGAAGGGCAAAGCCTTTCCAGAGGGTTAACGATAGCTGGATTTTTCTTGCAATGATCGTTGATGCAGGGACAGGCACACACTGGATTCGCAAGAAAGCATCGATTGGATATTGACGACTTTAAACGGCTCATTTCCTAGCATAAGCTAACCGCTTAGCGATGAAGAAATAGTCAACCCGGGTCGCCAACACAATTGAGCAGCTTTCAAACCGAAGAAGTGATTAATCTCTCCCGCCTCGAGAGAGCACAGTTGAGTAAGAATAATTCTCTTCCGTGAGACTGGTGTGTTAGTGTGTTGGGGGACATCATTTCTTCAATTAATCTTATTTCTTCTATATGTTGAAAGATTAGAAATTGTTTTAAAGAGGGTTATTTCATGGTTATTAAATACTCTAATTGTAGTTGTTGATCCTTATGTCCCGGTGGCGAAACTTCAAATTAAAAACAAGAGCAGCCTACAAGAAAATAACAGAACCGATGGGAAAATTCTTTGGAAAACTCAATATCTCGCCAAATACCATCACAATGATTTCCGGGCTCTTTGCAATAGCTACCGCGACTATGTATTCCTTAAATGGTAGGGTGAGCAGCTTCGAATTTTGGTGGCTTATTGGTTTTGCCTTATCAATTATTACTGGGTTCATTGATGTCATCGATGGCTCTGTTGCTCGTGCTACAGGAAAAACAACAATGTTTGGTAAAGTATTAGATCCTGTTATGGATAGATTCGCAGAGTTTTGCTTTCTAATTGGAATATCAATTGGAGTTTATACCTTTGCACCTCTTGATGGCTTTTGGCCCCTATTAGCAAACATTCCTGTTGCTGCTTTGTGTTTGTTTAGTTTTGCGGGTATGATCTTTGCTAGTTATGCTCGTGCACGTGGTGAAAGTGTTGCTCGTGTGAATGTTGAAAGCGTAGGAATAATGGAGCGAAGAGAAAAACTCATCATTTTATTCCTTGGTAATTTACTCTATTATTGGTTTAATGTTGCCTTAATCATAGCAATTGTGCTTGTTGGAATTTTATCATTTATTACAACCATACAGAGAATGGTCTACATTCGAAAATTAATGAATGAAATAGAAAATAAGGGCAAACTCAAAGAAGAAACAGTAGACATAACAAAAGAAACGATTAACTAAATATATCTGAGTTGAAATACTAATTTGTGGAGAAAAATAAAATGTCTTTCAGAATTGAACGATCACACATTATCTTTAAACATTTAATACACGTAGGACCAGAAGTTGATGCTGAAGCTGTAGCTGATATTGCTGCAAGAAGAGATTATACAAAACAAACAAGACAGCTCCCAACTCCAAGAGGACCACTTAAGGAATATCTCTTTCGACCTAAAACAAATCCGCAATCATTAATGGTTTTCTCCAGTAAGGGCTTCGTAATTGATGCCCAACCTAGTGATAATGTTTTACCCTTATTCAGAGATGCTTACGATTTCTATGAGAAAGTTATGGGAGATAACGCAATGACCGCAACTGTTCTCATGGACATAAATTGCAAATTTGAAGTTTTTTCCCCGGTGCCAGTTAAGGATTTTGTACAAAAATTATATGTCTCAGATAGTGAGAAGCTTAGTTTTAGTGGGAAGGATTTACGTCCACATGGAATTACTCTTGCAACAGGATCAATGAAGTTTCCAGACGAATTTATCCAACTAAATGTTCAACCTTTGCCTAAGGATCCTGAGAGACGATTAATTGTTGTTTCTATTTATCGTTCAACTGAACTTGATGATGCTTTGAAATTCATAGAGAAAATTGAAGGAAACATCGTTAAAACTCTTGAGAAAATAGCTAAGGTTTAATCGATGTGTGAATCTTGATATCAAGTAATTGGAAAACCGCACAGAAATCAGTGGCAGATTTTTTACAAAAACATAAATTTGGGATCAAAGAAGAAAAACCTCTCAAAAGTGGAAAACGCATTGATATTTTAGCTCAGAAGAAAATTGGTAATAAGATTCTTCATATAATAGTAGAAGTAAAAGATTGGAACAAAGTTTCACGGAAACAAGAAACGAATTTTTGTCAACAAATAATCCAATACTTGATTGAATATTCCATGGAAGAGATTCTACCGAAAGAACCAAAAGAAAAATGGCAGAAAAGTGAAAAGAAAATTCGAGACAAATTCATTGGTATTTTATGCTTAACCAAAGGAGCTCATTTTTCTTTTCGGAGAGTTTCTCATCACTTCTTTATGAAAAACAAAGAAATACAAGGTATTCCTTTCAGAGAACAAATAGTAGAAAACATACAACTTTATGTCACAAGATTTGATTATATTGCAAAAGTCTTTGAGGATGCAAATATTTCCATTTATCGGGAACCAGAGATTTCAGATTGGTTTTAAAAGTCTGAAACCAATTGTCTTGTAGTTTGTTTGCTTCCTAAAGATAATACAAACATTAAAATTAGTTGAGTAAAACTTACATTCTGCGTTCAGAGACATCAAGAAAGCGGATTCTGTTAAAATGACTACTGTTAAAATCCCTCAAGAAGTTAAAGATATTTTTCCGTATGAGGAAATTCGCCCCATACAAGACAAGTTAATTTTAACAACTTACTCTTCATTGAAAGCAGGAAAGAATGTCATAATTGAGGGAGCTAATGGTTTAGGTAAAACAGTAGCTGCTTTAACCGCCTGTATTCCTATTGCTCGAGAAAAGAACTTACAAATAATACATGCATGCAGAACCAATAAACAAGCAGATCGAGTGATTACCGAACTCAAAGAAATAGCTAAAGTCACTTCTGTCAGTGGAGTTTCTTTGAGAGGGAGAAGAGAAATGTGTCCTCACCCACTCGTCCAGAAACATGCTGATGATGCAGTAACAGCCTCTGTTTTATGCGGACAATTAAAGAAACTGAGAAAATGCGATTATCATAATCGGATGAGTGAAACACTACCTCATATGAGAAATGTCTTAAAAGTATTGAAAAATGTTCCATCCACAAGTACAGAAATACATGAACTCTGTGAAGAAAGCAGAATTTGTTCTTATGAATTAATACAGAAGCTACTTGAGGAAGTAGATGTTGTTGCGGCTAGTTATCAATACATCTTCAATCCAAATATCCGTGATACCTTTTTGAAAAGATTGTCAAGAGGTATGGATGAACTTCTACTCATAGTGGATGAGTGTCATAATATTATAGATACATCTATCGATATCTCGAGTGATCAGCTAACTATTTACTCTGTACGACAAGCATTGAAAGAAATTAAGACTTTCAATAAACATGAGTTTTTGAGATTAATGCGATTTCTCTCAACAGAATTAGAAGCAAACCAAATTCGGTCTGTGGTTGAGAAAAAAATAGACGCGAAAGATTTGTTGTACAAGATGTCAAAGGATGTGGGAGCAACTATTGACCAAGATTATGCTGATAAATTAATAACAGCAGGAATGAAAATACAGAATGAAAATGCAACGAGGGATAGAGCACCTCGATCATATGTCTATAGAATTGGTCGATTTTTAAGAAAACTAATTGCTACAAAAAATCGTAGAGAATTTTTACATTTGATATCTAGTTATCGAACACGTGGAGAAGGGTGGGGATCAAAGTTTGAAGTTGTTGCATTAGATGCTCGTTACACAACGAGAAATGTATTCGAGTACGTTCGTAATAGTGTACATATTTCAGGAACAATCGATCCAATAGATGCTTATTCTAAAATTGTTGGAATGGATCAATTGCCTTTAACTACTGAAATTCTAGATTCACCGTACAGTGAACATAATGTTCAAGGATTCATCATCAACCAATTAAGTACAAAATTAGCTGATAGGACTCCAGAAAATTATGACAAAATGTGTGAGGTAATTGCTGAAGCAGCAAATAATACCCCGGCAAACACTGGCGTTTTTGCAGCATCATACATTGTTCTTAAAGGATTATTAGATGCAGGAATTCAAACGTACATTAACAAACCATTTTTTTATGAAACAACAAAAATGACTTCCTCTGCAAATGATCGAATGGTCAATGAATTCAAGGGATTAGCAGATAAAGGAGGAGCAGTTTTGATGGGAGTACTTGGGGGACGAAGCTCAGAAGGAGCTGATTTTCCAGGTGCACAAATGAATACTTGTGTTATTGTAGGAATTCCTTATGCTAGACCAACAACAAGAATTGAATCACAAATAGGTTATCTCGATGAACAATTCTACAAAAAAGGCAGAGAATACGGTTATATCATTCCTGCCATTCGTCGAGCTGCCCAAGCAGCTGGAAGACCAATTCGCTCCATTAATGATCGTGGGTTAATTATCTTCTTAGATCATCGCTTTAGTCAACCTTATACCTCGAGGTTCTTACCTACTTGGTTGAAACAGAACACGCGAACACTAGATTATGAGCATGGAAGAATTGAAGCAATTGCTAAGGATTTCTTTTAGAACTAAGTATTTATGCTAGCATTTCCCAAACCGTCGGAGCGTTTTCGGGAAAGAATTTGTGAATTTTCTTGATGTCTACTTTACAACATAATCTGCCATTTGTATCCTGGATGCTTCCAGGAATTTTTAGAATACGCCGAATATCTATTGAGACTTTACGATCAATACGAGGATATCTATGTTGAATAATATGAGTAAAGATTGCATCTCTATCTTGTTTTCTTTCTAGAATTATATCGTACGTTTTGCTAAAAGGTTGCTCACCTTTTTGCAAGTTGTATCTTAGTTTTGTTATTTGATCCTTTGTAAATTTGAAGGGATCCGCTTTTAACTCCTTATCATTTGCATGCAAGAAAAATGATTTTGCTACCATTTCTAGGATTCTATCCCTCAATGGTATGACGTGCTTCAGATCTTTCTCAACTGCTTGAGTTCGCTTCTCATCTCTAATTAGTGTCAAATAATTGATGATGCTATTTCTTTGTTCTTGTGTTAAAACTCCCGCTCCTTTGTCTTGAACCCAACCATGAAAACCTCTTCTGCCAGAGAACACCCAGATTATTTTTTTATAACCAAAATCCTCTCTCAAAGTTTTATCGAGAAAAGCAGCTGCATCCTGAACTAATGACCAACAAATAGTGCAATACTGTTCTTTTCCTTGACACCCACACCCTCTAACTAAATCATAATCATTTAAATCTAAATCAAAACAGAATTCACGAGAAATCCACTTGATTTTCTGAATGGTGTTATTTTTCGTAGGAGGTGTTTCATACACTGCCCCGACGTAACTTCTTCTTATAGGATTTTTCGCTAAAAATTTCACTAAATCATCAGACGTTTTAAAGGATACATTTCTCACGAAATTTCCATCTTCGAGTAAGAAAGCAAATTCTCTTTTGTAAAAAGTTGATAACCCAATAATTGAAATTAATTCTGCAGGATCAAAAACCTCTCTATAATACTTTTGTGAGAGTTTCGTTGGCACTTTTAATTTCACTTCTTCCGGAGTCATGATTTCACCTGTTTAATCTGATTTTGGCACTTCCTTTACTTCTGGCTCTTCTTTCTTGATGATTTTGAGAGCTTTGGCAGCTTGTCTCAAATAATTAATGGGGTGCTTGACAGGATACGATCTCCACTTATACCTCAATTGAAACATCAAAGCACATGCTTCTCCTGGCTTTTTGTCTACAACATTTCTAGATAAATCTCTCAACAAATTTTCTTGTAATTCTGAAGGGTTCTTGAATTCTTTTCGAAGATTTTCATCAATGGTAGCCACTGATTGATGAAGAAAAGTACAAAAACCTCTATCTTGAATACTCGCACACTTGTGAGCACTATAATCTGTTCTACCACCTTCAAGACCATACATGTATCTGATTTGATAACCTGGGGGACCAGTGGCAAATTGCTCATACGTCATTCCAATATTGTCTACTGCTTTTTCATACCAGAACAATAATTGCTCTTCAACTGGCATTCCAATATTTTTCAAGAATAAACCCAATTGTAATCGTTCTTCATGACTTATATGTCCCTGACTCATTACTTCATTGTAGAGATCCATCATACATTGAGGAAACACGCTTTGTCTCGTGAATAATTTGTATCCTCCCCACTCGATTTTACCAGAAGTGATACTCATTGAGTGAATGACTTTAGATAATTCCTTTTTGAGCTCCGTTATTGGCTCACTCACAGAGCTCCGAATAATACGATCAAGGCTTTCCTTTGATTCCCCGATTCGCTGTCTTAATAATTTCTCAAACTTTGCTTTAAGGCTACTAGCAAAATCATCAATAAGTGCAATTACCCAGCCATTTATTAGGAGTGCAGAGCGGCTACTAATCAACTTTGGAACACAAGTGAAGTGTACAACCATTGATCCAGTTCTTCGAGCTTTCATCTTGAATTCTTTGAAAGGTGGTTGATTAATATCAAATCTAGACCAGATATCTCGAGGAGCAATCACATTTTTTTCTCCAAAGAGATATTTTGCTACTTCTAACTTGATCTCTGTTGTTTTGGCTTTTCGGAATCTCCAATCAAACAAGTCACCCTCTTGTTCAACTAGCCATCCTTGAACTCTTGGATCTTCAGCAGCAACTAACCTAAGCAATCCGTGTCCTGCGAATTCCTCATATATCTCTCTCTCATAATTGGCACTAGTTACTCCTTCCCCGGGGTACCATTCTTTCTTATGTACAAATTTATTAATTCGCTCTAGAGCAATTCTCGGCCACTCCTCCATATCAATCTGGAATTTCTCTTGAGGAATAGAAACTTCTCTTATTCTTTTAACGATAACCCAATCAGGAGCGCTCAAACCAGTTGTCCTCTACAAGCATTTAGAAAAAAGTCTATAATAAGTTAGCTGTGCTATCTCTTTTAAGATTTAGCTGTATTTTCGAATGATTTATTATCTCATCATTCTCTTTTTCTAGTGGTGTTAATTGTTGCCCGTAGAAATCAATGAAGACCTTTGTGGATTATGCCTTGGCTGTGCTACCATTTGTCCTGAATGCTTGTATTATTTTGAAAAAGAGCGATTAAGGATTGCTGATGGGTGCACTGATTGTGGAAACTGCATTGAATGTTGCCCGGTTAAAGCAATATCTGAGATTAAGTAAAATACCTAAGATTATTTTTCAACGTAAGTACCTGATAACCATCTGTTATCACAGCTTATTTCTTTCTATATATAAAATGTAATTTCCTTGTATTATGACGATATTCTTTGCCTTTTAATGTAAGAAAAGACATTATTACGATGTATATGGAGGATTTGGCAATTGGCACTATTAACGACATTAGGTATAATTGGGTTAAGCGCATTTATTGGTACTTCAGTCTTTCTTTTTAGAAGACGACCAAAAGATAATTTCAGGTCAGAGAATAATGAGAAAGAAGTTGTCACATTATCACTAAGAGGATTACAAGATGTAGATATGGTTTGTGAAACCGTAAACAAAGGAAACGTAGTCATTCTTGGTGTTAAAGACCTTGCCAGATTGGATATGATTCGCCTAAAACGAACAATTCAACAACTAAAGTCTCATGTGAGAACTTTTGGTGGAGATATTGTAGCCTTAGGCAAAGAATTTGTAGTTATCGTACCTGCAAATATGAAACTCTCTTTCATAAAGAGGATGCTTGAAGATTCAGAATTGGATGACAATCTTAGTCCACCTGAACCTCCAACAGAGGTAGGAACTTTATGAATTCAATCATAGCTAATCGTATCAATAATCTTGTAGCAAATGATCCTGCAAAAATTGCAATCTTAAATCTATTAGCTGATGGAAAATGGCATACTCGATTCGAGGTGGAGTCTGCAGCAAGAAATCAAAGATCAGTTATTGGTTTGGTTGGTATTTGTGTTATTCTCAAAACGCTTCAAGAAGCAGATTCTGATCTTCTAGAAGTCTATGACAATGATTCTGGAAGATTTTATCGATTAAATCCACAAAGAACTGCTTTAGTGAAGAAAATTGTAGAATATCATATGAAAAACTCAAAACACGTAACAACATCATCTGCTGCTCAATTTAAACGCTTCAAAGATCGCTTAAGATCCCAGCGAAAATCTGACCAAACAATAGATGATGATCTGAAACAATTTCTGTGAATGAACAGAAAAAAATCCCCTACAATAGTAGGGTTTCTTTCTTTCTTTATTCTGTAAGGACAATTAAGTATGAGTTTTCAATAAAAGTAATTTCCTCGTCTGTGAAGCTTTTAAGATTGGTGAAGTGAATGGGCAGACCTCGACCTGTTAAGATGCTCGGTTTATCCATGAGATGAAAATGAAGGTGTGGTCCGGTAGAGTTACCTGAATTCCCTAATTTCCCTATTACTTGGCCTTGCTTTACCATATCACCTTTTGTTATCTTTAGAGTACCGTTTCTAATATGAGCATAGAATGAGTATTCATTTGTTGCATGTTTAATAATGGCGTAATTCCCAGAGATTACTGGAACAAATCCGGATTTTTCGATAATTTCCCGTTTTTCATCATTGCTAATCAATTTGATTGCACTTGGATTTTCCGGTACTCCATCAAAACATTCTACAACCTCTCCATCTGCTACAGCAAAGAGGTCTTCATTATAGCATTTGAATTCTTCATTCGGTTTTTCATGCATTTGTTCAAATTTAAGATTATCATTTAGTTGGACAAGATCAAAACCAAATTCCTGAGAATGCATAGTGCGATGATTGTAAGCGTCATCCCAATTGCCAAAAACAAGCCATGAGCCCTTTAATGGGAAGATATATTCCTTTTTATTTTTGTACTCAATAATTGGAATCTCTATTGAGGTTTTTTTAGTTTCATCTGTTTGTTTATAGACAACTGTAAAGACCAACTCATCAATCGGTTTTTCGACAAGAGTTCTAAAATGCTCTAATCGAAAACCAGTTTCTTGTCCCGGTTCAAGTGAATCAAGAGCATAGTTTTCATTTTTCCAAAATTCTTTTACACCAAGAAATAGCAACACGTTATGTTTTCTTGCTTCTTCTCGAATTTCATCCTCTTGTTTTGCAGTTAATCTCTCAACTACACCTTGTATGTCTTCTGCTTTAGTCCTAATTACATCTTTAGAGTAAACAATTTTCTTTATTGTTTCTCCTTTCGTCTTCAACTCAAAAATATACTTGGTGAGCTCCACAGGATCATCTAGAGTATTGACTATTCTAACAGCTCGTAACAAAAAATCAAATTCGTATTTTTCTTGACCTTCCAGCTGTCTTTTAACACCAATAAGTTTCTTTTCAGGACAATAACTAATTTTCATATTCAATACTTCCTTAATTTTCTCCAATTTTAATCTCCTAATGCTCTTCGAAGAATTTTCAGAAGCGAAGGATCTTTCTTCATAAGCTTGGCACCAAGCTTTATTTGTCCCCACTTACCTCTAACTGCTTTTGTAAGATCTTCTCCATCAAAAGTTTCGACTATATTATCCATTTGTTGATCTGTAAGGACATCTAAAACCTTTCTTGCTTTTGTTGCTAAACCAAAAGATTTGCCATAAGCATCATTCCATAATTTTCCGTAGGTCGTACTCAGGAATTTATCAGTGAAATCTTCTTTTTCGAAAGCTTTAACTAAGGTATCACTGATCATTTTCCCGGATTCCATACCATAAGCGATTCCACCACCAGTCAAAGGATTCACTTGTCTAGCAGCATCGCCAACTAATAAAACCCTATCAGTTGCAAGTTTTTCAAGGGATCCACCTACAGGAATGGCCCCTATACGTTCCTCTATGACTTTCGCATTCTTGAATCGTTTCTTTCCCTCATCACTTTTGAAAATAAAATCATCAAGATACTCTCTTACGCTTTTCTTAGCAAAACCAACACCTATACCTATTCCAACATTTGCACTACTTTCGCCTTTCGGAAAGACCCAGAGATAACCTCGAGGTGCTATTTCATTTCCCATGTACAAGTCAAACATCGTTGGTTCTTCAAATTTAACCCCAACCATCTCATAACCAAAAGAGGTGTTCAAATCGATTGGATCTATAGGTTTTGCAAGATCAGCATCTCGAGCAATAACACTGTAAATCCCATCTGCACCAACAACTATTGGTGCTGATTCCGTAATTTCTTTCCCATTTAGCTCAGCTTCAATTGTAACGCCTTTTTCTTTGTCGACCTTAATTTTGGTAACTCTGGTATTTAGTTGTATATCTGCTCCTTCTAAAACTGCTCCTTTAAGGAGTTCTTTATCGAAAATTCTTCTATCTACAACGTAGCCTTCACCTTTAGGTAAGCGATAATCAATTACTTTTAAAGAAGGGCTGATTACCCGAAAACCATCTATTTCTGTTCTTAGGGCATCTTTAGGAACACCGATTTTCAAGATGTCATTAATAGTTTCTTTTCCAATAGCTTCTCCGCATCTGACAGGGATGCCGATGTAGCTTCTTGCATCTAGAATTTTAACTTTGAAGCCTTCTCTCGCTAAGAATCTAGCAGTTGTTGAACCAGCAGGACCACCACCGACAACAATAATATCATGCTTTCCTTTGCTTTTTACTGAACTCATTTTGTAATCATCCAATATTGTTGATTAATTTCTTACTCTAAGAATGATTTGAAATCTACATCTTTGTATTTCATGATTTTTGTCAAATCGTTAAGAATATCTTTGTCTAGACTTATTCCGGGATATTTCTTTACAAGCTTATCTGCTCTATCTTTTGCTCTTTGTCCAATTGATTTTCGTCCTTTGTTTTTCCATTCTTCGTTTGTGGCTCGATCAACCACATTGCTAGGTATGTAGTGTTCTTCTCTAAACCATTTCAAAGTGTGGTCATGTGAGAGCAAGTGTGTGGTTTTGTCATCAAACATTTTCAGGAGATTCTTCGCTATAGGATCGTCTCTTTGAATTATTCCTTTATTGAATTTGTAAACCATTCCACAAATTTCGTTATCAATAACTACTTTCTGAATGCTTTGGGTTGTTTCAAAATCAATCATTCCAGCACCAGAGATCATATTTACACCTCCAATACCTGCGAGCAATGAACCCATTCCAGTTTCAAATCCTGCTTGAGCATCCAGTATTTTAGCATCTGACATTCCAAGATACGCGTGAGTTGGCAGGTTAAGGTATTTCCCGATTTCAACATAACCTAAATCGAGAATCATAGTATCAATTGATCCCATTGGAGTTGTTCCCTTTCTCATATCAAAAGCGGAGGGTGATCCACCCCAAATAATAGGTGCTCCTGGGGAAACTAGTTGTGTTATAACCACTCCTGCTAAACTTTCAGCTGCATGTTGAACAATAGACCCAAGAATTGTAATCGGAGCATTTGCTCCAGTCATTGGCATTGAAACAAACTCAGAAGGAATGCCATATTTCGCACAATCAATAATGCTTTGACATGTAAGATCACTCCATTTCAAAGGTGGAGATGGACAGGCATCAAAAATCGCTAAAGGTTTATTCTTGAGTTCTTTTTCTCCTCCACGAATAGAAACAAGCATATCTTTCATAATTCCAAATGATTCTTTTAAGAAAGTGCCAGTAACAATAGGTTTCTTTGAATGAATCAATCCTAAATATAATCGATATCTATCTTGAACAACTTCAGGAACATCAGAACAAATAATAGATGTACTTTGAGCATGAATATTCTCGAGCTGATCCACTACTTTTGAAAACTCGATAAAATCTTTACTTAAACCCAAACGAATATCATTTGTTTCAGCATCCAGAACTTGTAACGCTGCAGAGCCAGGATCAAAACAAATATTATCTCCTTCGAGTTTTGAAGTTTCTTTTCCATCTCTATCGTATAAGGTAATTGAGGATGGAGCTGTTTTCAGAGATTTCTTAATCATATCTCTGGGTATTTTTGCTCTCTGATTCTTCTTATCAACTTTGATTCCTGCTTTCTGTAGGATTTCAATTGCTTCTTCATTTTCAACAAAAAAGCCAATTTCCTCAAGCACCTCAAATGCTTCATTAACAACTTTTTCTTTTAGTTCTTCTTCTAGAATTTTGATTGTGGGTCTCATATGAAATTCCTTCTTTTATTGCTAATAACTAATTCTCGTCCATAAAAACATTTTTTGTATTTTTTAATTAATCTCTGCGAAATGAACAATCAAGTAAATCACAAGTAGGACATTCTTTTAGTCCTAATTCCCTGTCTACTTCTTTTCCAATATTTACTGCAAAAGAAACCGATTTTCTTGGTCTCATCATCATTGTTTTACTTAATTTTACTCTGATAATATTTGATGGTAGACGATCAAAGATTAGCTTTTGACCTTCTTCTAATAACCATTGACAATATCCTGGACTAAATCTATTGGTAAATTCTAAGTCCTTAATTTCTTCACTAAGATCTCTGATAATTGCTCTGTACATCCAGACTGCTGCTTCTTCAGCTGCATGAGAAGCTATTGCATCAAGTATTACTCCTTTAGCAAGCTCACCTTTGTTTAGTAGTCTCGAGCTTTCTTCTTCCATGTCTTTTCCAATAGTACAGATACATAAGATCGTTTTATCTGTGTTTTTAAAAAGAAATTTTGGAGTTAATTTCGAACTTTTAAACGTATCATACATTCCTCTGGGATTCAACAATTCCACTGCAAAATCCTTCAATTCAGAAATTTCGTATAATAATTCAGTAGAAGGTTCTTTGTATTTCTTTTGAGACGCGTTTTCATTTCTTAATAAACGAAGAATTTCATTATCATACAATTTTATTCGAAATCCTTCATAAAGTCTCAATTGATCTACCTCTTAACCTTTTCAGCAATTTCTTTAATAAATTCGGGAGTGGAACCGCAACAACCACCTACAACATTAGCTCCAGATTCAATCATAGCTGAAATATCTCGAGCAAAATCTTGTGGAGTGGCATTGTAGATTGTTTTACCATCAATTAAATGAGGTTGTCCAGCATTAGGTTTAACACTTATTGGCAAGTTTGTTTCCTTCCTAAGTAAGGGGACCAAATCTACCATCTCATCACTCCCAAGAGTACAATTAGCTCCAATGATGTCTGCACCTGCTTCTTCCAGTACTCTAACGCATAATTCAACTGAATTTCCCATTATAGTAAAATAACCTCTTTTTGTTTTCTTGTAAGTCATAGAAGCAAGTATTGGGAGAGTTGAAATTTCTCTAATCGCTTTCACAGCTGCTTCTGCTTCTTTGATATCTACCATAGTTTCAACAATAAAGAGATCTACTCCTGCTTCTGACAAGTATCGAGCTTGTTCCAGGAAATTTTTATAGAAATCTTCCTCAGTTGCTGTTCCAACAGGAGGAAGGAATGCACCGCTTGGTCCAATATCCCCTGCTACATAACTCTGCTCAGGACAGATTTCTCTAACTAATTCAACTGCTTTCTTATTGAATTCTTCAATACTGCTCCCATGTTTGTGTGCCATGAGTTTTAGCATTGACCCCCCAAAAGTGTTTGTGAAAACAACATCTGAACCAGCATCATAATAGCTTTTATGGATATCTTGAACCTCTTTAGGATTGGTAACATTCCAATATTCCGGAGGGGTTCCAGGTGGTAAGCCTTTATCTATCAGAAAAGAACCCATTCCACCATCAAGTACGACGATTCTCTTCCTAATTAAATCCAATATTGCTGGTTTGCTTTTCAGGGAATTCACTCCCCTTATTCAATTAATTTCTTTGCCAATTTTACAGCACTAATAGCATTCTCTGCTGTTCCATCCGCACCAATTTCTTCAGTCCACTTCTTAGTTACGGGAGCTCCACCAACTAAAACTTTGAATTTGTCACGAATTCCTTTCTCAATGAGCAAATCAATAAGCCTCTTTGATCCCATCATTGTAGTAGTTAATAGTGCAGAAATGCATATTAGCTGAGCATCAACTTCAATTGCTTTATCGACAAAATCTGTAATAGGAACATCAGCCCCTAAATCATAGACTTCAAATCCTTCGGCTGATAACATTGAAGCAACAATTGTCTTCCCTATATCGTGAATATCTCCTTCTATAGTACCAATAACCACTCGAGTAAAGGATCGTTGTCCTTTTCCTTCAGCAAGAATTGGTGTAAATATTTCCATTGCTGCTTTCATAGCTTCAGCACTTCTCATTAATTCTGGTAGGAAATATTCTCCTTCCTCAAATAAATCTCCAACTTCTCGAATTGCTTCAGAGAAAGCATCAATAACCTTGTTAATATCTAATTTATCTGTAACTGCTTTCTGAGCTAATTCCTTTGCTTTTGGAATATTGCCTTGGACAATTACTTCTTTATATTCTGAATTGCTGACCATTTTACTTTCCTTCATTGTTCTTTTATACTATAATTATCTCATTATTTCTACAACGAGATATTATTTAGGTTTTCCTTAAACTAGATTTTGGGATTTCTGAATTAATAAGATATTATTCTTCCTTTGCTTTCTGTATATATTCAAGAACTAGTTGATCAACGGAAACGTATCCTAGAAGAACAGAAATCTCATTTAAAGCTTTGAAGGCGAAATCTCTGAGCTCTTGATTGGGATCTTTATCATAAATTTCATATAAAGTTGGAATGAATTTCACTTCATCCATTTTGACCATTGCTCGAGTAGCAATGAATCTTATTTCCTTATCATAAGTAGGTGAGGAACACTCACAAAGTAATTTCTTAACATCAGTTGTATTATGAGAACCAATTATTTCTAACAAACATTCTCTGATCTCTTGTTTCTTTATTTTTGAAAAGGATTCGATTAAATCTGGAACTAGTGATTCATCTCGCAAAAAGATAACTGTGCTAACTAAAACATCTCTAATTGACTTATCTGATTCTTTTATAATCAAAGCAACGAGTTCTGAGGCATTGATTTCTTCCCTGAAGAATCGTAATCCTCCAGCAGCATTTCGACGAGTATCACGATCCGTATCTTCTTTCAGTGTATGTAATAAAATAGAATATACTTCTTCTCCTCCAAGAAGAGAAAGTGAGAGAACAATAACCCGACGAACATCTACATCTGTTTCAACTTCTAGAGCTTCTAAAAGAGGTTTTACTGCATTCTTATGCAAGGCTCTACCAAGCATTTCAGCAGCATTTCTCCTAACCTTAGGATCAGAATCTGTCAGTAAGGAGATATTTTTCACAATCGGGCATTCACTACTCACAGAAATCACTACATGACTTTGCAAAGAAAGGTATTTTTAATCTATCCTTTACGATGCAAATATGAATAAAGTTGCAAATGTCAGAAGAACTTAGAACTTGATGAGATTTAATTCGTTTCTCAATTTCTCAATTTTTTCATCATCAATTTTTCGTAAATTCTTTTCCAATTTCAGCTTTTCTTCATTGAATGCCTGTAATTGCTTGTCTTTGAAATTCAAGTACTCAGTAATAATATCAAGCTCATCATGGCATAATTTGTTCACGAAAAGCTCTGATCTGGCTTGAATATTAAGCGCGTTAATTAACTGCTTTTTTGCTTCTGGAGTTGGATCATCTAGTATCTTACTCAAAACTTCTATTTGATTGTGGAGAGGAGCAATAAGGAAATCAAGAGTACTAACAAATAATCTGCGATTGTTTTCCCTGAATAAAGTAATTTTCTCAAGCAAAGCCTTAGTCTCATCCGTCTCATTTTCTTTCGAAATATCAAAATACATCCGAGTAATAAAATTACGAATATTGCCTTCATTCATTTGTAACAAAATTAATTCATCAAGAGTTTCTTGAATATAGACCAATGTAACGCTAATAATTTCAGACCATTTATTGCTATCTGTAGACATACGCAAACCCATACTCCATTCTTTTTATGTGAATAAAAATTATTTGATGATGCCACACCTTCTCTTTATATTGTTAATAATTAGGTTTAGTATTTTCATGTAAATCAGACTAATACAATTTATCTAATATAATGCGATAATTAACACATTAGCGAAAATAGGAATTGGTTGAGTTACAATGAATTTTGAAAAAGAGATTAAAGGATTTGATGAGGGGCTAAAGGGACTAATAAACAAATATCATATTCCAGGTCTATCCGTAGCAATAACACATGAGAACAAGATAATCTTTTCCACTGGCTTTGGATTCGCAGATTTAAAAAATAAAGTGAAAGCAACACCAACTACTCCCTATAGAATTGCTTCGCTGACTAAACCCATAGCTTCAACTATTATTCTTCAGCTTGTAGAGAAGGGACTGATTGACCTTGACAAAAGTATAGCTGTATACATACCAAATTACATTGAATTTTGTGAAAAAAATAAGAAGAACTTAGAGAAGCCAGTTGAATTTGGTGGTAAGAAAATCGATCTTTCTCACCTCATAAAGAATTACCACTACGAGAACCAGAATATCACTATTCGTCATCATCTGCAACAAACAATTGATGGTGAACCAGGAGAAACATATAGCTATAATGGCCTACTTTTTGGATTATTGGGAATAGCGGTTGATTTTAATTTCGAAGAGAAATTCAAAGGTTTATTACAAAGAGAAATAATTGATAAACTTGGTATGAACGATAGTTTACCTTGTCACGAAGACACTTCAAAACCGGAAGTATTAGAGAGATTAGCGAAACCCTATGTTCTAGATAAAAACAAAGGACTAGTTCTTGGGGAATATCCACAAAAAAATGGAAGTTCTGCAGCAGGAATTATATCCACAGTTCTAGATCTCGCTAAATTTGATTCAGCTTTAAATAATAATGAATTAATCACAGAAGAATCAAGGGAATTGGCTTTCACTAATCCGAAAACAAAAAACGGTTTAGAATTGCCTTATGCTTTAGGTTGGTTTGTGCAGAAAGATCCATCTCATACAAAATTAGTGTGGCATTATGGATACTGGGATAATTCATTTTCTTCTCTGTACATAAAAATACCAGAGAAAAATCTGACATTAATAATGCTGGCTAATAGTGATGGGCTAAGTAAGAATTTCAATCTACACGAAGGAAATTTATACAAATCACCATTTGCAAAAGCATTTCTGACAAATTTCTGAGAATGAAAAAAGATTTATATAATAAATGAATCTCAACTCACTACAATAGTGGGCCTATAGCTCAGCTTGGTAGAGCAGCAGGCTCATAAGGCATGTACTTGTGAGTCCTTGTCAAAAGAACGTTTTTCCTTCTTTCTTTTCTTGTATTCTTTCTTCAACTGCTTTCTTTTCTTTAAGCATTGCTTGTTGAAGCATTGCCTACTTGTTTTTCCTCTTTTTTTCGTTTATTTCCGCTTCTTTTTTCTTTCTCCTCCAACTCTTCTACCGACGCTCTGTTGAATCGTTGAAGCAATCTTTTCTCTTTCCCTTTTTCTTCTTTCCTTTGAAGCATTGTTCTCTTTGTTCTTTCCTTCTTTTTTTTTCTTACTCATTTGTTGTTGTTTTTATTATTAGTTTATTGGATTTTCTACTGGATACAAGTCTTCGTTATTTCCTCCATCAATTTCATAAACTACTCCTGGGAACCATATTAATTCCGACCAAAAATTCCCTTGACTTAAAGATCCATTGTACCAGATATTTGGTCCATATTCACTTGCTGGACTACTGTCATCCTTCACTTGCGATCTATTTTGAAGTATTCCTGAATAATAATTGTTGAAGAAGTTGTTCTGGTAAATTACCGTATTTGTGCACTCCTCAGCAC
>JAHLVZ010000040.1 GCA_019058165.1 Candidatus Heimdallarchaeota archaeon
ATATTATCTTGTATGAAAAAATCTGAATACCCACTTCCACCATCTGTTATTGTAAAGTTACCAACTCTTTCAATACATGAAGGATTTGTGAGTTCATAGATTTCTACATTATCACCATAATCTTCAAAGATATAGACATAATCATTAATTATTATTAAGAGATTAATACCAAAACCAAGAGCAATATCTTTTATGAGATAAGGTTCAGCAAGATTATCAATGTTGAGTATAGTAAGATTATCATCACTGAATCCTAAATGCCGTTCTAATACAGCATATTTTCCTTTTATTTCTACTTTCCTAATCTGTCCAAGTGAATCATTCCAATTACTAATAAAATCTAGTTCAGGCAAACCATCAATATCAGGTAATACATCAGTTTCTTGGTTTGATTGAAATACGCTTTGTATTCCTTTTATTCCTTCACTTTGTAACATTGTAATCAAAACAACAATGGTTAATAGTAAAATGACATGAGTTCGTTTTTTGAAAATAAGATTACCAGATGAATCCATACAGAATCCCTCAATTATTTTACAGTGATTAATATTAAAAACTTTGATTAAATTATACATTTCTAGACAAAATATATTATTAGCTAATGAAATTAGACATTAATAGATATCTGTTATATACACCTTACAGGATGAAAATTTTCGGGGGAAACAAATGCCATTAATAACTGAAAATACTGTCATGGATTTTTACTTAAATTTAGTTAAGGAAAATCGTATTCAATTCCTAATTAAACAGAAGGAACTTAAAAAAATAGTAGTCAAGAATATCAAAAAATTACAAAAAGAAACTGCTATTCATGATAAAATACAAACAGCAAAGGATCTTTGGAAGGCGTTATTCGAAGCTGCAATGACATACATAGACCCTGATAAGCATGGGTTTGATAAGTTGTTTAAATATTTTAATCAATTTGTGGAATTTGAAGAACTAATATTTGCTTCTGAATCATTTTATAGAGATCACACTTTACATTGTTTATGGGTTTACTTCTTAGGAGAATACGTTTTTCATAATCCTGAATTCTCATCTTTGTTTGTTAATAAAGAAAGAGAAATAAAAAATACCTCAAAATTTAGAAAGGTACTTTTATCTCTAGAGCAACCAAATATTTTTGGTAATTTCATTAAACGATTAGATAATATAATTGGTATTCTCGAATTAGATGATTCGATTCGTTGTGTTATTGCACTTGCTCACGATTTGGGTTATCCTCTAAAGAAAATAGATAAAATTAATATTGAAATTGGCAAGCTTCTTCCATTTTTCGCAATATCAGAATTTAGTAAATTTGCTTTTGAGTATGAAAATATCCAACAATTTTTCTTAGAAAATTTCTTACAATTGATTTCAGATGATATTGGTATGACCGTTGATAGTAGTGGTCTAGAATTCGATGAACAGCAATTAATTGCTACTTCTTATAATAAAATTGGTCAGATTTCTACAATGATAGATAATGATATTGAACCTAATCCACAATTAATCCAGGAACTCAAAGATTCTTTAAATGGAATTACTGAGAAAGAAAAATATTTACTAAGAAAAATCTTTTTCGGGAAAGGAAAAATAGATAAGTCAATGTCTCAAGTTCTGAGATATGCTAATGATTTTGAAGACTATAAACATGGAATAATGAGCTCCTATTTATTAATGAAAACGTTGAATTCATTTTCAAATATCCAAATTACTTATAGTAATCCTGACGATTTACCATTGGAAGATCTAGATTTTGCGACCATTTACGGTAAAATGAAGATTCTAAAAGCGATGGCTGACCATACAAGTACAGGATATCAAATTAGGGATTTTGATAATTATTCTGCTCAACTTATCCTCATAGACGAAATTGAAGAGTTTTCAAGAATCTCTCGAGCAAATCAATATCGGACATTTGTAAATCAATTCTGCAAATGTGAATTAAATATGAATGAGAGGTGTATTTGTATAGATTTCATATTTGATGATGATGACATAGATGACCTTGATCCATCCATAGCATTTAAAGACAAATGTCGACGATTCATTAGTGTTTTCGACATACCAAATTTAACAGATAACATTAGTATAAGATTTCGTTGTATTGGCAAACTCAAAAAAGACAAAAAAACCTATGAATTACAACTTTCTAGAAATCATGTGAAAATATCGATTGATGATGTAGAAGAAAAAGACATCAATAAATACTTAAAAACAAAAGAATTCTCTCGAGAAAGTTATAAAAAAATAAGATGATTAAGGACGAATCTATTCTTCATTAATCATCAGTTTTCTTTTCCTATAAACTACTATACTTCCACCAATAAGTGATATTATAATGAATAACTCTGTATTCGTTACCATCAAACTCACCAAGGTAAAAAGAATAGAGAGGGGATATTATCCCATCCAATTTTTTGCGAGGTAGAGTATGACTTCAGCAGATTTTTGTAAAGCAGGGATAGGAATGTATTCCTTCAATGAATGGAAAAGAACACCACCAGCAAAAAGATTTGGCGTTGGTATTCCTCGAGCACTCAATCTTGCTCCATCAGTTCCTCCACGAATTAGTGTTTGATGAAGCTCTAATTCTGCCATCTTAATTGCTTCTGCAGCTTTCTGAATTACTTCAGGGTGTTCTTCTAGATAGACTAACATGTTTTCATATGAATGTTGGAAATCTAATTCAATCTTTAAACCTGGATACCTTTCTTCAAATGCTACTTTGAGTTTCTCGAGATATTTCATTCTTTTTTGATTGTTTTCCTTTTTGAAATCTCTCAAAATGAATATTGTTTTCGCTTTTACACAGTCACCCTCCATTTTGTATAGATGATAGAATCCTTCTCTCTTCTCTGTGTGCTGAGGGGTTTCTGCTTCAGGGATTTGTTCAACAAATCGTGAGGCTATTTCTATTGCATTCACCATGAGATTTTTCGCATAACCTGGATGCACACTAATTCCATTGAAAGTTATTGTTGCTTTCCAAGCATCAAAGCATTCGATCTCTAATTCCCCTATTTCACCCCCATCCAAAGTGTAACAAAATTCGGGTAATCGATCCATATTAATTTTTATTGTACCATGACCAATTTCTTCATCAGGGGTAAAACATACGGTAATAGGACCGTGTTTTATTTCTGGATACTTGTGCCAAGCAGCAGCTGCAGCCATTATTCCTGCAATTCCAGCTTTGTCATCTGCTCCTAGCAATGTATCACCAGAAGAAGTAATGACGTCCATTCCCTTGAATTTCTCAAGTAACGGGGAGTCTTCCAGAGTTAATGTAATATCAGGATTTTTCGGATATGTTATTGGTTTTCCATCATATTTCTCATGAATAACAGGTTCAATGTTTACACCGCTCTCAGCTGGAGAAGTATCCATATGAGCTAGTAAACCAATTGGTTGGGTTTTCTCATATCCTTTACTAGCAGGAAGATCGCCATAAACAAAGCAATATTCATCTAGGATTACATTTTCAAATCCTAATTCTTTTAACTCGCTAACCAATATTTTTCCTAAATCAAACTGCTTTTCAGTTGAAGGAAAAGTTCCTGTTCCTTCGTCTGATGTTGTATCAATTTTAATGTATTTCAGAAAACGATTTTTTCCTTCTTCTAAAAGAAAAGCTTGTATTTCTTTTGTAATTTCCAAATTATGTTTCTCCTTTGTTTTTCTGAGATGTTTAGAATGCCTTGATTTTTGAGTATTACTATTTCATGTTAAATTATCTAAGAAGTGATTTTTTTCTACTTTACTTTTTTTAACGATTGATTTAAATTGAAGTCAAAGAATTCTTAGTTAGTTACTAATAGTTCTAGGAGAAAAATAACTTGCTTGAAGAATTTAAAAAAGTAGAAAAGGATCGTATGGATTCGGGAATTGATCAATACATTGTCAAACTAGACCATATTGCTTATCGTGTTAAAAGAGGGGACCGAGAGAAGCTAATGACAGAACTAACTAATTATGTTCCTGTTCGTCATTACAAGACCTTTAAAGTCATATCTTCAAATGCTACAACCGTTGCTTTGAAATTGCATGAGACTTTTCCAGTTATTGTCATTAGTGAAGGGTTATCTGATGACTCCATTGTTGAGAAATATTGTCAAAAATATGGTAGTAGAATACATCATTTTGCATATGAAGTGACCAATATTGAGAAAGTGATCGAGATACAAAAATCACGAGGAATAAAGTTTACTTCAGAAAACTACTTCGGAAGCGAAGATGATGGAATAAAACAAATCTTCACAAAACCAACTGAAACATCAAACCACATCATCGAGTATATTCAGAGATTTGGTGATTTCGACGGGTTCTTTACCCCATCAAATATAGCTGATCTTATGTTATCCACAGAAGAACTCTAAGAACCATAAGAAGATTGTGAAATGCCAATCCAGTATTGGGGCATACTGGATTGACAATTACTGGGATTTGAACAAAGTTAAACGAATTAAAAGACTGACTCAACTTTTCAGGTCAATAAATAAAGGCTACCAATCTGTTGTGGAAGGTGTAAACTTTAATTTTCGACCATAGTTGTTCGCGTCATTTAAACGTTAAATGTATTTTGAACGTTCAAATATATAAAATTAGAGATAACTGCAAAAATAAAAAAAGAAAAATAATGAGAGATTATCTACTCACTTTCTTCAGAGTCTTTTGTATATCTGCTTGCTTCTTCCTATAGTCATTGATCTTATTTTTAATGGATTTGTTTTTGACAGCAGCAATTAGCTCTTCTTTATTGTTATATCCAAATTCATCAAAAATTGTATCCATTATTTGTTCATGGTGAAGTTTTTCAAAGCTCTTTGTGATCTCTAATAGTGTTAATTCTTTTATTAGATCCATTGAACCAAGTAGCAATGTTTCATTTCTAGCTAAACCAGTTAGAGCCTGTAAACGCAATTCATCATGTCGTAAGGCTTTAATTAGTGGTTTTATGACTCGATCATCTTCAAAAAATGTAAGAGCATAAGAAATGTTATCTACCAATTTTGCATCCTTGTATTTCTTAACAGCAGACAATAAAACTCCTAATGCTTTCTTCCCTCTATTCTCTCCTAATAACTGAACTACTTTTTCTTTAACAGAAAGTGGTTCATATTTATCGTTTAGAATTTGAGCAAGAGGTTTTACAATAGCATCATCATTACTGTTAATAGCATTTAGAATTTCCATTCTTAAGGCATCATGATCTTTCCGCTCAAGATGAACTAATAAAACGTGATTAACCATTTCTTCTTGATTATGTTCCTTAAGTTTCTGAATAATTTCTATTTGCTTATTGACTTTCTTCTCTTTCTTCAATCTGAGAAGTAGATTCTTTGTTTCTTCGCTCAAAACTCATTCCTTCCTATCCATATTTACGCTTTTCAACGTACACAAACAACTTAATCCAGCATCTAATTATTAAACCATTCTTTATGGGAAAATTCCATTTGAATTTCTAACAGAAAAAATACTTATTTCTTTTTGTTCGGCAAAATTCCTTGCAAGAAAATCTTAATTTGAGCTTCAATAAACTCGTCGAGTGCGTCTTCATCAAATCCATTCATTGGATCTTTAAATCTGAAAAAAGGAGGTATTGTAGGTGGAATCAATAATCCTATAAACATTCTTGCCACGATTTTTGGTTCAATATCATTTCTAAGATTTCCTTTATCTTGACATCGTTTAAAATAATCAGTTAAAATGGAATCGAATTGTAGTTGTTGAAATCTCTCAAAAAATTTGAATCCATCCGGAGGTCTATCTCTGAAAGATCGCATACCCTTAAACTGCTCCCTCATATTTTTCCGTTCTTTCATAAATAAAGAAATAACATCTCTATTTTCCAGAAGTTTGTTTTTTCCTAATTTCCAAATTAATGGCAATGTAATCTTTGGATCAGGAATCATACCTTTGATAGTTTCTGCTAGTTCTTCTAGTCCCTGAAAAGTTCTTTCAGCTCTTGAATGGATTATAGCTAAGAAGATTTCTTGTTTGTTTTTGAAACACCGATACAGAAGTGTTTCTGAAATTCCTTCAACTTTAGCAATTTCTCGCATTGTCGTCACTTCTATCCCCTTTTCGGACATTACTTTTAATGCTGAATCTAAAATTGATTCTTTTCTTTGATCCTTTTTTAATTTAGTTAATTCCTCAGTCATTCTTACTCAATTTTATTATGTTTGCAAATGTTTATATAAAGATTCCGTTTTGTTTATACTAGTATCAACAAAATATAGCCTATTTATTAACAAAAATATTTCATATTAGAACATCATGGTGATAAAAAAAATGGTATTTCAGACAGTGCGTTTTGCATTAAAGAACGCTTTCAGAAAGAAACTCGTTGCAGCGCTATCTATTGTAGGGATTGCAATAGGGATAGCATTAATGGTAACTCTTTCATCAGCTTCAGCTGGTTTTGACAGTTTATTAGGGGATGCTGTTGCAGAAACAGTTGGTGATGTAGAAGTTCAAGAGTATGATACACAATTAACACTTTCTCAACTTCCGAAAAATATCTCAGATATTATACGTACAATTGATTCGAGCGATAAGATATTAGCTCTAAGTCCTGAAGTTGTAGTGAATAATTTCAGGCAGTTTGCAGATAATGTAACTATAGAAGGTGGTATGATGATGGGTCCAGGCATGGATATGAGTGGAATAGCTCTGGGAGCTATAGGAGTGAATCCAGATGAAGATGCTACTTTCGAGGGCCCAACTACTAAAATTGATGAAGGGCAGCTATTCGAGAATGACTATGAAGTAATTATTGCTGATTACATTCTTGAAGGTGGTTCCTCAGTTTTCACTTTAGGCGAATCATTTGATTTACCAATAAATTATACTTACACAATTCCAGTTACAATTGTAGGAGTTTTTGATGCAGGAGAAGAAATGACCAGAATTCTTGATCCAGGTTTCGTTATGTCCGTCAATACTAGTTTAATAATAAACAGTTTGACTCTTCCATTTGAACAAGAAGGATATAATAGAGCCAGAATTCGTTTTGATAGTGTAAGCACTGAAGAAACAGACATTTATATTGCAGAGCTAGAAGAGCTAGAACCAAAATTATCTGTTACTGGTCTCGGAGCTGAAATCGAAAGCATGGGTGAACTTATGGCAAATTTTGAGATATTCCAAACCATCCTAATAATAATAGTAATTGTTGCCGGAGGTATGGCAATAGTTGTTGCTCAACTAATGGGTGTTAGCGAAAGAATGAAGGAATTTGCTATAATGAAAGCCACAGGATGGAAAAATGGATCAATTTTCTTAGATATAATTTTGGAATCAATTACAATTGGATTAATTGGAGCATTGGTAGGTTTTGCTCTTGGCGGTGGATTGATCTTTTTCGTTCAATTGGGCGCAGGTCAAACATTTGTTACAATAACCTGGCAAATTGTACTCCAAGTACTTGCGTATGGTTTAGGTCTTGGACTTGCTGGTGGTTTAATCCCCGGCATTAGAGCTGCAAGAATTAAGCCCATGGAGGTTCTCAGAGCAACTTAGGAGGAACAAAGAAATGGTAGATCAAATACAACACCTCGAAAACGGCGAGCTTGATAAATCGAATAATTATATCATTAAAGCATATAATCTTTACAAGATTTACAACCCAGATTTGCCTTCAATGGTTACAGCATTAGATGACGTTTCCTTTGGTATTGAAAAAGGAAAAGTAATTGCTATTGCTGGACCTAGCGGCTCTGGTAAGAGTACTCTTTTGAATATTCTAGGCTGCATGGATTCAGCTACATCTGGTAGAGCAATTATTGATGGTGTAGACATTACAAAACTCTCTGAGAATGAATTAGCGGATATTCGTAAAAACAAAATTGGATTTATCTTTCAAGATTTCTTGCTAATTCCTACTTTATCGGCATTAGAAAATGTTCTCTTACCTTTAATTCCTGATGGTATTAAGAAAGCTGATCGTGAACGAGCAATGAATATCCTAGAACAAGTAGGTTTAGCTGAAAGAGCTAGTCACAAACCTAAGGAATTAAGCGGTGGTGAAAAACAAAGAGTAGCTATCGCCCGTGCTCTTATCAACAATCCTACAATCATTTATGCTGATGAACCAACTGGAAACTTAGATACTACAATAGGTAATGAAATCATTGAATTGTTAAGAAACCTCAGTGAAAATACAGGAGTTACTGTAGTTATTGTTTCTCATGATCCAATGGTTTGGGAAAGAACTGATCTCATGTTGAAACTTCGCGATGGTAAAATATTAAATAGCTAACATAGACTTATCTCCCCGAGTGTCCTCACTCCAATTAGTGAGGTTTTGAGTTACCCAGCTCATAACCTCTCATTAATTGTTTTCATTCAACTAGCTTTAAATTTATGTATATCCATTTCTTTCTATAGGGTTATTTTATTTGACAGTATCAACTGAGAAATATAGGGATAGATGGACATTAATAATACTTTTTTGTATAGTCCTTTTAGGCAATGTTATGATTTTTGGCATCCCTTGTTCTTGGAGGAATTTTACTGCCGGCAGTGAATCCATGATTGAAAATATTTGGATCTTTGGAGCATGGAATCAATATAACCGTCTGGATCCAAATTCTGCATATGCTGACTCAGGATCATTTCGAGATTTACCAAATTATTCTGTAGTAATTTTTATTTTTATAGTTATTAGCGCTGCCTTACTTTTCAGTTCAGCGTTTTTCCTTGGAAAAAACAAGTGGCGAAGCAACAAACTACAACGCATTGCGGGGATTGTATTCTCAATAGCTGCAATAGTAGGATTAACTAGCATTCTCATGTTTAGAAGCTTCTATCGACTCACCTATTATCCTGACATGGACTTCTACTTGGCATATTATGTTGGTCTTGTATATTTTCCAATTGCTTTTCTTGGAGGTTTAAGATCAATATTTTTCCCATCACAAATACTAAAACCTGTAATTACACCTGGACCTGAACAAGAAGGATTACTCATGGACGAAGAGAAAAAGGATAAGAAAAGGAGAAAGCTTTTCAAACAAATTGACTATATTGAAGAAGTAGCTAAAGACGATTACTAAACAATTGTAATGGCAATTTTCTTAACCATTACTTTTTTTTCTTTATAATGAAGTTGTATGATTATGAAATTTGAGAAATCGATAATTAAAACAATAAATCAACGCACTTCTAAGAGAGCCTATAAGAATCTTGAAATTGAATCAAGTAAATTACGGAAGATTAAACAAATTTTGAAAAAGGAATTTATAGGTCCATTTGGTGGCAAAAGTCGTTTTGAATTAATCGACTGTGGAATTAATGACCCCTTAGTAAAACGAAGACTTGGCACTTATGGATTCATCAGAGGAGCTCATTATTTTATAATTGGTATACTTGAACAAAAAGAGAGAAATATAGTAGATTTTGGTTATTGCTTTGAAAAAATTATACTAAAAATGACAGAGCTGGGTTTAGGGACTGTTTGGTTAGGGGGATCATTTAGATATAATCAATTTAAGAATTGTACTAATCTCAAAGAAAGCGAATACATTGCTGCAGTATCACCTGTCGGTTACTCGTTGGAAAATCCAAAAGCTTATGAGAAGATCATTTCTTGGAGCATTGGATCTAGAAAGAGAAAACCGTGGTCAAAGCTATTTTGTCTTGGAGATTTTTCCACACCATTAACTGAAAATATAGCAGGAAAATATACAACAGCATTAGAAATGGTACGTATCGGACCTTCTGCAGCAAATAAAGAACCTTGGAGAATCGTCAAAGAGAAAAAATCGAATACCTATCATTTTTATCTTTATTTTGATCGTAAACAATCTACAGATAATCTACCGCCAATGAAACAAATGGACATGGGAATTGCACTTAGTCATTTCGAGCTTACAGTTATTGAACAGAAAATTGGTGGAAAATGGATAAAAAAGAATCCAAATATAGATACCACTAGGAAGAATCTTTACTATATTGCTAGCTGGATTGGCGAATAAATTAGAATAGTATTTAACAAAAGAAAATCAATAATTACATAGATTAAAGGTAAGAAAAATGATAAATAATCCAGATAGAGTTTCACAATTGGTGGATGAAGCAGTCAAGAACCACGAAGCAGCACTAAGATCCAGACGGAGTCTGAATCATGACGCTGTTTTTGAATATAGTCAAGAAGCGATAAATCAGATTGCAATTGCTACTTACAGTATAGTTGAAGGTTCTGAACCAACTGTTTCTGAAGTAATTACTTGGGTAAAAGAGCTGCCTGTTCCAAATGGATTGTATCCTATGCTAATTAAGGCAGTACAAGAGTTAGAAGAAAAGTACTTTCCACTTCTAAATTTTGCCTTGAGTTATCCCACATCTACAAATAATATTTACCTTGTAAAAGATTCATTACTTGAATTATTCGAGAATATTGAAAGGAATGATGAGGATGAGGCATTTTCAAAATTGATTCCAATGTGGAAGTACAGATTATAAAAAACCAAACTTCTTTCTACTGTTCTTCATCATCTTCAGATGCTTTAAGTATTGAAAAATAAAAAGTAGCCCCTTTGTTAATTTCGCTCTCAGCCCAAATTGCTCCACCCATTCTTCTAATGACTCTTTGAACTGTTGCTAACCCGATACCTGTTCCTTCAAAATCCTCATTTTTATGAAGTCTCTGAAATACTCCAAATAATCTATCATAGTATTTCATATCAAAACCAACACCATTATCGCGTATGAAAACTGTTATTTTATCTGGGTCTTTTGATGGCATTGTTCCGATTTCAATTTCTGCTATGTCTCTTCTCTTTGTAAATTTCAAAGCATTAGCTACTAGATTTACCAAAACTAATCGCAATAATGAAGGATCCCCTAATACATCTGGAAGGAAGCTCACTGTAACGTCTATTTTTCTATTTCCTAATTCTACTTGGAAATCGTTTAAGACATCTTGAACTAATTCAGTGAAGTTTATTCTTATTTTCACCATTTCAACTCTACTCATTCTTGAGAACGTTAGTAGTCCATCTATGAGCTTGTTCATCTCCTCTACTGAATCAATGATTTTTTGAGTATAGCTAATTATTTTTTCATCCACGCCTTCTATGGAAGTTATTCGTTTCTCTAAAAGAGTAGCAAATCCCCCAATATGCCGAATTGGAGTTCTTAAATCATGTGAAACCGAATAAGAGAACGCTGATAATTCTTTATTAGTTGCTGTTAGCTGCTCTGTTCGATCTTCAACTCTTCGTTCTAAATCCTGATACAGTTTTTGAATCTCTTTCTGAGCCAATTTTCTATCTGTTATATTATGCATTGATCCGAGGAATCCGACAATTGTTCCTACCTCATCCTTTAATGGTTGCCAAATATCTTGTACCCAACGTATTTGCCCATCTTTAGTAATAATTCGGTATTCTTGTTTTCCAATATTAGCTGGAGAGTTTGTAGATTCCTTCAGCTTCTCGTTTAATTCTTCTAAATCATAAGGATGAATAATTTCATCGCGACTTGATTTTCCATCAACTAATTCTTCTGAGGTATAACCTGTTATTTCTTCAACAGCACCTGCAAAGAATAAAAGCTCGTTTTGATTGTTTAATCGATAAGCGATTCCTTGAAAATTTTGTACAAAAGTTCTATATTTCTCATCGCTTTCTCTCAGAGCAAATTCAGCTCTAATCCTTGCAATTGCTCCCCCAATAATTGAAGATATTATTTCCAAAGTTTTCCGAGTATTTATTGGAATAGTATCTGAAGTTCGAGAACCTAAGGTTAACATTGCTACAATTTTATCTTCAGAATAAATTGGGATGTTTGCTAGGGCATGAAGTTTTTCTTTCTTTACGATATTTTCCTCGATATCTTCTATCAAGTCATTAAAGTCACTATAAATGGGTTGCCCAGTCATTATTGCTTTAGTGAATGGTGATTCTGTCGAGAAATATGATATTTTATCTACAAACTCTTTACTCAATTCTTTTGTTGAAATAGGATTAAGAAAACCAGTATCCTTATCTACGAGGTGGATACTCCCACACTCTATTACATCAATTCCACATGTTGCTTTTAATACTGAATCCAATGCTTCTTTTAGATTAGTTATTGAGCTCAATGATATACCAAGATCTTGTTGGATAATTTGCATGTTTTCAGTTCGTTTTCTCTCAGAAATATCATTAATCGCCCCTTGAATATAAATTGGAATTCGGTTTTCGTCACAAATGTTTTGACTTATTTCATGTATCCATCGAATTTGTCCATCTTTTCTTATTATTCTATACTCTAACTCAATTATATGACCGGGAATTATTCGCAATTCATTTTCTATTTTACTTACGTATTCTTTATCATTAGGATGCACGATTTCTTCCCATCTTGGATTCCAGAAAAGAAGCTCATCCTCACTGTATCCAGTTATATCTTTTACAGCACCATGAAAGAAAACGGGGGTCCAATCTATTTTTGTTCGATAAGCAATTCCCTGGAAGTTTTGAGCAAATGATCGATATTTTTCTTCACTTTCTTTTAGAGCTTCTTCAGCTCGTTTCCTTTCTAATGCTACAGTAAACATACGAGCTATTGTTTGAAAGAATATCATGTCTTCTTCGGGAATTTCCTTAGGTTTGTAAGATATAAATTGTAAAACACCCAATAATCTGTTATTACCATCTAATAATGGCCAAGTTATGAAGTCATGGATACCTAATTTTTTCATACTCTCTTGGAAAGGAGCGAGTAATTTTCTATCCTCAAATTTAGTGGAAACTAATGCTCGCTTCTCCCTCGCAGCTAGTGCGAAGATATGATTAGGGCTATCTAACGGTTGTGGAATAACATCGGGATTTGGCACAGTTTGAATGAAATCTTCTTGTGCTACTGGATAGAGTAAACCTGTATCTGAATCATACAATCTAAATGTTGATGCATCAAAACCCAATATATGAGTAAGTCCGGATATAATACGCTGACCTAAATCTTTTATATCAGTTGCAAAAATTGTAGCTTCTGCAATAAGATGATAAGCTCTTCTTTCACGTTCTAGAGCTTCTTCTGCTTCTACTCTTTCACTTATATCTCTTACTGCACTTTGAATATATGCGGGATTTCCTTCTTCATCTTGAACAACTGCGGCATTTATTTCCGCAGGGAAAACTGTCCCATCACTTCTCTTGAATCGTCTTGTATAAATTGGAATTATTCTTCCAGCTAATAAATCTTCAAGTTTTTCTTTTGCACTTTCATGTTCTTCTTCAACAATGAAATTAATTTTTGTTTGACCAATCATATCATGTCTATTATAACCAAGCATTTCTGCTGCACGCTGGTTCACATCAATATAATTACCATCAAGATCAATTAAAAATATAGCATCATTCGTTAATTCAAAAAGTCCTAATGCTTTCCTTTCTGTTTCTATTAATTCTTGCTTTAGAATATCAATTTCATCTGTTACTTTTGGTTTGCTTGAATCTTGATTCACTTGAGGATCTTTTGAATTTTTGATTGTAGATTCCTCTTTTTTTCTTTCTGTTTTTACCAAGTTCAAGCCCTCTTGAGGTTCACTTTTCAGATAGGAGTTTTTCATTTCATTATAGATTGATTTTAGATAGAAACAAGCTATTTTTCATTGTGCAGCTGACATTTTATTTGTTAAAAAAATAAATGTATGTGTATCAGCAAATTCTTTATGAAAATCATTGAAAAGTTTTTATAAAAAATTTAGTTTTTAACGCTGCAGCTGACTTAGAAAATTATTGAAAGCTGTTTTATAACAATCGATGGATAATAAAATAGAATGATACAGAATTTGATTATAATTAAGGATGGTTCCACTTTACTTAGTGAGAATTTCGGCAGCTGTCATAAACTGCATGGAAATCCAATATTACTCTCAGGATTTTTTGATGCATTGGTTTCCTTCTCAGAAGAATTTGAACAGGGATCTTTAGATCAACTAAAATTTAAGAATTCTAATGTGAATTTTCTAAAAAGTGATGGTTTACTTTACATTATTGTTTCAGATCTAGATGATAGCTTTGCTAATATCAGCACCAAACTTAGAAAAATCGCCCGTTTATTTTTTGGAGAGTATGGGAAGTTTCTAATTGATTTCAGCGGGGAGATAACATCTTTTGATAAATTTTCGACGATCTTACTTGATTTGGGAATAGCTCAAAAAAACTGTGGGAAACATTCGGAATGCTCCGAATGCCCTGATAGCAACAATCCAAATCCAATTTTAGATGAGATAATGAAACTAATGTAGTCTTAGTGAAAGACCTAAACATTAGGAATTGTTACTAGATTGTTATCATCTAATTTCTCTTTAATATATGATTCAAATTCTGAATCTAATTTTTCTATTGCTTTTAGATAAAAAGACCAATACCTATTTTGAGAATAGTTTTCTTTAATGGCTTCTTTATATTGCTGAACTCGAGTTCTTAGTTCTGATACCTGTAATTTACTCAATTCATCTAGAGCTTTAAGTGTGGCCTTAATACAATCATCATGAATAAAAATCTCATTATCTTTTGCTAGTTGAGAATTTGTTTTCCGTTTAATAGGATCATCTTCACAGGAACTTGGATTAGAAACAACAAAGCTGAATTCTCTTTGCCATTGATCATCAAATCCACATTGGCCAGAGACAATTGGAAGAACAGAACCATTTTCCTGCATTAGTACTACTTCTCTGCTAACTAAACCCATTGGTTCTCGACGAGAAAGGAATAAAGCACTGATTCTAGCATCTGGATTATTTTCAGTTAATTGGACTGTTCCAAGAACTAATTTTGAATTGTGTTCCCATGCCAATGTAGCATTATTTGTTTCATCAATCATCTTCTTATGCCAATCTAATTCTGATTGAGAACCACTGCAGATTAGCATGTAGTGTCTTTTTGGGTCGTTTTTTGCACAAGCAATTACTGCATCTGTACCCTTCACATATTTTTGTGCTCGTCCAAAGTATAATACTAATTCTTTTTTTCCGCTAACAATATCTTTGATAGGTAACTTTGAGCCATAAAAAGGACCTAATCCCACTTTTTCATTTCGTTCTTCAAGCATCTCCAAGATTATGCTTTTGGCAACTTTGTTAGAAAACCACCCTTTGTCTGGTAAAGCATTATATAATGGGATAGTGTCATTACTGCTCTTAACAAGACCGATTTCCGCAAGATGATTACTCATGTAAGGACTAATAGCAATCATCTTGGCATGATTTTGCACTTCTGTCTCGAGAATACGTCTTTGTGCCCGATTATCTTTATGCTCGTCATAACTTGAATGAGTGATATAGTAACTATTAATTGGAATATTATTGTACAAATTATTATCTTGGGCTGTTGTTATATTTAGTACCGCAGGGATACTTGAATAACCATGAGCCATGACAACAATTCCATCTAATTTCCTTTCTTTTGCTATTTTTATAATCACCTTATTTGTTTCATGTCCATATTTCTCCCAATTCCAAGGATTAGCATAAGGACCAGCTGCACCATTAGAAACAAGAATCATCTGTCCCTCATTTGTTTGTTTCATTTTCTCGATTAATTCTTCAACTCTTGCTAGCTTTTCTTGCTTCTTTGGTCGAGGAGAGATTACATATGGAATAACTTCAATCTTATCTGCAACATCTTCTGCTGTCTTGATAATTTGTTCAACATAAGGAAAGAGCATCGCATGTTCACCCCCTACTTTTACCACTCCTTCTTGTATTAGGGTTATAATGGCTATTTTTGGTTTTTTAGATTCACTCATGACAAGTATCTTCTCCAGATAGAGATTTAATTCCTTCAGAAAGAATCACATTTTTATCTCTTGCCATAGAGCTCATCAATGATCAAAATACTGTACAATCTATTTTATACATAATAAAGAAAGATAGAGTGGGAATATAATATTTGGGGACTTATATTCCGCCTCTCGGAAGTTCCTTCTGAACTAACAGGTGATCTTTTGGTTTATTCTGACGCATAAGGGCTTTCTTAACAAGACCTGTTTTAACGTATTTGTGTTTCTCGCAGTAAAATTTCTCTTCTATTTCGCAGTCTCTTTCAAAATGTGTCCATAAGGTCATAATTCCATTTCTAATTGCAAAATGCTCTAATGCAGTCAATAATTCTGTTCCTATTCCTAGTCGTCTCCATTCAGGTAAAACAACAAGCCAGATTTTACCTATGTGCTTTTGAACTGGGATGCCAAAAATACTTGTTTCTAAAGTTGCTTCAGCAATAATTTCCTTTTGATGTTCTGCAACAAGGCTCAATCCACCCGCTAATTCACGAGTTTCAAGGTTTCTTAAAACATATCTAACTTCTAGTGTTGTGTTTGGAGGAGAATCAAAGTAGTTTGAGTCGTAAAGCTCACCGTGGAATTTTGTGATTCCATTTAAATCTGTCCAGTCCAACAATCTTAATTTTATGTCTTTGTCAGTAGGTGTTTTGTATCTTCTTTCACGAAAACTCATTGTTTCTAGCCCCTCCGGGCAAAATCGATTTATCTATCGAAGATGGTTATTTTAACTTTTTCCAGTTCTTCTTATATAAACAAATAAAATGTACCTCTTTTTAATTGCTTTGCTCAGAAAATGAAAGTTCTGCTCTTAAATAACTCCACTTATTTTACCAAAAGCATAACTGACAGCTTCAAATGCTTTCTTTTTGCGTCCATTGAAGTATATTAGTCCTAGGTGACTTGTAATCCCACGATCAACTGTTATTCCAATGTTGTCACTCATACTTGTTATGCAAACACCATCCACGTTTATTTCTGTAGATAACGAAGCTAAACTCATAAGTTTTCCAAGGAATTTTGCTTGTGCATCCTCTCCAAAATTGAATGATTCCATACCCACTTCACTTATCCAAAATTTCAAAGTGGAATTCGAATTATGATATATCTCATTATATGCAAGTAGAGAGCTTAATCTCCATCCAAATAAAACAGGATAATAAGTTACTCCAACAGCATCTATGCTTAATGTTGAGTTTTCTAAAAGTGTTTGAAAATCATTCCTCCCACTTTTTATTGCTAGAAAAGTAATGAGAATTTTTGTGGTTGGGCTATTTGATTTTATTACAGTTGTTACGTTCTCTATATAAGTCATCCATTCTGTGATAGAAACTTCTTGACTTAGAAAACCTTGTAGCTCGCCATTTATTTCATTAAATATAATCATAAAATCTGGTTGATATGTTTGAGAAATAAATAATGAATCGCTAAATATGAAATTTAATAACTCTTGTTTTGAAAATACATAATCACCAGCAGCAGATATAATTAGTTTTAATCCTTCATCTCTTATCCGTTGAAAACCCTGACTTAATATTACTTGAGTTTTATTGTTCGCTAGGGCACTTGAACCAACATCATATCGAATATGAGTTGCATGCAATTCTATTGCCCAAGCGATTTCATTATCAAGGTCATCACTCCAAGTAGTGGATACATTTCCATCTATATCAAATGTAGAAAAGACATTTCCTTTTATGGCAAGATGCATTCCTGGTTTTAAACCATAATCTTGTTTCAGGTAGTTAGGTGTTATATTCATGAAAACATTTCCAGCAAAAACAGCGGGAGTTATAACAAGCAATGCAATGATTATGCTTAATGAAATAAGTCGCAAAAATGAATCAAATCGATTGATAAAATTCCTGAAACCAAAAGATAAATCACTCGAACCAATAAATCGAGCATATCTAATATCACTATCCTCTTTTGATTTTGACATCTCTCTCCGGAGTGCTTTTATTTCTTCATCCAATTGTTCTTGCTTTCTCCTCTCTTCAAAGAAAGGTGTTCTTTCTCCCGGAAAGTCTTTCTTAATTGAATCTTCACCTTCCATATCCTTATCTTCCATCTCTGGAGTTACTTGTTTTTCCTCCAGAGAAATCGCCTCTGTTATTGCTTGTTCTTGAGTTTCTTTTGTTGCTAAATAGTCATCAATTGGCATAGCAAAATAGTATCTTGGATTTAGCATGCATGGAGGAAAGAGAAATGTTGGTGAAAAGAAAGCACCAGTATTAACAAAAACTATTTGCCACCACATAAAACTACTATTCATCGTATGACTAAAGACACCTAAGATATTTGGAAGATCAACCCCAAAATCTACGAGAGTCCAGTTAAATAAATATAGAAATATAAAAACATTATAGATGATTAACAACCAATCTCTAATCCCTTTTCTATTTCCTGATTTGAACACATAGAAAATCTGAATCATTGCTAAAAGGCTTGGAATTAGAAAGTAAATTTTTGGGAAATTAAATATTAAGGGGGACATAATACCCCAAATTCCTATGTTTACAAGACAAGTAATTAATCCATAGATAGCCCATCCTTTGGGAATTCCTACCTTTTTATCGGGATCCTTCTTACGAATCTCCTTCACATAAGTTAAGAAAATCCTGGAATACCATAAAGCAAAAACAATTCCAAAAATTGCTTGTATGATAAATAACAAGATGTTAAAAATACCCACCATATTATTGATTAAAAAGAAAAGGGCCCCAATAATTATGGTCACAACGAAAATCATCAGCAACCTAAACCATTCTGCTGAAAAATCAAAGGTGAGCTTCTTCATAGGGATATTTTGTTGTGTTATCTCAAAAGTGTTTTGAGATATATCAAAAATTAGCCTTTTATGTAAATGTTCAAAGAAGATTTTTTAGCTTTGTTAGTTTAGTAAGTGATGTTAGTATTAAGCATAAAAAGAACTTATGTGGGATAACATTGACTAAAAAAGAAAATAATTTAGATCAACTAATAAATGATCCTTTCAAAGGCAAATCAGGTTTTATGCCTGCAAAGATCAAAGATAAGATTAAAGTTAGAATTGGTTTAAATGAAAATTTAGCTTTTCCAGAAGAGCTCATAAAGAAACTTCTCAAAAAGGTAGCGGAGAAAATTGATCCGCGAATATATCCAGAAGATTATTGTGATTCATTGTGTGATATAATTGCTTCTGATTATGGGCTGCAATCAAATCAAGTTGTAGTTGGTAATGGGGGAGATAAGATCATTGATTTAATGGTTCGATTAACAATTAAAGCAGGTTTCTCAGCAGTAACTATTGCTCCTACATATCCTATGTATGAACATGCGGTAAAAGTCCAAGGAGGAGATGTTACAGAATTATACCTTACTGATCCTCCGGTTTATGATCTTGATCCCGATTATATCCTAGCAAATATTACTCCTAAGAAGGATCGATTGCTGTTCTTGTGTTCGCCTAATAATCCCACAGGCAATCAATTCGAAGAACTCAAACTACGAAAAATAATAGCAGAATTTCCAGGAATCGTGGCTTTAGATGAAACCTATACAGATTTTGGCGGTTATACTTTAGTAAATGCATTAGAGGATTATCCAAATTTAATAATAATGAAGAGTATGTCCAAATTCCATGGTATGGCAGGGATGAGACTTGGATTTGCTTTAGCCAATGAATTTCTTATTTCCAGGTTAAAGGAATTACTTCCGGCATTTAATGTTAATATCGCATCATTAGAATTAGCAAAATTAGTTCTTCAAGAGAAAGAAGCACTCTCCAAAATCGTTTCCAGTATTGTATCTGAAAGAGAGATTGTGTACAAACGTTTAGAAGCAATCGATGGAATCATTCCATACAAATCCTATACTAATTTCATTATGTTTCATTTAGAAAACATAGAAGCTGCAGATCTTCAGCAAAAACTGCTGAAAGAAAAAGGTGTACTTGTGAGAAATATGAGTGCTATGCCTAAATGTGAAAATAGTTTGAGAATGTCGATTACAACAAAAGAAAATAACTTAGCATTTCTAAATGCTTTAGAAGAAATAGTGAGGAATTATTAGAAAAAATATTATATACAAAATACTTTAAAAAGTATAAATATATATTTGGCAGATTAATATCAACTAATGGGATTCATTTGTAACTATTCTGGTTTGGCTAGCTAGAGTTAAGGAGATTAGTCTATGACAGAAGATAAAGAGAAGAAAAAACAGGAATTCTTCGATAAAACTAACGCGGAACTGGATGTTTATCTTGATGAAATTGAGAAAGATCCAGATGATGAAATGGCTATTCTGCGTTATGCAAAAAAACTTGAGATAAATATAACGATCTTTGGCATGTCAGGCTCACCTGAAGGTATCGCCTTAGTTCTTGAGCGTTTTAGAGAGCTTGTTCAAGAATATGGCCATATGAAACAAATACAAAATCTCTTTGCAACAGCTATAGCAAACTCAATGTCTTATCTAATGAAGAAGCATAAATATGATACAATGTTCGAGAGATTAGAAGAACTTCGCTTGTTTGCGAAAACCTATCCTATGAATATGAATTGTCAGCGTTCATTAGCAGGTGGTCTGGTTAATTCTATCATTAATTTTGGTCAACGCAAGCTTTTGAAACCAGTACAAGAAATAATTCAAGAGCTTTTGATTTTAGCTGAAACTCACAAAGAGAATCATGAAATACAATTATGTCTTGTTAAAGGATTAGTAAATTCAATGGGTTACCTCAGCAGAAATGGGGAATATGAACCTGCAATTCCACTTTTAGATGAGCTCATGGCATTAACGGATGATCATCCTAATGATGAAGATTTTATTTTGCAAAGAGCAAATGGAATAGTAACTGCAATGAATGCATTCGCTAAAGATGAGAAGTACGTAGATGTCGTTGAGGAATTAGAAGAAGAACTAGAACGCATGGCAAAAATCTATCCTGATCATGAAGGAGTTCAATTGAGAGCTAAGACTAGAACACTTGGTAGAGATTAGTTTTTTCTGATATGGATTGTATTACTCTTTTATTCGACAAAAATCAGCTAATAAGAGTTTTTCTTTTGAATTATACTTCTTTAGGTCAAAAACGAAACCTTTCTTAAAAGCTTCAATATTCATATCATGAAATCTTTCATCTGTAAGATATTTTATTGTTCCAATAAATGCTTCTGGAGAAGCCAAATTAAAGAGCTGATTAAGAATCCCAAGAAGAACCATATTCATAGCTTTCACACTACCAATTTCCTCTGCAATTGCAATCATAGGCGCAAGAATAGTTTTTTCCTTAATTGCTTTTGGAATTTTTTTAGCAACCTCATTAGATGTTATGTAAATCAATGATTCAAAATAATTTTCTAAATCATCTAAAGTTAAAGCTACATAGACATCGATATCAGTTATTCTTGGATATATTATCTTCTCAGTAGAGACTTTTATTTCGCTTCGAGTTTCTCCACCAGTAATTGCTGAACCATACTTAGTACTTTGCACAGCTGAGCGTCCATCAATAATCGCTGCTTGACCGATGATAGTTCCAGCTAGTTTGACTCCTTGCCCACCTATACCTCTAATCATTATGTTAATATCACAATTCTTACTTTTTGAATTCATAGGCATCGGTAATTCGCTCCGAAAATTCTTCTGGTTCATCCTTCTCATTAAGAAAAATACCTGTAGGGATCTTAGTAAATCCTTTACCAACTTCATATTCAATATCAGTTTTGTGCCAGTTAAAACCAATATCTTCCTCCTTCATTCTAACACGAGCTTTCTTGAACATTTGTCGCATAGCAATTGCATCCCCTAAGTTATTTCTTTTTCCAAAATTTACATGACAATTTGAAATAACTTCAATAAATGAAAACCCTTGGTGATTGATAGCTCTTCCAATTGCTTTTGATAATTGTACAAACTCATAAACGGTATATCGTGCACAAAAAGTAGCCCCATTGGCTATAGAAATATGAGATAGATTAAATGGAAATGAAATTTTTCCATAAGGTGTAGATCTGGTTTTAGCTCCAACTGGAGTTGTAGGTGCATCTTGTCCTCCGGTTAAACCATAGATAGCATTATTCACACAAATTACTGCCATATCGGTATTTCTTCTCGCAGCATGAGCTAGATGACCTAATCCTATAGAGAATAAATCTCCGTCTCCAGAAATTACTGCAGGTTTTAAGGAAGGTTTTGCGATATCTACACCAGAAGCAAAAGGTATCGCTCTCCCATGAATAGCATGAAAACCATCTAAATTAATGTAACCACTTGCTCTCCCAGTGCAACCAATTCCACTCACAACAAAAATCTGGTCATGTGGAATTTGACTATATTTTGTTATTGCATCTAGGAACGCATGAATAGTAGTTCCTATGCCACATCCTGGACAATAGATTGTTGGTATTGCCTTCTTTCTTAACAATATTTCTTGAGGATGTTTGAGGTCCATTGGTGGTCTTTTGATAATCGAGCTTTTATCTATTTCTTTACTTTTTTCTGCCATCATCCACTCACTTCTTTACTAGCTTTCTTATTTCATCTAAGATTTTCTTAGGCTCAGGTGGCGTACCACCAATTCTTGTCACTAGTGTGCATTTCTTCTTTGCAAAACGTTCCACTGGCCATATTAGTTGTCCCATGCTCATTTCAGCAACAATAATTTCTGCTTTTTGAGCGATTTCTTCTATATCTTCCTTTGGAAATGGCCAAACAGTTATTGGTCTATATAATCCAGCTTTCATCCCTTGATCTCTAGCGTCCATAACTGCTTGTAAACATGCTCTTGCAGTAATACCTGTTGCAATCACCACAACCTCTGCATCATCAATTTCATAAGTATAAGGTTCTGGAAAGAGATGTTTGTTTATTTCTAATTTTTTATATAATCTTGTAATC
>JAHLVZ010000188.1 GCA_019058165.1 Candidatus Heimdallarchaeota archaeon
TGTCTGTATTATTCTAATTGGTATTTCATCCACAGCGTTAATTAAAATCAGACGAAGAGTTAAGAGAAAAGAAGAATAATTCCTTTCCTTTTTCTTTGTTTTGTATTTTTCTGCTTTTTTTGTTATGGAAAATACTTATTTTCTATTTTTGCAAATATTCTTAAGTGGATAATCTGATATCATACAAAAAAAATAATAGTAAGCAATTTATTGTGAGACTTAGGAGTTACTATCCATGAGCAAGGTTACAGAAAGAATGACCAAAATCGGATTACTAGCAATTCTAATGATTATAATTGCACCAGTCATATCCTCATCATTTGTTAGTGGTCTTGTAGATTTTGATGGTCCAAGAACTATTGATCCCGGTTATACTGATGCTTTTACATACACTGTAGATACTTTCAAGAATTATCGTTTCACAGTTGATATCTCATTTAATGAGACTGTTAACCCTTCATATACTTTGAATATATTATTCACTACTAGAGCTGAATGGGATGAAATGCTAGCAGGTACAAAGACATTACACAATATGACGGAATTCAAATACAATACTACCGTCTACCATGCACAACCACTTCAGATTGATGTTGTTATCGATGATTGGGGAGAATGGACATTTGTGTTTTTAAATTTAAACGATGCAGAATTTTTAACTCAAATTAGACTTGCTCGACAACACATTTTATGGTGGTTTTGGATAGTTATACCTGTCGTAGTAGTCATTGGTCTTGTTGCATATGGTGTTGTAGAAAACGTTACAAAATATGAACGAGCTCGGATGGATCTTGAGAAAGCAATGAAAAAGCTTTCAAGTCGAAGCGAAGGTGAGAGAAAACGAGCTGCATATTGGTTAGTTAGCAACGGTACAAAAGAAGAACTTGCTAATCTCTCGCAAATGCTTGATGACTCTAAATCTGAGATAAGAGAGAATGCTGCATTTGTATTAGGTGGAATATCTAAAAGAATTGGCGACAAAAGTTATGCAAATTCGCTTTTAAAGAAATATGAAATCGAAGAGGATGAAGAAGTCAAAGAAGCAATTGTTAGTGCTTTATGTGATGTAGCATCAACCAGTTCAATCGATATTTTCAAGAAATATATCTTGAGTGACCACAATGAAAACCTCAAGTTCCGCATAGCTGAAGCTTTAGAGGAGATAGCATCAAGAAAAACTGTTCCCGTTTTGGTAGAAGTAATTGAAGGTGACAACACTGATACACTTAAAATCGCTTGTAAAAGAGCATTAGAGGTCATTGCCAAAAAAGAAGGAACAACCGTTGAGAGTTTAATGAAAAAAAGTTAAACTAATTTTTTATCTCCTAATTTTTTTAGGAGATTTTAACTATTTTTTTCGAATTTTATTCATGGAAATAATTTTTAATGAGAATGTAATCTAAGTTTTTCTGATGCCAATGAATTTTGTTTCGCAAATTAGCTTTCTATATTATCGTGATTTAGCAAAAGCAGTAAAATTCTACGAAGATATTTTTGCTTTTGAATTAGTAGTTGACCAAAGCTGGGCTAAAATCTACAAAATAACTGACGGTGCTCATATTGGCTTAGTAGATGAGAAAAGAGGTACTTTAAATTGGCAAAAAGAAAAAACAGTTATGATAACTCTAGTAACCTCTAGAGCAGATGAAGTCGATGCCTGGTATGAGAATTTGAAGCAATATAATGTGAGATTTCTTTCAGAACCTAAGGACCATAAAGAGATAAATATTCGATGTTTTCTCTTTGCAGATCCAGAAGGCTATGTTATAGAAATCCAGCATTTTTATGAATAGTTTTTTTTCTTTGAAAACCTTAATATTATTTTATAATCATATAATATACAAAGACTTTTTAAAATTTAATCTTGTACTTTTAATCAAAAAGCACATGAAAAAAATTTACGTGAGGTATATATTATGTCCAAAGAAGTTTATCAGAAAATCATTGAAGAACATTCTTTTGAAAACATGAAGAAAAAAAGCTCTGGACTTGTTGGCGTTCGGGTTGATATTAATAGTCCATTAAGCATAGAGAAATTCGAAGGAAAAACCTACAAGAGAGTAGTAAAGAGTCCAAGATTGGATGTTTGCGCAGAAACAATCATTCGATTAACAAGAATGGGTAATATACCAATCATTTTCGCACATCAAGGCCGATGGACAAAAGAAGGTCCAGATGAAAGCTGTATTTCAATGAAATCTCATGCAGATTTGTTAGATGGAATGCTGCACAATATTAATGTGCATTTTCTTGATGATCCAATTTTAACTCATTCAGAATATGATTTTCTTGGATTTTCGCCCGGAGATGCGGTTGTTCTTGAGAATACAAGAATGGAAATGATTCCTGATGTTGGACCAATGGAGAGCCATTTAAAAGAAGGGAGAAAAATTTTCAACAAAGTCTTTGATCCCATATTAGATTACTATATCATTGATGCTTTTCCAACATCTCATAGATCAAATACAACTATGGCTCCAGTCTTTGATAATACACCAATTAAATTTGGTCCAGAATTCATGAAAGAATTCAATGAGATCACTAAAATTCGAAAACGATTGCTTTCTGCTCAACCAATCATGTTTGGATTTGGTGGAGCGAAATTCGATAAACTTGAAAACATGAAGAAGATTCTTGAGAGAAAAAATGTTATTGCCTTTTTTGGAGGAATTCCCGCTCAACTTTTATTACGCGCAAAAGGTTACTCACTTGGTGAGAAAAACAATGAGTTCCTAGAAAACAAAGGTGTAGATGTTGCAAAAGAGCTTTTGGAAATCATGGAAAAGGGTGCGGATTGTTATTTGCCAATTGATTTCACAGTGAAAATTGGTGATGCTGGAAGAACAATTCGAACATTAAGTATTGCAGATGTAGCAAAGTATGATGACGGATATATTCTGGATATTGGTGATCACACAGTAAATTACTTCATAAATGACATAATCCTCTCGATTCTTTCAACTCCGAAAGGACATATTATCAATCAAATAAATGGTGTGAAAGAATTTGAATGGTTATTCATACAAGGAGGGCCTTTTGGCAAAGTTGATGAATACGGTTTGAATACTTTACCATTCATGGCTAGACTACTAAAAAAGGACTTGAACATTACAATCCTTGGTGGAGATTCAGCAGCCTATATGCGAACTAGTGGTTTTGGTGATGCAATAAACTTAATCCTCAGTGGTGGTGCTGCTTTATCCTATCTTGCATACGGCAAAATAAAATGTATTGATGATAATCCGACTTTCAAAAAAAGCTAATTATGAAGTGAAACTAATAATTAATGAGATAAGGAATACCAGAATTAGACGTTGATTCTTTTTAACGTCTATTTTTGTCTGGTTTTGTCAGAAAGTGCAGCATTAAGGCTACGGCTAAAAGGTCTGCACAACCTCCAGGACTGATGTTTTGATCAATGAATTCTTGGTCTAATTCAACAACTCTTTCTAACCAAGAATCACTATAAGCATCTTCACTAAGGACAAGTTTGTTTGCTTCATTTCGTACCCAAGTCAAAGTATCAGAGCCATGTCGCGCAAGGACATTTGTATCATCTACCCTTGTCATCAAAAACAACAAAGCCATTATCATACCTCTTTCTAAAGGTATTCCGCTTGCTAATGCTTTGGTAATTACTTGGTAAGCTGCATCCGCATGTGGAAAGCCCTTTTCAGCTTCTCCTCTTATGCCAGTTATTCCGGTATCTAAGAAAACAAACTCCCCAGGGGTAATTTTAGATTCATTCTTATCCATCTGGATTAATTCACGTTGTACAATTCCTTTAGTAATGCCTTGAACTGTGGCTAGGATTCTAGCTGCTTTCAAATCACCTGTTTCTCGCATGGAAATATAACCAGAAGCAGCTGCAATGAGCATTCCGCTGAAAACGAGTCCTTTCTGTGTGTTAACATTATCTGTAGTAATGAACATTTCTTCCTCTGCTGAGAGACCAATAGATCGAATTTTAGGTAATAAAGAATCTAAATCTCCTCTGTGATCAATAGCTACCTGTGCGGCAACAGACATGAAATGCGAAATAGTTGCAGAGCTTATCATGTAAGTTGAAATATCCATATCTTTATGGGCACCAGAATTGCTTCGGTCAACAAGACCAGGTTTAGGTGTACATATAGCTTCTAAGAGAATTGCTTTAGTAATATCAGCCCCAATTTTAAAAGCAACAGGTTGTATTAACATTCCTTTCATATACTTACTTCTTACAGTATTATCATATGCAATCCTTTCAGACATATTGATCACAACTCTGATTTATTCATTAATTACTTTATGAAATAGAAATTTTTCTATTAAACAATGTTGGTTGTTTTCAAAATACCATTAATTTCTACACTAATTAAATACAATGATTCGGTCAAAGCTGAATCCCGAATTAATTTCTCTAGTTGATATATGTACAAGCAAAAGTACAACAAGAAACAACAATTATAATGTATAACTCGATATAAGTAATAATAAAATAATTTGAGGATTAGTGAAATGCACAGAACTTTGAAGATTAATTCCTTTCTACTAATTTTCATGCTTCTAACTTTAATTCCTCAAAGTGTTTACAATAACAATCTAACTTTAGACATTGGTCAAATAAAGAAGAGTTCCAACAATTTTCAAACCGATTTATCACCCACTGCAAATATGATTAGTTTAGTAGAACATTCAAAATTTGATGATGACGGTATAAATGAAAGAGCTCTTGGTGTTGCTATCAAAGATGATTTAGCATTTATTGCAAATCATGATCAGGGATTAGAAATTCTTAATATTTCAAATCCTTCAAAACCAGAAAAAATTAGCAGTATAAAAGTCCCGAATTATGCTGAAGAAGTTTATATTTTCCATAATGTTGCTATTGTTACTTCCAAATACAATGGTTTAGTTTTTGTTAATATAGCTAATCCCCATAATCCAACTATTATAGAAATCCTCGAGTTATCAAATACCGTTGTAGAAGTAGGTATGCGA
>JAHLVZ010000041.1 GCA_019058165.1 Candidatus Heimdallarchaeota archaeon
ATGGGGTCTTGCTGAATGGAACGCTTCTGCTCCCTTTGTTAGTAATCAAATTACAACTATATTGATTGCTGCTCCAGTTATATTGGCGATGGTTGTTGTTTTACTCATTGCAGCTTGGATTGGATGGACAATGGCACGAACACCACCACCTGCACCAATTGATCTTGAGGATTTTGAAAACGTAGAAGAAACAAAAGAGAAAAAGAAATAATCCAAGATTATTTTCTTCTATTTTTTTCTTATTTTTAATAATTGAAGTTAGTTTTGTTGCAAAAATCTCATTTATTGCACAACAGCAAATATTAAATTCAATAAGCACCAATTTTTGATTAGAATTATGGTAGTTCTGTGTGGGAAACAAGACAATGGATATCCGAACAATATCAAGTCATAATCTAATTCCTGTAATCGATCCAGTTTTTCTTAAACAAAGCCCAGATGAATTCCTTGCGGAAAATGGTGGCTTTTTAAGTGAGGTTGCTGTAGTTGGTAAATCCAGTTCCGGTTTTGTGCATTATAGAAGCGCTACAGCCCCAACTGATCGTGAGACGAATGAATTTTTTTCAACCTTTTCAACAATCGCTGATTCCATTGGCATTAAGGTCTATGGTTTTGTAAATGGTTTAGCTGATTCATTTTTAGCAAAGAATCCAGGGTATTCCGCAATAAAAGACGGTGGAAATCCAAACAACGATTTTGTTGATCCCTTTAAAACTTCATATACTAATTACCTGAAATCAATAACTACAGAAATAATAGGTTTCCCAATAAAAGGAATGTTACTTGATAACATACGTTTCCCAAGAGAAGAATACAGTTTCTGCGAAAATTGTTGTAGAAGATTCTCTGAAAGATACGGTATTGATCGAATCTTTTCTCTAAGTGATTTGCAAAAGGATCCTAATCTGTTGAATCAATGGATTACTTGGCGAAAAGATGCTATTGAAACAATTCTAAGGGAATTATCTGAAAGCATACAATCACAAAAAGCAATAGACTTAGACATAACAATAGACATCGATCCTACAATGAATGCCTCAAAAGGAGCTTTGGATCATTTTGGACAAGATATTTCTGTAATAAGTAAATATGGTAATCCAACAATTCACTTATCTGCATGGACTGCTTTCCCAAATGCTGTAGATACTCCAGAATATCAATCATTATTGAACAGCTTATCTTTTGCAAAGAATGTACAATCCCAATTGAACCTATTCATTTGGGGTGTAGAAGATGAATCACTCATAACAATTATTGATGCTCTAAAAGAAGAACTACCAATCAATAGGGTATTCCTTCAAAATCATTTTCCAGTCGATTATCAAAAGCGCAGAGAAATACATTTGGGGTTATCATAAAAAACTTAAAACTTGATGGTTTTTACTCCTTTTTTTTATTCTTTTTTAAAATAAAAGATTAAAATACCGTAATGAAAAGCTAAAAATAACTAATAATTCTATTTAAATAGTAGAATTAACTGGTAGAAAGCTAGGTGTCGAATCATTTGCCAAAAGAAGTATTTGCTAAAAATATAGATAGACTTGAAGCGATTTACTCTACTTTAATAAAAGGAGAAACAAATCCACAACAAGAAGCTGAATTACGAATTGAATTAATTGATACTATATCAAATTTAGAAGCATCAATTTTCGGAGAAAAAGAACACAATAAAGAATTCATAGAGCTTCTTGAAACAGCTAGAGAAATTGTTTTAAATTGGGATCCATACGGACAATGGTTTAGACAGTACAAAGAGCTGATAGATCAAATTTATGATATAATCGTAAAGGGAAAGAATGTTGTTTTTACTCAAAACCAAGAATCATCTAAAGAAGCTTCAAGATTAAAGAAAGAATTGGCTTCATTAAAATCGGAATTAAGTGATTTGAGATCTCTGATGAGTAGTTTAGTTAAAGAAAAATCCTCAGAAGTTCCTGAAGAAGTTCAGGAAGTAGTTGAAGAAACTGATTCTCAACCACTTGTGGATGAATCATTAGTAAGTATAACTGAACCCCAAGTAGAACCAGAACCAATAGAATCTGATCCACCGTTAATTCTTCCAATTGTGGATGAAGAACTAGAAGTTGAGGAAAGCATACCACATATACAAGAAACTCAAATCGAACAGATACCAGAACAACCTATTGAAGAAGAGGCAGAAGATTCGGATATTATTGCTTCAGATTCCACTATACAAAAATTATCGGAAACAGTAAGTCCTGAAGCACAACCATCCAGAATTTTAAGTCAAATGAAATCCATAATTCAAGAAGCTGAAGAAGAAACTGAGAAACAATTAACTGATTTCAAAGAAAAATTACAAGAAACTACTACAACACCTCTAATTGTAGAAGAGGATACGGTATCAGAAATAACACCTGAAAAACCCGTTCTTACACCACCAATTGTTGAAGAACAACCCACAGCCATTGAAGAGCAAACAAAAGAAAGCTCTGGTGATAGTTGGGTGAAACCTTCAGAAATTTTGAAGGAAAAGGAAACGCATGACCCATACGCCTCTACAGTAGATCCATATATGCAACTCTTGACTCTAGAAGCTGAAAAATATCGTTTGGAGAAAGAAATAGAAAAGAATGAAACTGATTTCCAAGAAGGCTTGAAGAGCAAACAAGAATTCGATGATAGTATACAAAGAATAAATTCCGAATTAGCTGTTGTTCGAGAACAGATTGAGGAATTAAGAAAGCAGTTAACTTCTTAATTGTTATTGATAATAATCTCATTATTTAGTAAAATCTAAAGTGGTAGTTGAAAATGAAAACCATGGAAATGGAACAGCAAAAAGTTCACTTAATAAGATTGGAGAAAGGCGAGGAACTACTTACAAGTATCCTAGAATATGTTAAAGAGAAAAATATCTTGGCTGGATATTTGACAGGAATCGGTGCGCTTGGTAAAGGAAAAATTGGTTATTTTGACATTAAAAGTAAGAAGTATTTACATATCCCATTCAAGGAAGTAGAGCTTCTAGCTTGTACAGGTAACATTGCAAAAAATAAGGACACTCAAGAACCCGTTGCTCACATACACATTCTAATTGGGGAAAAAGATGGGAAAAGCCTTGGAGGACATTTAGTCGAAGGCATCGTATCTGTTACAGCAGAAATCTATCTTGTAGAAACGAAACCCGGTGTTTCTAGAATTAAAGATGAAGAAAATGGGTTATACTTACTGAATCCAAAAAACTAGATAATAAATCGTGAGTGTAAGGGAAATAACCCCACTCATTCTTCTTTATTGTTTCCAGATGCAAGTTCCACCTTATAGATACCAGATTTTCCACTAAGAATTATTGGATCTGATTTCTTATCTCTAAAAAGACCACCAATATTAACTTCATATACTCCTTTCTGCTTTAATTTGATAGTAGGAATATTGTCATCATCTAAATCCTTGATTCGTTCCCCCTCAACATCCTCCTTTATAAGTCTAGGAACAAAACCAAAACCAGTTGAATCAAACTGTTCAATTCTATCACGTTGTATTTTCAAGGCTGCTTTTATTGTGCTAGCAGTTATTGTACCTGGTGTAGATAGTGTTTTGAAAACCTTTGAACCACATTTGTAACATCCATTTGTAAGAAGTGTATGATCTTTCTCTAGTTTTGCATTGCATTTAGCGCATATAAATTCCATTTAATTTCTCCTGATGAATGGCATCTTTAATCTTTGAGAATCTTTACCTCATCCTCACAATGAATTACTGGTTTTCAATAAATTTAACTTGAGATTATTCAAAGGTATACGCAGATATTATCTCTTAGAAAAGATGAAAATAAAAGAAGAAAAGAATAGAGTATAACAGAAATAGTTTTTCTATTCTGCTTTTGCCTTAAATTTTTGATAGACTTTCTCCCCAGCCTCAAAACGGATGTAATAAGGTGTAGGAAGTTTGTCACCACCAATTTTCAAAGCTCGTTTTGCAAACTCAACAAATTGGGGTTGCGTATGGATTGTAACTAATGGTTGATTAGCTCTTATTCGAGCTGCAATGTCCATCGGTTTCCCAAAAGAACGACGCATACCATCTTGTAATCTATCAGCTCCTGCAAATGCCATCATTTTGTTTTCTCTCAAAATGTGATGCGGATAGATTCTGATAATGAAATGATAGTTTTCAGGACCAGCATTTCGTTGCATGTGTCTGTTAGTCATCATTCTAGTGGCATCTAATGCACAATGTCTTACTTGGCATGCTTCCTTAGAGAATAAGGAAACTGTCACTGGGAATTTTGTGTTTTTATTACCAGCTTCAAAGCTAGTTATCTTTGATCCTGGAATGCTTCGAACATATTTCTTTCGTGTATAGGGTGGTCCTGCAATTTTTGTGTAACATCTGGCGGGGCGTCTAGCCATTTAAATCAACTCGCTACTATTCGACGGACATGTATATCATTTAAATCTTGTTACTTTGTGAAAAATTAATTCTCAAAACCCCTAGCTTATATAGTAAATAATGGATTTTACTTGCTTTTTTAATGAGAAAACAGACAAATATTACTTCTTTTTTTGCATGAGAAAGTCGAAAAAATCAAAGAAATTCCATACAGAATTGTTTTTTTATTTAAACGGTAAAAGAATCTATAAGATATAATTGTAAACAAATAAAATACTAGGAAGTAAATGTAAAATGGTAGAATATCGTTGTCCTATTTGTGGTAAACCGGCTTTACCGAATTTCAAGTTCTGTAAGTCGTGTGGGGCTAGATTGCCCAAGGATATGTTTAAGGAAAAGAGAAAAACATCTCGAGATATTCATTCTTCAGCAATAAAAGATGATTTTAGCTCATCGGCATCTCAAGAAACAGAAGCTTTAGATTCCGAAATTGTTCAAGCTCTTGCTGTAAAAGGAAGAATGATTATAATTGATAAAGAAATGGAAGAAATTTTGGAAGAAATTGAGAATTTAGAAGAGAGAGTAAAAGTAGGTTTGGTTCCAAAAGAAGATGCTATAGGTCGTGTTGATGAATTAAACAAACGATTTGTAGAGATCAAAATTGAAAAGAAGAAGCTATCCAAACGAGGTGCTCCTATCCCTATTTTTGAGCTCATGGATAAAAAAGACCTATCAAAGGAACGAATGTCAAAACTTGAAGGCCTAAAGAAAGAGAAAAGCATTAGTCAAAAAACATACGAAAAAATGGAACGTGAATACAAAACATCAATAGCTGATTCTGAGAGACAAATAACACATGAATTAGTCAAAATGGAAAACTGGAAGGATCAATTGAAAAAGGAATTATCTCAGAAAAGAGAAACTTTGGAAACGTTATTTGTTAGAAAATCAACAGGCGAATTATCAGAAGACGAATACAACGAACAAAGAGACGATTTATCAGAAGAAATTAAAGATTGGGAAGCAGCATACGAGGAACTAAAGAAAACACTCAAAAAATTGAAATGATTTTTTCCCAATTTATTCTTTTCTTTTTTTTATCTTTTTTAACTTTCTTTCTTTTCTTCTTCCTCTTCTTCAACAGCCAAAGTAGTTTCCCAAGGACCTAATTGGATTTTTAACGAGATATCTTCTGAATTGGGGCATTCTATTCTTAAGGAAATGCTGTGCAAATCTCGCTCAATAATTTCTGGAGACATACACCCTTCTTCTAATTTGTCTATGAGAAAACGAATATACCGCTCTGTGAGAACATTAAGACTTCCATTAATCAATTCTTTTCCTAATTCCCCTGGGAAGTACTTTACTGTTCTGCCATCTCGAATAACATCAATTAATTCAGCTTCAGATAACCGTAAAATATGGTGTCGAACAGTATCATGATGAATAGATAATTTCTCTGCAATTTCAGTTTGGTAACACCCAGGATTGTTTATTATATGATCAAACACCTTGGCTGCAGTACCATTTTTTAAAATAGCAAATGCTCTTTCCGCTGATTCAGAGCGCAGCATCTTGGGGTAAAATAATCGTTTCCCACCAAATTTTTGTGATTTAATAAAACCATCTTTTTCTAACATGCGTAAATGCCACGAGAGAGTTCCTTGTGGTTCTGCAAGTGTACTAACAATTTCGTAAAAGTATGATCCTGGAGTCTCACAAACAAGCTGGTAAATACTTCTGCGCATAGGATGCATTAAAAGGGATAATCGCTTCTCTCGATACTTTTTATTAGTGGACAGGGGATTCATTCTCCAATTGCTGTTCTTTCGAAGAACTATCAGACTTACATATTTTTTCTTTTGTAATAATGTTTCGTTCTTCTCGTTCTACTGATAACAAAATTATACTATAATTCTTTAACTTTTAGGTTGTCTTTTTCAAGGAAAAAAACGAATGAAATATCTCTACCATCAAAAAACAAGAGAAAAAGACCGAAAGAATACTTAAATGAATTCTCTATATAAAGTAAAATAAGCTCAAAAAGTCTCAAAAAGTAAATTATATAAACACCAAAGGATTTAATTTAATGAAGATATTATTAGATTCCTTAGTCAAGGAGAGGCAGTAATGACAACCGAAGTAACAGTAGCAAAGATGTGCAAGCTTGAAGTAGGGCAACCTATCCAATTACCCCAAACTTTTCTCGACGCATTAAAACCTGAAGAAGGAAATTATGCGGTAATGATACTCGCTCCCAGTACAAAAATAATAAGAATAATCCCCACTACAAGTGAAAAAGTTTACAAAGTGGGCATTGAAATCGGAAAACTTAGTCCAGACTTTTTGAAGAAGATGGGCTCATTATTTATGAAGGCGGGTATAAAAACTCTTTATTCCACGGGTCTGTGCTTTACACAAGAGAGCTGTGTCTATGAAGGATATATTGATTCAAAAGAGTTTAAGAATGTAAACATGGAGACAATCAAAGAAGAATTGGCCGATATTGACGGTGTATCAAAGGTCGACATTTCAGTTCTTGAAATTCCATAAAGGGGTATATGCCCCTCCTCCTAAATTTTCCATATCTCTATGTTTTATTCTAAACTTTATAATTTACGTTTATCTATTCTTTTTATTATTTATTTATTAAAACCCAGATTGAAAAAGTATATTGAAGAAATTTCTTCTATGAAGTTAACTTCCTTTTTGTAGTCTTAGTTGTAGATTTTGTAGTTCGTCTAACAGGTTCCTGATTTACACTTTCCAAAATTTCCAACATTTGTAATTCAGTTTTTGAGGACAAATCATCTATTTGATCTCTAAGATTTGCTAGCTGCTTCTCAACTTTCTTCAAAGTATCTATTTCTGATTTTGCTACAACTTTTTCTAAAAGCTTCAAAGCTTCATGTATTGGTTTTGTGCCTTCTTTTAGTTCATCTTTTACTAGTTTAGCTATTGCTCTCTTTGATTCTGCTGTTAGATCAGCTTCTGATAATTGTTTCTCTTTTGTGTCAGTTGTAATTTTTTGTATCTTCGAGATTTTTCTTGATTGATCTTTAATTTCATTTTCTAATTTGGAAATATTATCATTAATAACTTCAAAAACAATCATTTGTTGTGCTAATATTTCTCGTAAACTTGATAATTCTTTTTCCAAATTAGGAATCAGTTTCACAATATCCTTTCTGGTATCTAGAACCTCTCCAAACAACCCATCTATTACTTTATGAAAACTTTCTACAGTAGGAACATGTCCTTCAGGTGTTTTTATAACATCAATATCAAATTTCTGTTTTGATTTCGGACTTTTACTCATTCTTCCACATCTCTACTTTTACTCATTAAATAATACCTATTAAAGTTTCACTTCTTCTGTTCCACCTGGTCGGAGATTTTGTAAACAAACAGGGCATTTTCCTTTCAATTTCAACCATTCAAATATATGGTCATTATGGTATAGTGAATGACACATAGGACAACGGGAAGCGGTTTGTGTTGATTTTAAAGGAAGTTTACATATCATGCATACTGTTGGTTTTTTATCTACCCAAGACCAAGATCCTAAACTAGAAATATTAGTTTCAATATTTGATCCCGATATTACTGTCGTTTGGTTCAGAGAGTCTTTTTTACTAACTGTCGTGTTAAATTCAACAAATCCACCAGTGATTGTTTCTACTAATTTACTTTTCTTGTCGTTTGTTTGTCTCTCGTTTCGTTTCAGTTGATTAGTGGAGAATTCAACATGTTTACCCTTCAGATTTAACACACTCAGAACTACTCTAATTTCAATTATTCAAAATGAGTTAAAAGACTTTTGAATCACGCCATTAATTTAGAACCGTTTATATGTAATATCAAATCCATACTATCTGAAAAAAACTTATATTTTGACTAGTTCGCATAAGGTTTATTACTAACTAGAATTATGTTAAAAATGGAAAAAGAACGAGAGGGACTCGTATAATGAGCGAAGAAATTCAAATAACAGAAGATATTGATAAGCTTATACGGAAAAATCTAGAAGAAACTGAGCTAACAAACAATATGATAGTGTACAGTCAAAGAACAGCTTTTATTTATGGGAATGAAAGCATTAGCATGGAAAAGGTGCCAATCGAACAATTCTTAGTTAAAATTCTATCAGATAAAGGACCAATAACAAGAAGTACATTGGCTTCACTTACAAATATTCCAAGAACTACTTTATATGACATTTTAGCTAAATTAATTATGAAAGGGCAAGTAGATAAAAAACCTGTTAGAACAAAAAAACGCGGTAGACCTAAAATTCTCTTCTATGTAAAAAGTTCTGATTAAATTCTGAAAAATAGTTGAGTTGCTTAAAACTCAACTTCATCTATTTCACTGAGAAAATCTTTCAAGACTTCTTCTGTAACACCATCAATTTCAAATCGTGTTGGAAGAGCTTCTTCTCGAGCAATTGCTTCTAGAGTTTCTCGATCTTTTGTATCTACGCTTCCAACTGTAACACTTTTTTGGGTGTCACTTTCTTCAATTAATGATAACACCCAATCATCTAGTAATTCTTGATCTAAACCATCAAGCAAATTGCTCAAAGTTGAACGAATTTCTGTGGGAGTATCTGCAGTTGGATCCTTTGAATAAATCAAAGGTGCGATATATTTTCCTCTACTACGTTTTGAACCTGGAACTGGAAGAATTGGTTCTTCACGATGTTTTTTAGCAATAGCGGCTTTCCTCCGCCAAACACCTGTTCGTTTATCATATTCTACTTGTCTTGTGGAACCAGATGCCTTTACCATTTCAAAAATATGTGCTACTTTATTCTGAGAGAGCATTAAATAAATAATAAGTTTCATTCGTTCAGTAGTGGAAAATTTAGTGATTTTCCCTAAATTAAGTTTAGTTTTTAATTGAATCTTTTCTTCAGAAGGAATTTTTGCTTCATCAATTGATTTAATTAATAACTCTATCATAACAGGAGTGAACTCTTCTTTTGGAGCAAATTCTTTCTGAATTTTTGTAAAATTCTCTTGTATCTCTGGGGGAAGTCTTTGAATGATTTTCTCTGCACTACCTCTTTTTCCTAGAAGGATAGCAATAGTTCTGTAACAATCAATTGTCCAGCTTTCTAAAGCTCTCATAGCTCTTCCTCGGAGTTGTTGCCAAGCAGTAACATCACGAGTTGCAGTTGCATCAATAAGAATATCAGGGGTTCTAACATCCCATCCAGTTCTTGCCCATGAGGAGACAAAGACAAGTTGTATTGGAAGCAATTCAGAATCAAGAAAATCAGATACTAAATCATAAATTAACTGCTTCTGTCTTCCAGAAGGCATTGGTAAAGAATAATAATCTAATAATTCGCCAGCTGCACTTTCTAATTTTCTTTTACTAGCATATTCGATTTTTCGAGCAATAATTGCATAATCAAATAACATCAAAACAATGTTATTTATTCTCACAGATGGATCATCAATTCGATCCTTTAACAAATTAACCGCCATAGCTAAGTTTTCATCGAGAATAACCATTTCATCTATGAACTCACCCATAGGATGGAACACTTTGCGTGCGAATTCTCCATATCTTGCTCTGAAAACCTTCTTCAAAGTAGAAGCATATTCTGTCATTAATTCCCTAAATGTAAGATAAATGAAATTACTCAATTGTTCTTGGAAAGGAAGTTCATAGATTAATTCCATGAAAAGCCGCTCTGTAAGTTTATCAACAATAACCTCATTTCTAATAAAATCAGCCATCATTGATTGTAATGGCCTTTCTAGATCTGGATTATAGCTTATATACATCTCAGAGGATTGCACAGCAATTGGATTGTATTTTATAATATCAGTTCCCAAGCTCTGAGCAAAACTTCCTCCTACACCAGAAAATCCTGGCGATCCTATTCCTGTTTCCTCTTCCATCTTGATTGTTCGGCCTCTATCAAAAATAACTACTCCCTTCACATCTCTAATATCTTCTTCAGCGTTAATTATTGATTGGAAAGTGCCAACCCTACCTTCACCAATTTTTGTTCTTGCCCAGGCATCTAGTGCTTTATAGACACCAACCATTGTAGAACACATTGTATCTCTAACTTTCTTCCTAGACTCTCTTCGGTCTTTGGATTCCTTCCTCATATTGTAAAAAGTCTGACGTCTAGGCATTCGCTTTCCATATTTCTCACTTGTAATCATTTTTCTTAAACTTGGAATTCGGATTAATTGTTCTAATCTCATTATAAGTTGCTCAGTTTCTTCGACAATTTCACGAGCAGCATTAGTGTGTGTGGAATTATACGCAATAGAAATGTCCGACCACCCATTGTAAATTTGAACCGTTTGGACTAAATTTGCATCACTAAGCGTTAATGGTCCCTTTTCCCTACTTGGAGCCCAATCACCAAATTTTGTTTTTAGTTTTTCAGTAACCATATCACTTCGGTAACTTTGATACATCCCTAAAAGTTCCTTACAAATAAACAAGCGATCATTCATCGGTATTTTCTGGAATTCTCTTCGCATATTGTTATATCCAAAGTAACTCCAGATTTGTTTCATATTCACTTTGATTTCATTATGAATTTCCCTAATCGCTTTCTCTCTTCCAGAATACGCAAAGGTTACCCCAAGTTCGGCTATAGGAGCAACAAATCCATGTAAAACTAATTCTTTCTCAGGAACTACGTAAATCAATTTTAGACCTAAACGTTTGAATGCTTTCTCATAGGCTTTTGCTGTACCTGAAAACCCAATTAGGTTTTCAATATGGGCACCTTTGAACAATTTTACGATGCGTTTAGTAACTTCATAAGTTGCACTCGATTCTTGTTCCACGACTTTGTGGGCTTCATCAAAAATAACGCTTCGAATTCCTAACCAATTAATAAGAACCTTCAATTCCTTTTCCTTTTTTGTTTTCGCTCCTAAAATTTGTGCTAATGAAGTATAGGTTAAAATTATGATTGGAGGTATTTCTCTTGTTTTGGTTATGAAATTTTCAAGTTGAGTTATTGTTCCTGAAAATACAGAGGATGGTGATATTTGCAAACCAATTTCATTGAAACAAATAGAATCAACCCATTGAGACTGGTAATTTTGAGTGGGGACAACAATCAAAATTGATTCGTCCTTTCTCAGGGTTCTTAAGAAATCTTGAATACACATCATACCCATTAGAGTTTTCCCAGAACCAGTTGGTGAATCAATTATACTTGCATTATAATGGTCTCCCTTGAACATGTAGTAAGCTTCCAACTGATAAGGACGCGGAATAGGTGAATTGATAATATCTTGATGCACAATCTGATGGAATTCTTCTCCCTTCACAACAGGCTCTTCTTTCACATCTTCAGCTGCTTCAACAGTAGCTTCTCCTAAAAGTTCTTGTCTTCTTCTATCGAGTAAAGATCTCTCATCAGCAACTGTCTGTTGTATACCATCAAGTCGACCAAGTCTTTCACTGAGAATCCCGATTGAGATAGTGGTCATATCAGGTTCAAATTGCAATTCTTCGAGAAGAATTTTTTGTAATTCATTGAGTCGACCTTGAACATCTTCAATACGATAGAACCCTTTCTCCTGTAATCCTTTGTAAATTTCAGGTGGAAAAAGAGCAGAAAGTTCCTCTCTTCCAATATCCTCTCTACGATACATCTTTACATCAGGAGTAAAAGAATCTTCGTAAATCTTTTCAGGAATGAGTTCTCTCATTTCAGGAGAGATATTTGGAAGTGGGGGAGGAGCAAATTCAATAATGCGTTCGACCCTTTTGATGAATTCATCAGCAACGAGAGATTGAATATAGAATTGAATTGATTCTTCAGTTAAAAGTTCAAGAACTGATTTTCGTTCCCCTTTCTTTACTTCGGAAAGGATTTCTTTTATGCTTAAAGGAAATCTATTTTTTTCTAAAATTTCAACAAGAACGTCTTTGACATATTCTTTTCGCATTTCGACATCTAAAGTCTGGGGTTTTGGAATGACTTTTTGATTTAAACGATGCATTTCAATTAAAACATCATATATCATACGAATGTTAAGTAGCATAACTCTTGCTCTTAGCATATCACTTCTCGCAATAGAGTCTCTATAAGCTTCAACTGAACGCATATACATTTTATTTGTGTGCCAAAAATGCCTAAGCTGTTGTTCTTCATCTTTCTCAGATCTAGCTTTATTGAACTTCTCTCTAACAGTTTCACAATAACCAGTTGCATTCCAGAAATCATCAGCACCCAAAGCCTGGAAAATGTCTTCTTCTGAAGATAAATGATCTAGAATCTCTCCAATAGATAAGGCTTCTTCTTTTGTTTTCTTAAGATCTCTTACTTGTTGTTCAAGTTCTTTTCGTTCCTCGAAAAGTTCCTCTTCTTCTACTTCGAAGACATCAGGACTGTATTCTGTAATATCTACTACGTCTTCTTCTACAACTTCAACTTCAGCAGGTACCTCTTCTACAACTACTTTTTGTTTCTTTCTTCCGAAAATCTTTCTTAACCATCTGAAGAATCTCTTGAACACACTTACGCACCCCTTCTTTTACTAATCAAATAAGAGTCCAGCTTCTTGTCGAACGTTTTCTATTTATATACTTTTTAGACCACTTTAAATATAAATATAGTATTTTCTAAGAAAAAATCATGTCAAAACACCTACAAATAACTACCTATTATTACAAAAAAACTTGATTTTCCATACAAGTTACTTTGTCTTAGCGCTGGAAAACTCTTTCTTAAGGATTTGTTTTACGATATCTTCCATTGATTTCATCAAAGGACTAAATGAATCCGGTCTAAATTCTCTCTTAAAATGGCCTTCAGAACTAAGAATAACGTCTTTTGGGGTAGTACTTAGAAGGTTTTTCAAATCAGCTCTTGCTTGCTGGCAAGAACCACTAAATACATTTCCTTCTAATTCAGGGAAAAGATCTGAAACATCTGCTGCATCAAATAGTTGTTTGACGTGTCTATGTGAGATTTTTGTACCCCAAGGAAGATCTTGTTTATTTACAAAAACAGTATAAGGGATTTTATGCTCTTTTATGTCCTCACCTTTTAGCTCTTTGAGCTCTTGTAAAGACCAAATGTTTTCCTCCCAATTATCCAAATCAGCATCGATAACTAGCACTAAACCATGAATTCCTTGTAGAACAACTTTCCTTGTTTCTTTTAGCCTTCTTTGTCCTGCTGTAGTAAAAACATGAATTTTGAATAGAAATTCATCCGATTCAGGTTTTGATCCAAAACCAAAAACAGCTTGATCAAAGAAGACAGTTTTCCCGGTTTCCTGATCTTTAACAGTTACAAAATCGAAAACACTTTTTGGATCCTCTAAAGACTTCATTACTTTTATAGCAGTTACAGTGAATGTTTTTCCAGCCATACTAGGTCCCCAGTAACAAATTTTAAGAGACCTTGTGGTTCGATATTTGTGGATTAGCACTGTTAGTCCATTCCTTCAACATGATTTACGATGGATAATTTACTTTACAAATTTATGCTTTAAGCATTTACTCAAACGGGATGATAGTTTCACCACATTCTGAGCAAACATCAGCCCAGACTACTTTTTTAACGCAATTAGAACAAATTCTAAGTGGTCCTTCTGTTTTATCATTCGGAGTAAAGAGCAGTTCAGGATCAGGATGAATCATTAATGGTTGCGGGTCAGCAATATCTTCGATTTTTACTTCCTCAGTTTCAATTGTATCTTGAATTCTATTTATGTAAGGATTAACTAATTCTAATCGCTTATTTGCTGCTTCTAAGAGCTCGGTATTGTCCTCTGAAAGTTTTGCAGCATTATCAAAGTAACTTTTCGCTTTTAATAGATAGGAGTAAGCTTGTTGGGATTCATTAAGATTTGAGTGTCCAACTGCAATATAGAAACAAGCCATTCCTAATTCAGTGGATGCATAAATCTTTACCCTATTGTCAGATTCACTTGGTAAATCATAACTCATCATAGAAAATCGAAATGAAGCAGCTCCAGCAAAAAGCTTAGATGCACGATTGAAATCACCTTGTTTACGAGCAATAAAAGCTTCAGATTTAGTGATTTCAGCTTCAACCTCCAATTTTCTTAGGAGAAGTAAATTGTAAAACGGATATGAATAATGTTCTTCTTGTGGAGCTAAACTCTCCATAAACAAAATTGCTCCTTTCAATGCAGACAAAGATGAGATGTGAAAATAACGATACTGCGGACTTGTTTGAACATGTGCAAGAGCGCGGGTTTGATAAATTGCTGAAATTAAATAAAGCAATATGGCAACCTCATAATCTTTTTCTACAAAGCTACCAAGATACCCATCTGTAAGTAAAACCCATCTATTGGCAATTCCAAGATCTTCTATTTTTGCCTTGTTAAAGGATTTTGCAAGATTTCTGGCTAAAGAGAGGAGAGCTTGAATTTGATTTTGAGGATTCTTTGAGGGAAATATTTTATCAACTTCTGCCAGAAGTGTATCTTTCAACTGAGAAGTAATATCTACATTTTTCTTACTTAGCCCACTTGTATCTACTTCTTCTAATAATTTTAGGAAACCTATTAGGAAGTTCTTTTCTTCTTCAAGAAACTGAGTAAGATCTTTTGCTTCAAGAGGTATTTTGTAAAGAATGTTCATAGTTAATCCTCATTCCAATTATTCAACTATAACAATGGCACCAATAGCATCATCTAAGGATGGTCTATCAGGTTTTAGTTCTTCCAATTTCTTCTCATCTTTAATCTCAACTTTCTTTAGCTGAGGAGGACCACCTCGATCCATTCTTTCACGTGGGGGAGGTCTTGGTCGTTCCGTATCAGAAGCTGCTCGAACCTGTCTAGTTGCTGGTTCCTCTGATTTAAGATCAGACATGACTTTCGTCATAACTTCAGCGAATTGTCCAAAAACTGTTTGAAGGGTTTCCTCTGATCCTTTTTGTGATTCATCTTGTCCAGAGGTGTTTAAACCATAAACTCCACGTTCGATTCTCATTTTCAGTCTAATCGAGTCACGAACCCATTCGGCTCTACCACCGGCAGGGACTGTTTCTTCAATGTATTCAATAATATCTGCATGCTTTGCAGGACTAAGTGTAATTACAATATTCATAGGATCCTTTGATGAAGCTGAAGGACTATCTCCTTTAGTAGAAATTCCTCTCTTTAAAGCTGATATTAAGCTTCGTCGTTTTCCCTTATCAGGAACTTCATGGGATTCCTTAAATCCTTTTTTAGCTGATTTTTTTGATTTTTCATTTTTCTTACTGGCACTAGACTTAGGCTTAATTTTAGTGCTCTTACTTCCTGTTTTCTTTACTGGTGGTTTCTTAGAGCTCATTGAATCCATCCTCTCCTAAGCCTGATATGAATCTTCGGGCAAATAATTCAAAACCCATTGCGTTTGACATCACCGGATTTTCAGGTAATATCAGCATTTCAGGATGTTCTGCTAATCCTGCTTGTTCAAAACCTAGTTTCAGTCTATCTCCAAATATATGCATTCCCCCACCACAGAGAATAACTTTCTCAATAATAGCGTCTGGTGGTAAGGTTCCTATTAATCTATTAACTTCATCAAGAATTACATCAGCAATGATTTCGATATGATATTCTTTCATACTTAGAATATCCCATCGTTCCCCACCAATAGTTAAAACATCCTTTCCTTGTGAAAGGGAAGACATAAGATCAAAAGGTCTAACTATTTTTCCAGTTTGATTTTGTAATTCTTGAGCAATTCTGTTGGTCAATGTGTCTGCAGCTTCTTCTAAACTTCCAGAAGCTTGACGCATCACTCTACCCTCATAAAGTGTCAAAATATCAGTGGATCCATGGCCCACATCAATAACAATAGCATCTACGGCTCTTGATTCTCCTTGAGTTTTCAAGGTATGATAGTAAGTACCAAAGGGCTCAGGCATAACAATGCAATGCTTAACTGATAGTAAGCGCTTTATTTTTTCTCCTGTTGCTTCGTTTTCAACATTGATATTTAGTTCACCCTTCAATCCCTTTGCTAGTTTTACCATTTCTTTTTTTGATGAAGCTACTGGAACACCCGTAGCCATTATGATTTCATCATAATTCTTCTCAGTAATTAAAGCTAAAACGGCTTTTATCGCTAGCACTGCGTCATCAATACTTTTCACTTTTCCTTCACTAGCGATTTCACGTTTAATTTCACTTTGTAACCGTGCCAATTCCCCAACATAGAGGTTTCTTGTTCCATCACTAATAACGAGGTTTTTTTCCAAAGAAGAATCTCCACTGAATCCTCTCCAACCTTCAAGTGGTTGCCCTACAATTGATGGAATTTTCTTAAGATGCGTAGCACATGAAAGCTTAATGGTTGATGTACCTAAATCAATCCCTATTGCTCTGTAGGTTGGACGTAAAGACATTCTTTGATCAGATCTCCCAATGAATTACATATTTTGGGTAGGTCTTAATTTAACATAACTCTACTTAAAACCTTATGATTTAAATCAAAGACATAGATAAAAAGTATTCCCATTTTAACATCTTTAGAAAAAAGACGTGAAAATTTTTAATCTATAAAACAATAAGTTTGTCAAAGATTAATAACGATTCAACACCTTATTCTATAATAAATGGTGGGAAAGAAGAAATGTTCAAACAATTATCTGCAAAAGAATTAAAGGAAATTTATGCTGAACGACCTTGGATAAATAAAAATGCAATATCCAATCTATTCTTATCTGCATTTGCTGAAGCTGTAATCCCTGCAATGGATAAAGCGATGGCTAGATTTTACAAAATCATCCAAAGTACAGAGTTTATTGCAAAGATCGAAGAAAACATCATTGATGAATCTTTTACGCGAGTAATTGAAATGGTAAAGGATGATTTAAGAGAAGAATTAGTTAAAATTTTCATATTTGATGATGAACAATAAACGAATGTGAATAAACAAATAGGGAATGTAAGTCGTTATTCATTGGTTTTTTGGCTTAGCATTCTCTAACCATTGAATCCATTCATCCATAATAATCTGTTTCCCTTTGAGAGCTACTTCGAATGTTATAATATCTGGCTTGATTTCTTTCGCATGGCCAAAGAGAGTCTCAACAGTAAAATCTGGAAAATGCTCTAAAAGATCTGCTTTTGTTATTACAACAACATCTGCTTCCTTATAGATAACCGGATATTTTTTCGGTTTATGCGGTCCTTCTGGAACACTAGCTAAAATTATTCTATAATCTTCCCCTAAATCATGCGATGAAGGGCACACTAAATTTCCTACATTTTCTATAAACAAAAAATCGATATTACTAAGATCCATTTTGGTTAGTGCTGTACGAATAAGTCGTGCATCAAGGTGACACATTGACCCGGTATTAATTTGGAAAACGTCAACTCCTAAATCACGAATTCTTTCAGCATCAATTGTTGTAGCTAAATCCCCTTCAATAACTGCGATTTTTTTCTTATCCTTTAATTTTAAAATAGTATTTTCAATAAAGGTTGTTTTTCCACATCCGGGTGAGCCCATAATATTAAAACAAATAATATTATTTTTTTCGAATTTTTCTCGGATTTCATTTACGAATATTTCATTAGCTTTAGCTACTCGTTCTAATACAGGGATTTGTTTTACTTTATTCAATTTGGATCCTCACAGGCGTTTAACAAATAATCTGTTATTTAATCTACTGTTATTTCTAGATTAGAATTCTTCTAAATAACTTCTGCCTTAAATGTTAAAAGAAGTACTCATGGTTTCTTTAGAAAACAAAATTTCAGAGTAGTTTTCTAAGAAGGCAAGGAATTTTAAATTACATTTTAAAGTTTAAAAGATAATAAACCACTTGTATTGAAGAATACTTGAAAGAGGATTCAAACCAATAAATTTAATGGGCATTATTCCTAAACACATTAATCTATAAAGAATGATTGTTTCCGATTGTTTGGAGAGCATTAGTATGGAACCTACTGTTGAAACTAAATTTGACTCTCAGGAGGAGAGATCACACACAGTAAAAATAGTATTAGTAGGTAATTCTAAAGTAGGAAAAACAACCTTGCTTGAAGCTTTAACAGGTTCAGGTATTGCAGGGAGAGGTTATTCTGCATCACTCGAAATTCCAATTAAAAAAGAAAATTCTCAAAGAGTAAATATTATCGGTAGAATTTATGATTTAAGATCCCAAAGATATTTTCCATATCTTCATTCTCTCTTCTATTATGGGGCAAAAGGCGGCATCATTGTTTTTGATGTCACAGATAGAGATTCTTTTCAAGCTATTTCTAAATGGCTGGATATTATTTGGGGTCATGCAGGGAATATTCCCATTCTAATATGTGGCAATAAATCTGATTTGAGGCAAGATAACCAAAATCAAATTGATATGGAGGAAGCAGTTAGTTTTGCAGAAAAACTGTCTAAGAAGCAGAATTTTAAGATATCTTACCTAGAAATATCTGCTTTGAAGAGTATTGTTGCCTATAATTCAAATGAATCATCCGAGGATAGTATTGAAGACATTTACCCTACAATTGATGCTTTTAGGCAACCATTTGTTAACTGGTTAATTGAAATTGTTAAAGAAGATGAAAGTCTCGGTTAGTTTATAGTAGAGGTAGAATAAATATCGTGGTTGGTCAAAATGATACAATCAGTCATTGTTACCAAAGAAGCCTATGATGAGATGTTCAAGTACGTGATTGAATATGCGAATCCAAACAGACCGTATAGGCAATGGCGAGAAGTAATTGGTTGGCTGATTGGTACTATTGAGGGAGAAACTGCTACTGTTTTGAGAGCAATACCCATGACTAGTGGTAGTTCAATTTTTGTAGAAATGTCTGATTATACTATCATACCACAAATCGCAGAAGAAGCGAATAAAATAGATGCTGTTATTGTAGGTTGGTTCCACAGTCATCCTTCTTTTGGATTCTTCTTGTCTAGTGTAGATATACGAACACAGAGAAATCAGCAAAGTCTATTTGAAAATGCCATTGCTCTGGTTTGTGATCCAACGAAAATCAGTACAATAGAACCCGGGATTCATGGATATCAAGTTTTCATGGATCATTCAAGAGGCCGGGAATATCGTGAATTAGATATTTCAATAGATCTGGAAACAACATATCCTGCTGTCCTCAAAGAATTATTACTAGATGCAGGTATAGAAAGATCATATTCAGATGTAATTGCTCATGAAGATTTAGCAGCACTTTATGCATTAGAAGGGATTAGTCCCCCACACCTTGCAATGGCTGAAATAGGTGATTTACTTGCATCTGAGAAAAATGCCTTACCTAATGTTGTAGCGGAATATGTTATTTCTACATCATTACAGTATAAGAAAGAGAATTACGTCCAGGTAAAAATCTCAAATATTGGTGATGGAATTGCTTATCTTGTTGATCTTGCTTTGCCACCGAATTATGAATTCGAAATACTATCTATGTATCCACGAAGGATTGTCGATCAACTAAATTATGATTCAGCTATCCTTGAAACTTTTAAAATCAAGCCAAAGAAAGAGGGACAAATTATTCTCCCAAGCATACATGTCTCATATAGAACTCTAGATCAAAGAAAATATCAAGTTATTATCTCAGCTATGCGAGTAGCAGTTCTTTAAAATATGAAATTCAAGTTAGAATTTACTGTCGGGCTCTTCTTTCTTTAATCCAGCCAACCATACCAACTACAACGAATGCTAGAATTCCTAATGTTAATAGCACTAGCACAATCCAAATATAATTTGGAGCATCAACACGACGAATTTTGATGTTGATTGTAGCGTTCTCTCCAACCTGTCTTGTAAAGGGACCTTCTTCATGACCTTCTTCATAATAACTAATCATTAACATTACAGTATAGTTATCTTGAACCCTTAGCTCTTCCTCAATGGTTGCTTGAAAAGAGACAGTTCGACTTAGTTGTGGGGGAAGTTCATCTCGAGTAACGTCATGTTGAAAGAGATACACATAAAAGTGCGTTATATTGGCTCTACTATCTGATGCATAGAAATTAGCTCTGATTTCTGACAAGTAGTAGTTTGTAGTTGAATTATTATGTAATGTTACTCCAAAAATAATTGTATCATCACGGTAGACATCCCCTATAGGGAGAAGCCTGTTATAAAGTAGGATATCCCCTAAATTTGCTGATACTTTTGCAATTTCTGGTTGAATTACAAAAGCTGTTGTTAGCATAACAGCGAGCATGGCGATCGGTAGTAGTATCTTTCTTTTCATCGGAGGTAACACCAATATTTGTTGATAGAAGCGATATTTCTTTTTTAGTTAATTGCCTTTTAAAACATTTCTTCATAATGAAATTTTGTTAACCTGTATCTTGCTTTTATTAACCAAATAATGTCTTAGCAACTTCTGTTCGAATTAATCGCTCATTTTTAACTAATCGTTCTTCAAAAGTATTATCAATGGTTATTGTTTCATCTTCAGTCTGAAGGATTACTCCACCCATTGTATCAATAATTTCTTTTGAAATTTTAAGAGTGCATTTATTTCCACAAGCTTTGGTAATTGCTTTAGCAATGCTTGTTAAATCCTTGATTTTGGTCGTATCTCCCTTCCTAGTTTTGATGGAAATTACACCCCCATCAAGTGCTATACCTCCTTCAATTATGAGAGCTTCAAGCACTTTTGCATAAGCAGTTTTTTTGTGGAAGTTTTGTAATTCTATTTTAGCTAAACCGAATGCTTTCTGAATTTCCTCTTCTTTCTTTTGTAAAATCTCCCTTCTTGCTTGCAAATTTATAGATGCAATTTGTTGCTTTTCAATTTCAGTAACTTTTTTTGATTCAGTTTCAAGAATACTATTCTTCTCTTTTTCAGCAGTATCTTGACCTCTTTGTAGAATCTCTTTAGTTTGTTCTTTGGCATCCTTTAGGATCTTATCTGCTTCGATTTTTGCATTCTTTAAAATATCATCTACCATTTGCTTGATTCGTTCTTCTTCAGCTGACAATCTAATTTCCACCTACTTTTTTGAGCAAGCTGAATCAAAAACCTCTCACCTAATTAAAAATATTTTGACAAACACCTCAAATTACTGATAAAATTAGTTTTTACTCTCCCTAAGAATATCCACTAATTTTTGTTACTTCAGAAATCAGTACAAGGTGCAATTGAACACATAATTTATATTTGATAAAAAATAAGCTTTCTCGTTCTATTAAATAAATCAAACAGAATCATTGTAGGTAAAAATTGGAGATAATTACTGTGAAGCAAGCAGCTCGAGTTCAATCTTTAGAATATGCTATAAGAGATGTTAGTGCCGAAGCAAGAAAATTAGTTGCTCAAGGGAAAGCCCTTATTTGGCTAAATATTGGGGACCCCAATAAGTACGATTTTGAAACTCCTCCAAATATTGTTGAAGCGTTTATTAAGGCAGCAAAAGAGAACAAGAGTTTTTATTCGGAATCTCAAGGCATAGTCCCTCTAAGAGAGGCTATTGTAGAAAAAGAAATGAAAATTAATGGGGCAAAAAATCTTACAATTGAGGATATTCATGTTACTGCTGGAATTTCTGAAGGCATTATGTTTTTACTAGGATCATTGTTGACACCTGGTGATGAGATACTTATACCTGGACCAGCCTATCCTTCCTACTCAGCTTTTCCAAAGTTTTACGATGCACGAGCAGTCACATATAGAACTATTAGTGATGATAACTGGCAACCTGACACTGAAGATATAAGGAAAAAAGTGAATGAGAAAACAAAAGCAATTTTGATAATTAATCCAAATAACCCAACCGGAGCAGTTTATCGGGAAAAGGAATTGAAAGCAATTGCTGATATCGCCGGAGAACACGATATTCCTATCATTGCTGATGAGATTTATGATCGACTTACTATGGATCAGAAGTTCATAGGTATGCCCTCAGTAGCAAAAGATGTTCCTTTATTCATGATGAACGGGTTTTCCAAGGTTTACTTAATGCCGGGGTGGCGGATAGGTTATGTTTATCTCCAGGATCCAGAGGACAAAATTAGAGATGTTTATGATGGGATCATAAAATTGGGTCGGTTAAGATTGTGTGTAAAC
>JAHLVZ010000001.1 GCA_019058165.1 Candidatus Heimdallarchaeota archaeon
CAATATAGTAGTAATTTGATTACTAACAAAGGGAGCAGAAGCGTTCCATTCAGCAAGACCCCATATTGTAAAGGTTGCCCATGTACCTAAAGATAGTATTGAAAGTGCAAATATCGAGTATCCAGCAAGTTTGTCCTTCATAACGATTTATCCTTCCATATGTATAATTATTCAATGTGAGCATAAGAACTTTTCATTTTATATTTATTTCGTTCCACTGTTGAAATTAAATTGTGTTTCTTTGAACAAAAAATGAAAAAAGAAAAATTTTTCTCGAATTTCAGTATCAGAGATTCGAGAATTCTATGGTTTCTACCCAAACAATGAGCCCATTCCAGAGTCTTCCTCTTCTTCCTCAGCGGGGGTTGCAACATCTTTTTTCTTCTCTTTTGGTTGAGTTTTTTCAGCAGTTGATTGAGCTGCTGATAGGATTTCTTGAGGAATAACACTTGGGTCTTTAGAAGCAATTAGTTTAGCTAATGTCATTGCTTCTAGTTGTGTTTTAGCTAGAACATTACTGGCAGTTTCAGGAGTAATAAAGCTTGATTCAACTGCTAGACTGAGAGCTGATCTTCTTGCACGACCAATTAATTCAGTGAGATTATCTTTGGTTGGAATTGCAGCCTCTAATGAAAGAGCAAATGCATTTTGATGTGCTTTTACTAAATCATTCATGATTCCATCAAAATCAACAATTAATTCGTCATGAACTAAAAGAGAACCTCCACTATAGATAGCATTAACTGATAATCCAGCATCAAATGGTTCAATACCGAGTCTACCTAATACATTGGCAAGTGTTTTTGAAACTTTATCTCCGGATTGGCAAACAACAGCATCTTCAATGATTTTTATGGTGCCACCATCTATTCTGGTTTTCAAACCAATTGATTGTAATTCACCAATTACAGGTCCTGGTGCAAATCCAGTATCACGTGCGGTTATGGTAATTTCTTTAGGAGCGATTTGTCCTTCCTTTGCAGGTGTTGGGATTTTCTTTTTCTCGAGAAAATTAGCAACTTTGAAAGGATTTCCATTTGTGAGAATGAAAGCACAAGAACCATCTACATATTTTATTAGTTTAGATATACCTTTGTCTTTCTTAGCTATTTCTTCTAAGGCTAGAAGCATCAAGGTGTTCTTCGCAAGTTTGAGTATCGCATCTTGTCTCATATCAGTTCTTAATCGTTGTATAGTTTTAGAAGTAATGTTTTCAACTTTAGTTATGCCTACGGTTTTGTATTGGTTGAGTAAATCTATCAAGGTAGTTAATTGTTTCTTCTTTGAAACATTTGGCTCGTGTTTATATGTTGATTTACTCATTTTAGTGCACCTCTATCTTCACAGATCCACCCATGGTTGTTTTTATCATAGCTGATCTAATATTTTGAATTCCGCTTTCGAGCCTACCTTCTAAAGCATGAATTACAGCTTCAATGTTTTCTGCAACTGCTTTAGGATCCATTTTCACAGTACCAACTTTTGTTAAGACGACAGGATTTTCTTTTATCCTTAGCTTGGAAGTTCTTGTGAATCGTTCAAGCATGATTGGTATATCGGCATTAGGTACAAGTGGTTGTGGCATTTTTCCTCGAGGAGCTAAAAATTTACCAAGAAACCTAGCTATAAGAGGCATTAATGATGGTTCAGCTAGAAAGAAGTCATGTTCTTCTGCCATTTTTCTAATATCTTTAGGTGATTTACCTAAAGCTTCTAATTCAGTTCTCCCAAGGACAGTTTTTACCCCAGCATTTTTTGCTCTTACTGCGAGCTCACCACCTGCAAAAATTGCTACGGTGGGTTTCTTCCTAAATGGATGAGGTAAAGTTGTTTGGAAGTTGAACCTGTTACTAGGTATTTTAAGATCTAAATCCTTGAAATTTATTGAGAGATCAATGCTCTCTACAAACTTCCGTTTTTTAGATGCTTTTTTACACATAGTAATCTGTTCTGTTAATTTATTTACATCCATATTATTCCGCTTCTGTCGATTTTTGTATTCCATCTTATGTAAGCCATGCACCAAAGAAATCATCTTTGTTATTATGGGCATGGTGACAGTAATACGCGTTTTATGAGTAAGAAAGAAGAAAAATAATGTATTATTAAATATTACTATGAATAACGGGATTAAATTGCTATTTAGTATCAATTAATAAATTAAAAAACGCAGAAAAATCTATCAGATTCTTGTGGTCAGCTGTAAAATATTTTGATCCTTGACCGACCATTATTTTTCCTAAATTAGACATTAATTCAGAAGTATTAAGGAACCAGAAATTTTTCTTCTCTTCTTCAGACATATGATTGCTAAACACTTTCAATAAAGAAGATAGTTTCTTTTGAGCCAATTTAATTTCTTCTAGTCCCTCGTTTTCTAGAATTATAGTAACAGATGCAGTAGTTTGGTAATCAGATTGTTTTTTCTTTGTTTCCTTCTGGATATCTATATTCATTCTTCCTTGTGATAAATGTGAATAGAAATCATTCAAAAAGTAAATCAAATCTCCCTTATTAGAATCGTTGGTGAAAAACAATTTTGCTACCGAAAGAAAGGCTTTGCTCTTTTCCAAAGATATTTGGTACAATCCAGGAGCAATTTCACTAATAGAATTTGGAATGCTATCAAGCATTTGTTTCAGCGTTTGTTTGGAATCCAAAATTTTCACTTTTAATTTTAGATCTGCTAGAAACCTGACCAGCGTATTTATCGTACTTTTAACCTTGGTTAATAATTCTGTCTGGCTTTTCCCGGTGAAATAAATATACAGTAATAATTTTGGTTTATTCAATTCATTTCTTTCAAAAAAGAAGGTATATCTGGCAACATTTTGTAAAAGTAAACCATATATTGGTTGGTTTATTTTTTGCGGGATTCTTATCTGCTTATTAAAATCGGTTGCTAGTTGTATTTGAAGTGGAACTATGAGCGATAACTTATCTGAATCTTGTAACAAAATTCCACTTTTGTAGGGTCGGGCATTTTTCAGAGACATCGTTCAAGCCTTTTTCTTTCTAATTTTCTTTTTGTGTGTTTTTCGCTTCATTTTTGTTCCGCATTCAATGCAACTATCTGTTTGTGTTTTACTTTTGTTACCACAGCCAGGACAAACCCAAAAATATTCATGAATTGAAGTTATGCCTTTCCAATGAATTCCCTTACAAACCAATCCAATATGAGTAGCTAAGTTTTGTATGTCATAATCATCACTCAAGATTATTACATCAATTTCTTTCAGACGTAATGATTTTGCAACCGCTAGAACTGCAAGATCGCAATCAGAAAGCTCATGGATGTCACCAGTTACTTTTGCTTGTTTTTTGATTTCTAAGAGAATCACATCATCGGGTACTATAGTCTGCAATTCTTCATATAATAAAGCCTCTTCAATGAGTGCTTCCCCTCGCATCATTCCCCTTACTTCTTCCAAAACACATTGGGGAATATATTTTACACCAGAAATATTATGAGTTAAAACTCCGTTGTAAATTGCAGATGCATCAAGTACATAGCTATTATTGCTATCTAATTGGGAGTTTTTTGGTCTATTCCTTTTAGTCACACAACCCATCCTCTTAATTAGAAGTCAAGTTTATCTTGTAAGCGATTGAAAAATCCATAATCCGGAAAGCGCACGAAAACGGTTTCATTTGGTGCTTGAGTTATCGCTAAAACTGAATCTTTCTTGAATTTCCCTTCCAAAAGTCCATCGTTAATAACTACTACATCATCCTCAAATGGTTCGGGAACAGTTATAGTAATTTTAGCTTCACCTGGAACAACAAATGGTCGTATTCGTCTTGAAACACTATTAACTGGGACAATCTGCATTGCTTTAATTCTGGGTTCGAGTATGGAACCTCCTGCAGATAAAGCATAAGCAGTGGATCCAACCGGAGTTGAGACCATTAAACCATCTAGTAAATGTTGACCTAAATTAAAGCTGTTTACAGAAATATTTAGGTGACAAATATGAGCACTTAGTTTATTGGTTGCATAGGCTTCATTTAAAGCTGTAGGGAGTTCTTCTCCATCTAAAGTAACCTTAAGACGCATACAATGCTCAAGAATGTAATCATCATTCATTAAACGGTTAAGACCAAAGTCTTTGTCTTCTAGAGTTGCTGTTGTAAGAAAACCAAGATGGCCAGCATTAATCCCAAACAAAGGTACTTCATTTGAATGCCGAGCAGCCCAAAGAATAGTACCATCTCCTCCTAATGCAACGATTAAATCAAAATCATTTATTCGTTCAATTTTTACGGATTTATCATAATCAATTTGGTTGGCAAAAGAATCATTGAGATAGACATCTAGTTTGTATTTCTCGATTAAAATATCAATAACTTCTTGACACTTCTTTGTGTGTCGATTCTTAGGTAAGCGTGATACTACTGCAACTTTATTGAACTGAGACATAAGTACACATCAACTCTTAAGAGACATATACAGAAAAGAATAAAAAAATAACTAATAATCTTTCGTAGAGAAATGATAAAATAAGCGTAAAATTGTGGAAATCCTTTTTATTTCGGGAAAAAACAAAAAAATAAATTAATTTGGGCAGGTAGTCTAGCACGGTATGATTCTTGGTTCGGGTTTAAAAGAGGTGGGCTCTTTTAACGGAAAATCAAGGGGTCGCGAGTTCAAATCTCGTCCTGCCCACCACTTACAAATAGCTATTTTATTAGATTATTTTTAGATGCTGGTCAATTTTTTGAATTGTAAGCTCAACGGATTCTAAAAGTGGATTCTTTTTGGATTTAAAAATGAAGGCGGCATTTTTTAGATACTTCAGTGCTTCTTCAAGATCCCCCTCATCATATCGTTTTAATCCGAGATTTAAAAGTAAATCACCAAATTCCTCTTCTCTTTCTTCTGAGAGTGGGATTGAATATTTTTTGCTGAATCTTCGAGCGATAATATATGCCTTCATTGCTTCCTCAAAGTTCCCGAGTTTATTGAGGATCTTTGATTGATCTAGTGCAATATTAATTACTAATTGTGGTTCTTTGCTTTTCTGAGCTAATTCAAGCGCTTCATTCAAGAGCTTAATTGCTTTTTCCCCATCGTCGTCTTTTTTGTAAATAATTATTGCTAGATTCTTCAACCCTCTTGCTCTTCCTTTCTTATCTGGAGTTCCTTTTCTTAGCTTTAGAGCATTCGTTTGGTATTCTTGTGCATACTTTAATTCATCTTGTAGCATGAAGCTTATAGCTATATTATCATAACAATCAGCCATGCCTATTTTATGACCATAATTTTTGAAGGCTAGATAGGCTTTTTTGTAATGATTTCTTGATTCGATCATATTTCCTTTTTCAAAAAAAATCTCAGCTAAAATTCTGTGAATATCGGCTAGAATTACGTGTTCGGTTGAATATCTGAAATATTTAAGTGCCAATTCTAAAGCATTAAATGCTTTTTCCGCATTCCTTGCTTCATATGCTTTTCTTCCTTGCAAGTATTGCATAGATGCTTCTTCTTTTTGTTTTTTCTTAGACATCTTCATCCTCTAGCTCTGATAAGACTTGTTAAAATACGTTTTCAAGTCTTAATATTGACAATTACTATTATAAATAATTCATATGCATTTCTTTTAACTAGTAAAATATCTTATATTTACATATTTGAAAAATCTCATGGTGACTTGTAACTTGGTAACCCAATTTCCTCTTAAACGACCCTCTTTGCATCTAGATTATTTTAGGGATGATAAGGACAGAATTTGTCAAGTCTTGACATGGCATCATCCTTCAGATAGAAAGTTATGTATTGTAAAATATGATCTTGGAGATAGTTATTGGACCTCTCGAGAGACCGGGATACAGTATAAGCGCATCTTGAAAAGCTATAGTCTTGAAGGACAAGAAGATAATTTACAACTTGTGAAGGAAATTGAACCTAGTTATTTGTATCATAGTGTTATGTACGGTGTTGATTTTCTAGCTGTCCCATTCGAGAGGATTAAGCATTACTATTATCCGGAACAGCGTTTGCAGGAAATCATTCAGGAAAATACTAAGCTAGATGAGTTAGAACAAAAAGTCAAAACGCTCGCAGAGTTGCTACATGAGCATTTGAAGATTCCTTTTGAAAACATGGGAATCACAGGATCCATTCTATGGAAAGGTCAGACAGAAAAATCAGATATTGATTTTATGATTTATGGAAATAGCTTTGCTCAAGATTTTAATGAACGATTTCCAGTAATCTATGATGAGTTTCCTGAAATTAAACCGATGACTTCAGATAAAAGTAGGAGATATGCAGAAAGCATAAGCCAGAAAGCAGGATTACCTGTCTCATTATCTACAAAATATGTTGCAATAAAGAAATGGTTGTCAGTTTATGGCAACACAAATTTATCACTAATTTTTAGTCCGATTCCTGAAGAAATACCGTTTAACTATGGAGAACAAAAATTCACTCCCGTGGAACCTATAGATGTGGAATGTAATATATCTAATTCGGATCTAGGATATGCATATCCCAGCCTTTATGAAATTGAAGAATGCATGATCCTTTCGGAAAATACTCTAGTCTCTGATTTACCCATAACAAGAATTCTCTCCTTTGAGGGAGCTCTCACAGGATTTTTCAAGAAAGGTGATTCTATTATTGTTCGTGGTCTATTAGAGAAAGTGTATGATGTAGAAAAGAACCTTAATTTTTATCAAATTATCCTTGGAACAAAGGAATGCAATAGAAATGAATTTATCCTTTTCACAGAGGATTATCACGAATTACTTGATCAAACCTAATGGTTTTATTTCAATGATTAGAAATATCCCATATCCCATACAGTTCTTGCTAATACTGACAATATGATAAAGAGAATACTCAAGACGATACTAATAATTGCCAAAATTTTTTGTTGATCTTTTGTTAGAGCGATTATACCTACAATAATCGCAGCTAATGCAAAAGGATATCCCCCAATATTTGCATAAAAGCAAGGAGCAACAAAGAAGCTAGTAGCAAATGCTGTTAAGATAATAGCATTACGCCCTAACACTTTCTTTTTAACTTTGATAACTTTTTGCTGTAATCCAGCATCTGTTTTTTGAACTACTACATCATTTGAAGAGATTACTTTCGTTTGTACTAGTGCTTCTTTTGATTGTTCTTCTAACTTAATTTCCTTTAGTGGTGAACCACAATTATTACAAAATTGGTCTTTACTACTTATTTTGTGACCACATGAAAGACAAAATTCAGTTTTTGTTTCATCCATAAAAACACCCTCCATTTTTACTGAAGGAATTTTAATTGGTATATTAGTATCCTAAGATTAAAACTTTCCTTGCGATATTGAGTAATAACATAAATTGTAATGAAAAATGATACAAAAGAAAGATTATTATTATCTTAAGTAGAAATTTAATTTCGTAACCGGATGGAGATACGAATATGTCCGAAAAATTAGTAAACACAGCCACTGAATTTCGTGATGAGATTCCTGAATTAGAAGGTCTTTTAATAGGAAAATTAGATGGAGAAGTACTCTGGGGTGATACACTCAAGGATTTGAATCATAAATTAATTCTAGCGAGTGCTTCAGTTGCTGTTCGTGCAACTGAAAAAATCAGCCATGGTATTGACAAAAAGAGTATCAATCAGTTGGATATTGAGTTATCCGGTGGATATGTTACTATTATTGTATTAAAGAAGGGTTTAGTGCTTGGATTTTATGGTGAAGATGCTCGAGCGCAATTAGGGATCATTAAGAAGAATCTAGGGACATTTGCCCATAAAATTGAAAAATTAATCTAGGAAATCTCCTTTTTTTCCTTTTCATTTTTACTTTACACATATCTGATAATAGATTAACCATAAAGATACAATCTAGATGATACTACACCTTTTTGATGAGGTTTAATATCATCTATCAAACAAAGGTCTCGAAAAACATTAAAACAAGTTATAACTTGCGAAACAATTATAGCTTTAATAGAATAAATATTATTAATAATAATGCCCGAAAGAATTATTGTCGGATGTTAATTAATACCACAAAGAGGAACTGGTGGCAGGTGAAGAAACGCTGGTACATATAAATCGTCTCGTTCTTGAGAACTTCAAGAGCTATGGTAGGCGAAAAATTACTCTTAATCTCACTAAAGGATTAACTGTCATTAGTGGACCCAATGGTTGTGGTAAATCAAACATTTCTGATGCAATACAATTTGTGATTGGACAATTACGCTCAAAAACTATTAGAAGCGAGAAACTTGCTGGGGTTATTTTTTCAGGCACAAAAGAAGGACACAAAACTGCTCCTCATGCAAAAGTTACCTTGGTTTTAGATAATTCAAAAGAGCCAAAAGAAATTCCAATTGCAACAGATGAAGTGCACATTAGCCGTAAAGTCTACCAGGACGGGAGAAGTGAATATTTACTAAATGGATCTCGAATTACTCGAGGAGAAATAATTGATACTTTGGCAATTTGTAGCATTTCAATAGATGGGTATAATGTTATAAGACAGGGTGAAATCGCCAATTTTGCTAGTATGTCCTCACTCCAAATTCGGAACTTGTTTGAGGAAATAGCAGGTATTGCAGCTTACGATGAAAAGAGGGATAAAGCCCAAAAGAACTTGGATGATGCTCGAACAAAATTGCGAATTGCAACCGTTCGTCTAGAAGAATCTATGAAAAATCTTGTACGATTAGAAAAGGAAAAAGAAGATGCTCTTAGGTACCAAGAATTAAAGGTTCGAATTAAAAATACCGAAGCAAAACTCATTCATGCTCGTATTAGAGAAATGAAAGAACGAATAACAGAAAATGAGACTAGTATAAGCAGCCTGAAAGCAGCACAAGCAGAAGCTGAAACGACTATTGAAAACATGGAAACCGGAATTAAAACATATGATACATCACTCGCTGATGCAAAATCTAAGGTAAAGGATGCCACAACTCAATCGTTTAATACTCTAAGTAAAGAGATTGAAGAATTAACTAAAGATCTTTCAGAAGAAACTGCACAGAAAAAACAAATATCAATTGAATTAGATGCACTAAAACTTAGAAAAGACACAATGGAAAACCAATTAGAGAAAATTTTTGAGGAAAATTCCGAACTCGAGACATACACTACTTCTACCAAAGATCAATTAGATGGAGCAGATGATACACTTCTCAAAATCCAAGAAGAATTAGATTTGAAGAGAAAAGCTCTTGAGAGTTCTAAAAGCAGTGAACTAATGGATCAACTTGAAGAAATTCGTTCGAATTCAACTGAAATGAATAAACGAAAAGCAGAATATGAATCTCAATTAGCAATTTACAATAATAATTTGAACATCACGAATTCGAAGATTGATGAAAAAGAGAAACGAGTTGTCGAAGTAGCGGGAATTTTAGCAACCTTTCTTAGTAGAAAAGCCAAGTATTTAGAAGAAATTTCTGATGATGAAAAACTAGCAAGGGACTTGGAAGTAAAAGTTAGTGAATTAAGAGAAGAACTCGAAACTGTGGAAAAGGAAATTGATGATAATGAACTTAATCTTCGAGAAGCGGCTTTAAACATTAAAAGAATTCAAACTGAGATAAGTACTACTAAGAAAATAATGGAGGAAGTAGCAAGTAGAGATAGGGGAATAAAATTAGTTCTTAAAGCACGAGATGATAAGAAAATAAACGGTATATATGGTACAGTTGGAGAGTTATGCAAAACTCATCCGAAATACTCTGTAGCTTTAAATGTAACTGCCAGAAATAGAACAGATTATATTGTTGTAGAAAACGATGAAGTCGCAGCAAAATGCCTTCTGTTAGTGAAAAATGCGAAAGCGGGTAGGATCAATCTTTTACCACTCAATAAAATTAAACCTCTTGTAATAGACGCAGATATGAAAGAAAAAGGGATCATTGGGAGAGCCATTGACTTAGTTGAATTCGATAAAAAATATCAGAAAGCAATAGAATTCGTATTTGGACAAACACTTATTGTTAAAAACTTAGATGCAGCAAGAAAAATTGGTTTCAGTTATCGATCGGTAACGTTAGAGGGGGATGTTGTAAATCCATCTGGCTTAATGACAGGAGGATTCTATAAAGGAAAAGAGAGAACAAGAATATCTCTCATTGTAGAAGATGAAAATCAATTACCTGTTTTGGAAGAGACTTTTGTTAATCTCCAAGACGAAAGAAAGAGATTGTTGGAGTATCGAACAGAAATTACCAAAGACTTGAATGAAGAATTACTACAACAATTGAATGATGTGATAAAAAATCGCGATTTAAAACAAAGAGAAATAAAAATTACTGAAGAAGAAATAGAGATTCGTAGTGAAGAAAATCTAAGAATCCAAACTGAATTAGAAGATTTAACAAAAGAATATGAAGAAATTGAAGTTAAAATTGAGGAGTTACTTAAAGCTCGTAAGGATGTAGGAATAACTTTAGACACACTCCTTGAGGGAGAAATGAAATTAAAGGAAGAGCTTGCTGTCAGTGGGGTTCAAGGAATACTTGGGGACATTAAAACAAAAGAATCTCAGCAACAAGAAATCGGGGAAATAATTTCCAATTTGAAAATGGAGCATTTTAAAATAACAACTAACTTAGAAAAGAACTTGGTTTTAGTGAAAGATCTCAAAGATCAAATAGAGGGTATTGAAAAACAAGAACCAGATAAAGAAAAAGAAGTTAATGGTATACAAGTTGTCATAGATGGATTATCAAAGAATTTAGAAGACAAAAAAATCAAAAGAGATAATTTATTCCAACTTATTGAACAAAGTCAGAATGAACAGGAAAGACTTGAACGAGAACAAAGAAAATTACGAGAGGAATTAGAGGAAGAGCGGAAACAGCAAAACCAAAACATGCTTTTAATAGACAGATTAGTCAATGAAAAAGCAAATACTGATAAACAAATTACTGAATTGGAAGAATTAGCGGTTGAGAGAGATTTACCCTATATTTTTGCAGAAGATGAAGTCATTGATATTGATGTTCTGAAGGAAGTTATGGCAGGACTTAAGGCGGAATTAGAAAGCCTACCAGAAATAAATATGAAAGCAGTTTCTCAATTCGAAGAAGAACAAGAATTAAACAATGAGCTTTTAGAAAAACGCAAGCTAGTTGAGAAAGATTTTGAAGCTATTAATAAGGCTATAAACGAAATTGAAAGTGAAAAACGAGAAAAGTTCATGGTTGTATTTAATAATATCTCTAAAGACTTTAACAGAATTTTTGGTATCTTATCACCTGATGGCAGAGCGAGATTAGAAATTGAAGATCTTGATGATCCTTTCAGTGGGGGGATAAACATTATGGCTAATCCGGGTGGAAAGAAAATTGTTAGCATGCTTTCTCTATCTGGTGGAGAAAAATCATTAACAGCTTTAGCAATGATTTTTGCTATTCAAAGATACAAACCAGCACCATTCTATATTTTTGATGAAATTGATGCTTTCTTGGATATTAATAATGTATACAAAGTAGCTACTCTAGTTAAAGAAATGAGTAGAGACACTCAAATTGTTATTATTAGTCTCAGAGCTCCAATGATTGCTGCTGCTGAGAAAATCTTTGGTGTTACTGCAGGTGAAGATCGATTATCACAAATTGTGTCAGTTTCACTCGATGAAATTATGAAAATCGTTGAGAAAACAGATCTGCCATCAGAAGCAGAAGTTTATGATTACTAAAACACATTATTGATACGTTAATAAAAGAATAAGTATGTAATAAAAATAACAAAAACGGAGCGTAAAAAATGGTTCAAAAGGATACAGAATTGGACCCTCTCGCAGGTCAATCATTAATTGATGAAGAGTATCCTTTTTGGTTACGAGCACCATTTAGACTTCTTACTGATGTCACTCAATTCAGAAAAATCGACCCTTGGTCTTTAGAGATTGACCAATTAATAACCAGATTCGTTGAAGAAATGAGACTTCGGGATGATATTAACTTCCCAGTTTTAGGTAGAGCTATTCTTTCTTCATCTATACTTTATCGAGCGAAGGTAACCGATTTAATAAAAATTATCGAGCAAACGGATGAGAAAACCGAAGACTTAGATGTAATGGGATTTGATATTCCTGAGATTTCTCCTTCCTATCATCTTTCTCAAAGACCAGTTTCTTTTAGTGAGTTAGTTTTTGCTTTTGAAGGACTCTTAAAACAAGAGAGTAGGTATAAACACAGGTTAGCAATAAGCAAAGGTCAAGCGTTAATTAAACCATTACAATTACCACCTACACCTGTACAGATTATAGATGAAGAATCCACAAAAATAGCTATACTCAAGAAGGATATTTATGAGCGATTAGTAAAATTACATTTGCAAAATAAACAACCCATCTTTTTTGAGGAAATATTATTACCGAATTCTACAAGAATTACTGTGATTAGAGCATTCTTATGCCTTCTTTTCCTTGGGTTTGAACTGAAAGCCAAGTTATTTCAAGATGTTGATCAAGGCAGAATAACGCTTCTACCAATCAGAGATAATGAAGAGGAATTCCTTGGAGGTCTTGAAAAAGTAATTGAGAAAAAGCTGCAAGATGGCGTTCCGACAGAAGGAAGTGTTTCAATTACAGAGATTGAAGATGATGATGTTCTTGAGGAAACAGATCTTTTATTTGATGATGATTTCGAAAGTGAGATCGATTAGGACCTTTTAATTATATTAATCTCAAAATCATTTTATTTTCAAGAAAGATAATTTTTCAAGCTTACTTTAACCAGGGGCAAAGAGCTTGAATAGCCAAGGTCCAGCCAAGACTAGAATTATCAAAGCTGCTGCAAAAATCATTACTGCATATGGACCCACTTTGATGCCTGGAGTATCTTCTTCAAAGAACCTAATTAAACCCGCACCTGTGGCTGGCATTGCTCCGCCACTATCACTAGATTTTTGTCTGCGACTCATTTTGTTTTTCTCCATATGCTTGAGCTTTGTAGGTATCTTTTGTTGTTACCCTATCTTTAAAACTTTCTAATGTTCTCGTGATAATAATTACTAGTATTTTTTAACTTGATTCATATTTTAGCGAATGGAAAAACATCCTTAAAAGACTAAAAGACATAGATTATCTGAATAATTTGGGGTAGTCTCATGAAATTAAATAAAGCTTCTTCAATTACAAAATCTATATTAGCAGAAGTTGGGAAAATTATTGTTGGTAAAGAAGAAGTTCTTGAACGAGTTTTAATTGGAATTTTAGCAAAAGGCAATCTTTTACTTGAAGATGTTCCTGGTTTAGCAAAAACTATGATGATTAAAGCTTTTGCTCAAGTAATGAAATGTAGTTTTACTCGAGTTCAATGTACACCTGATTTATTACCGGCAGATGTTACAGGATCTACTATTTATAATCAAAAAGAACTAGAATTTTCTTTTAGAAAAGGACCTGTTTTCACTAATCTACTATTAGTAGATGAAATCAATCGTGCATCACCAAAAACACAATCTGCATTATTAGAAGCGATGCAAGAACAGCATGTTACTGTTGATGGTGTAACTTATCCGTTGCCGCAACCGTTCCATGTACTCGCTACACAAAATCCCATTGAATTTGAAGGAACATTTCCTTTACCTGAAGCTCAACTTGACAGATTCATTATGCGAATAGGTGTGGGTTATCCTGACAAAGGAGAAGAAATAGAAATTCTCAACCGTCGTATAACTCGAAAACGAGAAGAATTCGAACTTATGCCCATAACTGATGAAGGTGAAATTCTCAAAATTCAGCAAGTTGTTGAAGAAATACACATTGATGATAGAATTAAGGAATATATAGTGGAAATTGTTCAACGAACAAGGGACAACGATCGAATCGAGGTTGGTGCGAGCCCACGAGGAAGTTTAGCTTTGCTTCATCTTTCACGTGCTAGTGCTGTTATAAATGGAAGAGATTTCGCAAATCCAGATGATGTTAAAAAAGTGGTTATACCTGCTCTCAGTCATCGTATTATTCTTAGTACTGGTAGTTGGTTGACAGGCATAAATCCCGCAGATGTCTTAGCCAGAGAATTGACACGAATTAAAGCACCTCGTCTTGATTAAGAAGTGGAAAGACCAACTTGAAGGAAAACGCTATCAATGAGGATTAAATGAATGTTCACGCCAAAAATCAGGTGGACACTGGCATTATTTTTCACAATTCTTTTACTTGGTATTGGATTTCAAGAATGGGTTTTTCTTATCTCTTTAATTCCATTAATTATCTTAACGATTTTTTATTTCTTCACACCACCTCCAGAAAAACTTGGTTTGGAAATAATTCGAGAGTTAGATCAAAACAGATTTCAAGAAGGGGAGCACATTGAAATTTCCCTTCGAATTAGAAATAAAGGCAAGCAAGCAATTGACATGCTTGAAATTATAGATGTATTACCAAAGCAAGTTAGCTTGAAAAACAGTAGTAATCATATAATTACTTCTCTTGACGTTGGTGAAGAAACAGAATTTCGTTATGTGGTCAGCTGTGATTATCGTGGCAGATGGAACCTCGGACCAACCCATGTTCGAGCGAGGAATTTTATTAATTCCGCATTTGTCGTTGAAACTCACGATAATACAGAAGACAAAATTATAGTAATTCCTAATTTTGAGATCATTCGAGATATGCCTTTCAGAACAAAGTATCCAAAAATATCTGATGGACCATTTCATTCCAAATTGAAAGGGGAAGGATTAGATTTTTCAGGAGTTCGTGAGTATAATCATTCTGATTCACTCGGCCGAATTAATTGGCCTGCAACAGCAAAATATAATCGATTATTCACTAATGAATATGAGCTTTTTAGGACAGCAGATTTATTGTTGGTTTTGGATGCAACGGAAAAATCAGCATCAATTCTGGAAGACCAAATCAAAGCAGTTCTCTCCTTGAGTGAACACTTTTTGAAGTACAAATGCCGTGTTGGTTTAATGATTATAAGAGATGCAGTAGATCGATTCAATTTAAGTTCATCAAGACAACAACTACTAAAATTTACAGAAAAATTAATCGATGTGCAAGCGACTAAAGTTGAAAGTTTCAACATCTTAGATAAGCGGATAAAAAACAATATAAATCAGTACTTTCCTATGAATTGTTTAACAATCATAATTTCTCCATTAATACATCCCACAATAAATAAAATGCTAATTGATGTAGCAAAAAGAAGAAGAAATAGCTTTTTCCTGGTGCCTTCGATCATCTCTTCTGAATGGCGATTTATCAAGGAGAAAGAAAGCTCAGTGAATTTACTAGTACATCAAAGTTTGCTTCTTAGAAGACAAACTGAGATCACTCGAGTTTTTCATGAAGGATTAGTGGTTTTTGAGTGGGATGTAAATACACCATTCAGTGTCTTTATGAATAAATTGAAGCAAATTGCTGTAAAAAGGGGGAGAAGATAAATGAGTAGTGAGAAAAGGCAGAAGAAAAAAGAAAGGACTTCTTTTAAGAAAAAGGATGTTGTAGAACGAGAAGAGATTGAGTACATTGTTGAAGGCAAAGTGCTCAAACAAGTATCTAAAGCGAAAATAAATTTTAGTGAAGAATTTGATACGAAAATAAGAAACTTGCAGATTATAGCTCTTGTTATGGTTGTTATTATTTCATTAATCTCCCCTTTAAGATTAATTGAATCACGAACTTATTTTGATTTTACAGCAGTTGGATTTGTTACTGCAAGTTTTGTTCCTTCAATAATTGCTATCTTTGGGTTTATGCGAGGGGGAAGAATAAGTTTGTATGTTTCAGTAACAATTTATGGTCTTTGGATTTTAGTTCTTTCCAGTTTTTATTGGGAAATAATCCTTATGATGTCAGTTTTAATAATCTACTTTGAAGTAACGAGAATGATACAATTGATCAGACCATTACTTACAAACGTTAAATCAATTTCAAGGGGAGGAGCTTATTATCATGCTGGAGTGTTTCTTGATCGTTATTTCAGGTTTTTACTCAAGTTTTGTGGATTCTTAGTTGGACTTTCGATTATTTTTGGTGTTCTCGGTTGGTATGTTTTTGAACCATTACCAAGTGATATTCTGTTTTCTATCTTCTTCATTTTGTGTCTTGTTATGCTAATATTGATTAGTAGACGCACAATTACAAAAGATATTCAGAGAATACTCATCGAAGAAGAACGAGATCGGATGGAATTTGAATTAGCAAAATCCCATTCTAGATACTCATAGATAAGAAGTTTTGTGGATTTATGTTCCTGTTTCCATCAGCTTTCTGAAATCATAAATAACAGTAGCAAGTTCAATAAAGAATTGTTTATCTTCGATTTTATCCTCTTTGAATAAATTTCTAAAATAAGCAAAGAATCTGTCAAAGAATTTTGGTTGAGGTAATGTCGTTTTAATCCAAGTATTAAGATCACATAAAAATAATACTACGTTTTCATTTGGTAAGACTGTTAGGAATTGTTTTTTGTTTTGAAGTAATTGTTCGATTTCATCATCGCTAATTCCTTTACCAATTTTAAGCAAAGCTAGCATGTCAAGTTGTATGGTTTTACACATACTTTGACTTGTTAGTGTTAGAAGATCACCTCTTCTACTAAAATGCTGATATGTTAAACTGATACGTGGGAGATTTTTAAGATAAGATCGACGAACCCACTGTTTGATTTTCCTTGTATGTCTTCTTAAATCACGAAAAATTATAATGAAGATAAAGATTATACTGATGAAAAAGACGATAAGCCAACTTTGTTCAAAGAATTCCAAAAGACTAACCATTATCATTCTCTCCGTTTTCTTTGTCTCGGGTTTCTTTTGGATCAGTATCAGCTGCTGTGGAACTTTCTGAAGTTTCCTCTGGTTCCTTTGGTACCTTTTTCTTCTCTTTGTCTAAACGTTTAGAGATCTTATCAAGAGACTTTTCCGCTTTTGTGGATTCTTTTTCACTCAATTCATGCTCACTAAATCTTGCTTCTTCATATAAATCTGTTAAATCTTCCAATGACTTATCTTTAATTTCAAATCGTCCTGTAGTGGTTTCTTCAAATTCACCGGGGGTCATACTTTTTTCGGATTTTGCACCATGATCTATTAAATCATAAGAGGCTTTATGATACGCTCGAATAACCCGCTTCCGATGATCCGTAGTAGATGCTGTTGGCATCCATCTTCTTTCTTTATCCAGGATTCGTTCATGGAATTCATCATCTCTTTTTCTAAAGAAATCAATTCCTATGAAAACAACTGATATCATAATAAATACTCCAGACACTCCTAGAAGTATATTGGATATCACTCTTGGAGGTAATCCAGTGAAGACTCCTCCAGGACCACTACTGCTATTAGAGGGAGTGGGAAAAGGTAATGTCTGATTATCAGTTGTAGTTGGAGGTATTGATGAACTGTTATATGGTTCTGTAGAAGTAGGTCCGGTATCAGAGGGATCTGTCACGAAACCAGTAGGAATAGGTGGAATGTTCTCACGAATGAAATCAACTAATAACCCATAACCTAAACCTATAATCAAGGCTAGCATCAAAGGCATAACAGACCTTGTCCAACTACCCTGAGAGAATAGGAGTCTTAAAACATATAGAAGAATTACTAATCCGAGTGTAATGAATGGAACATATAAAGCAATTTTTGTAAAAACATTATCAGAATCAGCAGAAGGCAAGCCAGTGAAAAAGTCACCCCAACTATTTTCCTCGAAAGCATCTGTTACTTTTATCCAATCAAGTTCTTGTATGTTAGACCAGGACAACTCCAAAACTTCAGAAGTAGTATAAGTACTATCTGTAGCATTTAACATTAAAGCTTCATTTACATAAACCCTAAAAGTCTGATTATTTGATGTGCGAATGATTTTTACGTCATACACAGCCCTTGCTACAGGGGCAAAATATGTAGAATTCAATTCCACCTCAGAAGAAGAACTGTCGAGGCGATTTAAAGCAAGCCTTTGACCAATTTGGAATATTAGCTTATACCCTTGTGGGGTTTTTGCATTGTTGGTGTAATTCTTATTCAAACCAATAAAAGTTATCGAGGCAGAACCCGATCCGTAATATTGAAGTTTCCATTCCCATTCTCCATATGCAATTAAGCTTTCATGATAAGCCCAATTATCATTTGGTGTTCTTGCATGTAAGCGACCTTTTTCTCCCTCAAATAGTCCTTGTGTGACCGTCCATCCTTCTATATTAGAATCAAAGAGATACTTTGTTGAAAAGGCTAGAGCAACAACAGATAAGACAAGAAAAATGATTATGAAAACGAATTTCCTGTCGACCTTCAGTCTCGAGAGTGAAAACTTTTTTTTGCTTTCCGTTTTTTTCTCCACTGAAGAATCTTCTGACATAACTCACGCACCAAATACTCACAATAATATGCTTATGCAGTATAATTATTCTTTCTAATATTTTGAAAATAAGATAAAGGTGCTTAATTGCTCAAAAAAGGGAAAAAAGAAGCAAGAAGAACTACTAAGGGAAAGGCGGGGGAAGATTGTATGTTCAGAATAAAAGCATTTTTGGTTATTGGAAATGAGGTTGCTATTTTACTATTTTTGTATTTTAGATAGACTCGAGAATATTTTAAATAGCCTTTCAGAATTTTTGGTAATTCATCGCTTGTTTTCCACTTTAGAAAAGAGAAGCTTCTATTTCTGTAAAAAAAACTTTTCAAAACAGTTCCATTGGAGGAAATTTTGTAGAATATTTTATTACCCATATTTCGTGTTTCTAATCGTGCTTCTGAATCGTTTAATAGAAAAATAGTAGAATTAGGTGTTATCCTAATCCTTCCTATGACAGTCTCACTGCCGTCTACTTCTTGATATATTAACCATTGATTACTTATAGGCACAATTTTAAGTTTCACAAGCATCACGGCAATGTTGGAGTGATTTCATAGTCCTTTTCCCATTCAACTTCGAATTTGTAAGTTATTTTAGTTACACCATCTGGTTTGAGTTTTAACTCCCAAGTGTATATACCGAGATTATCTTTTGCTGGTTCAACACTGGCTTCAAAACCCTTGATTTTAATCCTTTCAGATCGGGAATAAGGAATTGTATCTTTGATTGCCATTTGTGAACCTTCTTTTCGGAAGTTCTTAATCTCTAGTTCGTATTCATAAGAAATAGCACGTTTGCCTTTGACTAAGCCTGCTTTTTCTCTGACTCGCTTGAGTAGTTTCTTTTTAGCAGCTAATTTGAGTTCTTCTCGTGCACCTAGTTTGAATTCATCTCTAGGGGGAACTCTGGCAATATGTGTTTCACCTATGAATTCACCTTCAGAATAGACTTTAGCGTTTCCGCCGAGAATTACTTCGTCATCATTAGTAATCTTGTCTTGAGCGATAACTCCAAGAGCATCAGTGGCTGCCCAATAGAATTCTTTTTCAGTTTTCAATTCAGTGATAGTTAAAGTTACTGGATGAGTATTTCCATCAGATGGGATTGTCCATTTACCAGGAATAACATAGCTTTGTACTCCAGCAGCACTTTCTTTCATTTCTGCTTCTGGTTCAATCATATCTTCATCTAATGCATAATCAGCCACTTCTTCTTCTCTAGCTACGCCAGCGAATGCTGCGGCACCGGCTTTCATTTTCTTCATAGAGCGTCTAGGTGCAGATGCAGGACGTGCATATGGATCATAAATATCAATATAGAATGGATTTGGATCTATAACCCGGATTGGCTTAAATACCGCAGTTGATATTTCTAATTCAACGTTCTTCCAGTCCTCTAATGTTCGGTTAACAACTTGAGCAATCCCTTTGAGAATTGCTTTGTCAGGTTGCAAATCAACATCATAATTAGCATTCCAAGTAACACCTCTGGTTTGATAGGATAAATCAAAAACAAACGGTTCAGCGGTATTTACATCTACTCCAATTGTTATGGTAAAAGTCTGTTCTACTCGAGATCTATTTCGATAGGCATTGATTTTTGCTTGCAACGTACTCAGTTTTTTCTGGAGCTTCTCAATATCTTCTTCCAGTTTTTGCTTTTGTTTTAAGAAATCAGTATTTCTTTTTGTTTCAAAATCAATGAACTCATTTAATGTTGTTAACTGTGATTCGCCAGATGCTAACCATTGCGGAAATTCAAGTGAGAATTTATCACTTAAAGCTTTTAATCGAGCATTCTGCAAGCTAACAAATTCTAATTTTTGAGTTAAGACTGTTAAGTCCTTTTGCAATTTATCCTCTTCTAGTATTAAGGCATTCAAAGCTTCATGTGAAACCTCTTCTTGATAGACAGTTTCCACATCAATTGCACCTAAGGATCCCTTTCCTTTACCTGAAACCCTAACGCTATCTTTGTGCAGATTCTTTGTTAAACCTTGAACACGCACTTGCTGGAACCCCTTTTTGAGTTCAGCTTTACCGGAACGGTAAATTCTCGCTCCGTCTAAATACACCACAACTCTGTCAATTGTGGTTTTAAGAGTTGTAAAATTTTTATCTGACATAAGAATAATCCTCAGTATTTGATGTTTCAGCTAAGACGTTCTTTTTATAAAACCTTTCGAAATGCAATCCCGAGGGAAAGAAAGAATTTTAAAAGGGCAGAAATAGGTTATATTAACCTATTTAAGACCTAGTTTCGGGTGAATCTATGGCAAATTTCATTGAGAAAAATTATCGATTGCTTTCAATAATCGGATTCGTTTTGATAGTTTTCGTAATAACTGGTGGGTTAATTTTTGGGCCATTCAATGAAATATTACCTGATTCTCTAAGAGAAAAACTTGGGTATTCAACAACCTCAACTAACTTAGATGAGGAAATACAAGTACGATTAATTGTAGATTTTAACGGATTTCTAGAAAATATCAACCAGACAATTCTTATCAAAGTTAATCAAACAGCAAGCGCTTATACAATACTGCTTCTAGCGAACTTAACCGTTGAAGTAAGAACATTCCAAACCGGGTTATTTATTGAAGCAATAGGTGGTGTTGAGCAAACAATTGATAATTATTGGAAATATTATGTCGACGGCAATGCTGGTAGTATTGCATCTGATAAATTCGATCTCCGAGAAAACAATGCCCAAGAAATAAGTTGGATTTACAAAAGTTATTCATAAAATGGAAGGAATAATTATGCGTTTAAAGAAAAATGGAAGAAGTGGCTATTTGCTAATTGCAATAACAATACTAATTTCATGTGTAATAGTAGAAAATGTATCAGCAAAAATAGCTACAGAACTCTATTATGGTGAAAATTTTACCTGGGTTATAGATAATGTCTCAGCAGGAAATAATGAATGGTACAATGTTTCAACTTGGGTTTTCTATGATAATTGGCATGCAAACCAAAGTGATGTAGTTGGTTTTACAGTTCAAAATTCTGTTGAAATTGAAAATAAAGAATACTTAACAGGAAATTTAGATATGGGAAATCTAACAGTCGAAACTCATGATCAAGATATTGGTTTTAACCTTGGGTTATCAGCTTATCCTTGGTATGGAGGTTTGGTTTCATTAGAATTGGACTGGGAAGGACTCACTGATGCAACTCCATTTAATGGTTCTGATGCTCAAGTTACTTACAATATAATAACCAATATTTTGAATCAAGAAGTGGAAGCAATTAGAATAAATTATGATGATGGCTTCCAAATAACAGAATTATTATATGAACCAAGAACTGGAATTTTACTCGGAGTGAATACTACTTCAGGGTCTTTTTCATTAAGCATGCAGTTAACATTTTCTTCAATACCTTTACCCACTACAACCAACAATTTCCCTGCAATAACGATAGGAAGTGGATTCTTAGTATTAGTTGTTTTTTCAATCATTTGGCGACGAAAGAAAAAAATTAATTTGAAACACTGAAGGCAAAAACCATGACGAAGAATTCATCTGAAATTAAGAATGATATTTCTGCAACCAATGATTTTCAAAAAGAAGCAGATACAGAAGTTCAGATTTTAGATGAATTTTCCCAAGTAAGACCAACCGTTAAGATTACTATACTTGCTATTTTTACTGCATTAGGTGTAGCTTTAGCAACAATATTCGCGTATTTACCCTTCTTTGAATTGATGTCTTTAACATTGTTTATTGGAGGAGCAATTCTAGGACCGCTTTACAGTGTGTTTTTAGCGATTTTATCTTCATCGCTATATGAAATAATTTCTACAACATTGCTTGGTGTAGGACCGATTATTTTTCCGTTTAAAATTATTGCTTACATATTAATTGCTTTATCCGGGGCTTTACTTGGCAGAATACTCTACAAGAAACCAACTTACTTTTGGCGATTCTTTATGGGAGTTGTTGGAGGATTACTAACTATTAGTTATGATTTGATAGTAAATTTTGGTTGGGTTCTTCTCTCTGTTCAAGGTGGGGATGAAGTAAGTTTCTCGTTTGCTGCTTATGCTATAGCACTAATATCTGGTATAATTGTAACCATTTCGAGAACTGCTACGAATGTTGTTCTCTTTCTTTTTGTTCCCGATATTCTTAATCGAGCTATAATTCCAATTTTAGGGAGCACAAAAGATAAAAGAAAGAGGTTCACAGTATTTCAAAGGTGTGAACTAATGACTGAAGAACAAGCAAGAACAAAAAATAAGATAATGAAAACGCTTGAAAAAACAGGCGCGCTAAAATTTGGCGATTTTACATTGGCTTCTGGTGCAAAATCAAAGTATTATATTGATTTACGAATAATCCCTAATTTTCCGGAAGAATTTAACTCTTTGATTGATGAGGCAGTGAGTTATATTACTAAGCATTTTCCAGATATAGAAGGTATTGTTGGAATACCTATGGCAGCTATCCCTTATGGAACTTTAATTGCCCATAAACTCAAAAAACCATATTACATTTTGAGGAAAGAACCGAAGAAGCACGGCCTTAAAAAAATGATTGAAGGAGAAATCACAAAAGGACAGAAAATACTGCTTGTTGATGATTTAGTCTCAAGTGGTTTTAGTAAAGCTTTTGCAATTACTGCTTTACGAGAGGAAGGAGCAACAGTGGAGGATCTCTTCGTCTTCATTGATAGATCTGAAGGTTTGGCTGATTTTGAGAAAGAACAATCAATCAAAGTTCATTACTTAATCAATGCAAAAGATATCTTGGATAAAGCTAAGGAATAATGTGTGAAAAAAATGTCACAAAAATCAGCAATTATACTACTAAGTGGTGGATTAGATTCAACTGTTTGTCTTTGGTGGGCACAAAACCAGCAATACAAACGAGTGGACTGCATCACTTTTGAATATGGTTCTAAAGAGGAAGCTGTTCTAGTACAAGCCACTAAGAAACTAGGGAGTTTAGCGAAAGTAAACAATCATGAGTTTATTCGTCTTGAGTTTTTAGCTGATTTCTCAAGAAGAATTGATAGTTCATTAGCACAAGGAAGCAAAAAAGAGCTTCCAAAATTATCTACGGATGAATTAGATGATCTTCCCTTGAGTTTAGAAAGTGCTCGATCTGTTTGGATTCCTGGGAGAAATTTGTTATTCCTTTCCATTGCTTCTTCGTATTCGGAAGTTATTGGAAATGATGTTGATATCATAACAGGTTTCAACTTAGAAGAAGGAACTACTTTTCCAGATAATACTCAAGAATTTATTGATGATTTCACTCGAGCAGCTTCACGAGGAATTCTCAATGCAAAAGTAAGCATCATTAGTCCTTTAGTTGGGATGAGGAAAAATGAGATCGTGGATTTAGGTGTCAAACTAAAAGTACCTTTCGAATTCAGTAATTCTTGTTACGATCCTAAAGGGTTTGACCAGAAGAACAGACCAATCCATTGTGGTATTTGTGAGAGTTGCTTACGCAGAAAAAGAGGGTTTAAAGAAAGTTCAATTAAAGACCCAACGATTTATGATGAATAATATCAAGTACTAGTAATAATCAATAACCTACAAAGAGGAAAATTTACCTTGAATGCTAAAGCTATCGGTGATAAGGAAGAGAAATATTCAATTGAAGGCAATATTGTGGAAATCTTCAGTTCATATCAGGGAGAAGGTGGATCCGTAAGAGGGTCTTGTTTTGGTAGAAGACAAATTTTCATTCGATTGGCAGGTTGTGATTTGAAGTGCGATTGGTGTGATACTGCACAATCTCGAGATCCCAATTATTCTGAATGTAAAGTTGAAAAAAAACCAGGAACTTGGGAATTTTCGACATACAAAAATCCAGTGAGTGATAATTTCGTAATAGAACAAGTATTAAATCTCTCAACAAAAGATCTTCATTCAGTATCATTAACTGGCGGTGAACCAGCATATCAAGAAGAATTCTTTTATCGAATAGTTAATCAATTGTATAATCTTGAGATACCAATTTATCTTGAAACTAATGGTTACTTCCCAGAGCGAATAGAAAATGTTGCTCCGAACATTAGCTATGCTTGTGTTGACATAAAGGATAGAACTGCAAACAGTGTGAGAAAAAGCGAATGGGAAAAATTAGTTGAAAAGGAGCTTGAATCTATTGCTATTTTAAATAATCGTTCGGCTCAAGTTTTTGCTAAAATTGTTGTAACAGAACAGACATCCCTTGAGGATATACGAATGTATGCAGACAAACTCCAAAAGATAGGTGTTCCAGTAGTTGTTCAACCTGTAACACCAATAGGAAACGTCGGGCCCATTTCTCATCAAAAATTATTCAAGATAACAGAAGTATTAGCTGAAGTTTTACCCGCTGAGTTATACGGCATATCTATTCAAGCTCATAAGCTGTTATCAATACTTTAGACGGATTTTTTTGCTTTAATTTACAAAGAAATAAAATAATATATTTGATTTAATAGATAGAATACATCGATTTAATTTTAAGTGGGAAAAAAATGACCTCGAAAGTATTTTTCGGTTCTTTACAACATGGTAAGGCTAATCGATTTGCATCTCTTGGTGCGAAATATGATAAAATCCTTGAGTCCCTTGATTTTTCTACAATTGAAAAGAAGGATAAAGTCGCAATCAAAATGCATCTCGGTTTTAATGATGGATATCAAACTGTTCCAGTCTTTTTTGTAAGAAGATTGGTTAAAGCAGTAAAAGAAGCAGGTGGATATCCTTTTGTGACTGACAACCCAACTGCTGTTTACAATGCAGTAAATAGAGGTTATACAGAAGAAACCTGTGGTTGTCCAATAATTCCTGTAGCTGGAATCAAAGATGGTTATGTGTATTCTAAAAAGATTGATTTCAAAGGTGTCGATTCTGTCGATCTAGCAGGAGTTTTACATGATGCTGATGTGTTAATGAATTTCGCTCATGCAAAAGGCCATGGATTACCTGGTTTTGGCGGAGTAATAAAAAATATTGCTCTTGGCGGTTTCGCAGCAAAAACAAGATGGAACAAAATACATGGTGTAGTTCATTACGATAAATATTGGGATCCAGATAAATGCTCTCCAGAACACGCAAAGAAACTTGTAGAATCTTGCCCAGAGAAATGCATCGATTATAAAAAAGACAAGCATGAATTAAAAGTTGGTTTTTATAATTGCAATCAGTGTATGAAATGTATCAAGGTTGATGAAGGTGTTGGTTCCTTAGAAATAAAGCAAGAAAATTATGATGCTTTCCAAGAATTCCAGGCAATAGCAGCAAAACTTGTCTTAGACACTTTTGATAAGAATAAAATCTTCAACTTCAATTTCGCTCTTCAAATAACCGCATTCTGTGATTGTATGGGTATGCCACAACCAATTGTTGTAAATGAAATAGGTATTCTTGCTAGCAAAGATACAGTTGCTATTGAACAAGCAACTTTGGATTTAATTAAGAAAGAAGGACTTCTTGAATCAAGTATACCTCCGTTTCTAAATAATGTTCAATTAAAGCCAGAATTGCATCCATTCCAACAACTCTTTGGTCATTTCAAAGATCCATATAAAACCTTAGAGTACGCAGAAAAACTAGGCATAGGTACATCAAAATACGAACTCATTGAAATCCTTTCACCAGAAGAAACTGCAAAGATGGAACCACCCAAAGAAAGGTATGAAACAGAGCCAACATTCTTTTAGTTGCTCTGCTCTTCTATTTTTTCTTTCTTTTTCTCTTTTCTTTCTTCTTTTGTTTCTCTCGAGCAATTCGTTCTTTCTTGTATTTCTTTAATTTTAGAGCATCTAATTGTTCAACGGTCAATTCCGGTGCTTTTAGCAAAGGTTCTGGATTTTCAATAAGGCTTTTCAATAAAGCGAAAGTAGGTCCAGTATATATGCCACTGGCAATGCGATCATCAATGCTCGTTTTAAGTTTCATGACTTTTCTAACTTCAATTTCATCTGTTTCTTGATTAACTATTGCTGCTTTGTGGATTTTTCCAATAATCATAACGATACTTGCAGTTCCTAACTCAAAGGGATGATGAAAGACAGCATCTACATCGAGTGAACCTAAATGTGCTATAAAACACGAACACCATAATGGCATATCGTCTATTATGAATCTTAGTGGCATATTTCGTTCATCTGTCCAATTCATAAGCCAAAACATGAACCTAATGATCCAACGAGGCATTCCCCCCCAAAAATCGACGTCTTTTTGATTTGGATTTTCTTCATGTCGAGCTTCATAGATCTGCTTATTTACGATACTTTGAACTGATTCCAAAGTGTCATAAGGATCAAATTCTATCATAGCATTTATTTCTTCACTCTCTTCGGTTTTTTCTTTATTAACTACAAAAGATAAAATTATTCGGTTTCGTTGCCATAATCGACGACCTGCAACAAAACGATTGACTTTTGGTCGAAGAGTGATTGTTCTTACTGCAGCAGTCAAAAATATTTGAAAGAGAGTTAATTTCTCGTTATCCTTCTTGTCTTTATTGTGTTTTTCTAGAAACTTGAAAGTATTTGTTAGATCAATTTGCATATCAGCATAAATGACACTTTCATGTCTCTTTTGCATAATATAAAATTCTAGTTCCTGAAACTTTGATGTTTTTACTAATTCAGCATCTGGTCTTCTAGGCACAGTCTAATCTCCTGTTAAATTACAGTAATCCATCACAATTTACTTTATAAATTCTCTTCAAATTTTATGGATAAAAAAATAAAAAAAGAGAAAATGAACTTTAGTTCAATTTCTGTAGTTTAATAATATCTGGCATTTTAGCTTTAATTTTTAGTCGTTTCTGGTTGTATAGTTTCAAACCTGAAATTTCTCCATGCATTAAAGAGAAGAAATCTGCTGTAGACATTTCATAGCTTATTTCTGGGTTCTCAACTTTGTCTTTTACAGGTTCTTCTGGTTGTCCATTAACTAACTTGATGTGCCAGAATTCTTCAGTGTCTGTAAAGAAATATTGCATGGTTTTGTTCCAAGTTTTGAAGTGCCTTGCTAATTTTTCATCTACAAGTTTCGCTCGTACTTTATTCATTTCTGAAATAATTTCTTCATCTGTTACCATTGTGATATCTCCTTATTTCATCCATAAGTAAATCGAACACCAGTACCGCCTTTAGGTTCTTCAAAGATTACTGCGTCTTCATCACAAATGTTCCAGCACGCCCCGCATTCTGCACAATCTTTCAGATTTTTTGGTCGATAAATCTGACCATCTTTGACCCAAACATTTCGGGTGCAGTACTTTGCACAATCACCACAGCCAGAGCATTTCTCTTCATCAACTCGAACGAATTCCCCTGTTTCTCCAGGATAATAATCAACTTTCATTTCTACCTTCATTTTTCAGCCCTCATTTTCTTATAAATTTCAAGTGATTCAGGACCTACTTGCCTGTATGGTTGAATAAATTCATAGAAGTCCTTGGCATCTTGTACAAGACTCATGTCGTCTTCATCTGCTCCTTTCATCCAATTTGAGTGAATGGCATTACTAATGAACCCGCCACCAATGATTACATTCTGCATCATAGCAGCAATTTCTTCATCAAGCATAGTAAGAATTGATTTTTTGTTGAATTCTGCTACATAGCGAAATGATTGCAAGAAAACATTCTCATTGAATTTTTCCATGAAATGCTCTTCCAAAAATTCAGCAGAAAAATCGTTTGCATCAATTGCTTTCTTGGCTGTTTCTGCAGCATAGATACCTGTAAAGAATGCTTCAGGCATGCCTTCACCGAGAAATGGAATAACAAATCCGCCTGATTCGCCAGTTAGAATTAAACCAGCTTTTGTTCGTTTCTCAATTGCTTCATCGTATTCGAGATGTAAACCCCAAGATTCGATTTTTCCACCTTCCAATTTTTCTTTTATGAAAGGTAAATCGATGAGATTTTGCATGTAATCATTTACTGACTTGATATCTCCTTTGAATAGGTTATCATCCATATAGCCACCTGTGCCAATGGTCACTACTTCTTTCTTTGGAAAGATCCAGGGCCATGTTTTATGTTGACAATTTGGTGCTAAGAAATAGTAGATTGAATTACCAAAACGCTCATTCACTACCTCTTCTCCTAGCCAGACATTTAGGATGGTGTAAAGAATCATATTCTGACCCTTTCTTTTAGGGATCAAACCTGCTTTACGTCCAACTATCGAATTTACTCCTGCGGCATCAATAATCACTTTGCCAAAGTATTTATCTCCTGTATCTGTTACCACACCTGTAACTCTACCATTTTCTTCAATGATATCCATAACAGTTGTAGAGAGTTTAACTTCAGCACCTGCTTTCTTAGCTAATTCCGTATGCCAGGCATCAAATTCATCTCTTCGAACCGAGAGTAAAATTATCCCTTCACTTGGTGTTTCTCGGAACATAGTAGTTCGTTCAGGTGCCACCATTAAGGAATGCATTTCATAGATTTCACGTTCAATTGGTCCTTTCATGAGATACTGTAGATCAGGATCTACTAAAGCAGCCATATTCAAACAGGTCCCAGAAACATTCTTTTCCCCTGGTTTTTGTGATTTCTCAAGAAGTAACACTTTAAGGCCCAGTTCTGCTGCTTTCTTAGCCGCAGCAGGACCAGCGCAACCAGCGCCGACTATAACAATATCATATTCATTTTTACCCATAGTTGTAACAACTTCCAATTGCTAGTAATAGATTTTTAATCCCCAAATCATCATTTGGGATGCTTTATCGTCGGAAATTTGGTAAACTAATTCTTACAGATTTTTAACATTTTCTATTTTTTATTAGTAGGAAAGCTTAATTTCCAGAATAATCTAACAATTGTTAATCTACAATGTTGGTTTTAATGATAGAAAATAGCAAATTACCAAAGATACAATTAGTAGCTCCGCCTTGTCCCAGATGTATTAAACGTGGTCAGTTAGTTAGAAATTTAACTGTTCGCAGCTTATTGATTCCTAAAGCAAAAAAAAGAGTTATGGATATTGCATACTATTTGTGTTTGAGCCCTGATTGTGAAGTTTCTTACTATAGTAAAGAACCTTCTGAGGTATTTACAACGAAGGATGTCAAAGTTCCAATTTGGTTTAAGAAAGATGCTCATCCAAAATATGCTTGTTATTGCAACAAAATTACAGACGAAGAAGCATTCAATGCTGCTAAAGAAACCGGTTTATCAGAACAGTCAGAGATTATTGAATTCTTACGAGAAAAAGTCAAATGTGCCTGCGTAGCAATGAATCCATCAGGTTTATGCTGCACTCCGTTATTTTCAGAAGCAATAATTAATGGGTTAGCTGCACGAGAAGAGGGGAACTGACGTTTTTCAGTCTTTTAATATTATATTACCAAGTAATTTATGTTATTAAGCTAAAAGGAAAAGAAATGTATTTTATTTTGACGATTTGCTAACATTTAATTAGTTTGTTACCAATTAAAACAAACACTGACAAAATTAATGAGGTAGAGGAAAACGACAATCTTTTGTCCCAGTTGTGGTACTGCTAACCGCGATGAAGCTGAAATGTGCTCAGAATGTGGTAATGTTATACCTAGATTAAATGATAATAATTCTCAGCAACCAGAACCAACTAGTCCTTCACCTAATGATTTTGGAGTAACTGAATCTACAGAATCAGAATTCGGTATTGATGTAGGCTACCCTCCCCCACCTCCGCCACAAGGTGAATCTGATTCGTCTAGTTATCCTACTGGTTATCCTCCTTATGATCACAGAAATTCACAATCTTTAGGTAGAAAAACCGTTTGCGAACGATGTGGAACCGTTTTAAGAGCAGATGATAAGGAATGTTCTGGGTGTGGTAAACCAAATCCTGCGGCAATAAAATCTCCATCTCCTTATAGTGTTCCGCAACAACCATATCAAACTAGTGAACCCTACTCTCCACAAGCACCTTCTCGTCCATCCCCACCGCCCCCACCACCACAAGATAAGGAAAAATCAAGAGGACGAACTCAACAAAAGATCGCAAAGTGTTCTAGCTGTGGAGCCATTGTATATGATTATGAAACTCGATGCAGTAATTGTGACAGAATATTATCACCACCAACACGTCCAAGTAGAGATGCACCTCAACCAGAAGGTCAAGCTCCTGCTGGAACTGCACGATGCTCCCGTTGTAATGCTATAGTTTATCCCCATCAAACCAAGTGTCCTAATTGCGACAAACCATTAACTCCTATACCAACTGATTCCGGACCAAAAAGACCCAGTCAAAGAATATCACGATGTCGACGTTGTAGTCATATAGTTTATCCTACGGATACTCGTTGTCAGAATTGTGGTCGAAAATTAGATCCAGTCTAAATCACATTTTATATATTCTCATTTTTTGACAAACAACTTCGATAAGAATTTGTTCGAATCATTTTTGAATCTTGACGTAATTCATAGCTAGAAAATGACGAACTTAATTGTTCTGGGAAGCATTACCGAAGATCTGATCAGAATTCCAAATGAAAACGACAAACACTTTATTGGTGGTGTCCCAGTTTATGCAGCTTCTACCGCGAAAGCATTAGGTGAGTCTATAGGGGTAGTGTCAAAAGTTGGAACAGATTTTCATTTAAAGAATCTTAAAGTTATAAATTCTTTAGATGCGGATCTCAATGGATTCAAGATAATTGGATCTACTTCCATGAAATTTGAGAATAAATACGATTTGAAAGGTAAGAGAACACAAAGAGTTCTGTCCGTTTCTGAAAAAATCTCTTTTAGAGATATTCCTGAAATGTATTATGATTCACAATGTATTCACTTAGGTCCTGTTTTTAATGAAATTGAGCCTGACCTGATAAATGAAGTCCGAAAAACTTTCGATTTTGTTTCATTAGATGGTCAAGGATTCACAAGAAGTCTAGAAGAAAAAACTAGGAAAGTTATCCTTGAACCATGGCTTAATTATGAGGAGTACTTACCAAAACTCGATGTTTTAAAGGTAGATGACGCCGAATTGAAAGGCATAACAGCAACAAATAGATTAGCGGAAGCAATAAAACTTGCACTTAAAGCAGGAGTAAAATTGCTAGTTATCACTCAAGCTCACAAAGGAGCAATCATTTTTCACAAACAGAAAAGATATGATATTCCAGCTATTCCAACAAATGTCATTGATGAAACAGGAGCCGGTGATACATTCATAACTGCTTTCCTACTCGAGTATTTGAAAACAAAAGATTGCTATTATTCCGGCTTAATAGCCGCTGCTGCTGCTTCCTTCAAAATCTCTAACTCTGGACCCATTCCAAATTATACTCGAGAAGACATTATAAACAAATTGAAAGCATTTCTTCCGGATTTTGAAGGGAAATAATTGTCTATTTTAGTTTTTGTTTGGAACATTCAGTTATATTTTTCAACGTGTTTGAAGTAATCAACACTTGTACAAATATATGTTATGAGGTAGTTAGAATGAGTGAAGAATACGATTATCGTTTAGATGCGCCAAGTGCAGAAAGAGTAGATGAAATAACAGATAAAAAAATATTAGTAGCAAAATCTGTTGTATCAGAAGAAGAATCAAAAACAATTTTCGAAAAAGAAAAAGTCGAAGCTTTCAAGGGTTTTTTCCGCAGACCGAAGGAAACTGAAATTGTTATTAAACAAATAGTGAAAAGCTATGAACCTTATATGCTCATTGGAGGAAAATATCATCTTCGTTATTTGACGGAACGAACATATGATATTGATTTAATAGATGATGCTGTTTCAGTTTTTGTTCTAGGTGAAGAAATTATTGTTCCTGAAGAGATTGAGGAAGAAGAAACAGAAGTTGATATTAAGGGTAAGAAAAGAAAAGGATTCTTTGATGGACTCTTTAAATCTGGTAAGAGTAAAAAATCTGTTTCTAAACCTGAAATTCAACTAACAGGTATTGAACATGTTCTAATTGAAAAGGATATCATGGAAACACGAAACTACAAAGGAAGCTCAATTAACCCAGACGTCTTACTTGAAGCTAATATGCTTGAAGGGAATGAACAATTTCTAAGAACAAATAACATAGAAATTCCAAAAGAATATGTAGACATTGAGAAATTCTCTAAGGAAATAATTGACGAATATACTCAAAAACCGGAAAATGTTCAAAGAGTAATTTCCGAGAAACTAACAATAACAGATAGAAAAATTCTCTATTACCCCGTATTTTGGGCTAAAATGATCTATAAAGATTCAAAGGAGAAATTCGTTCGTTTAGATGCTGTTACAAGAAAAGTTGAAGCCCCTAAGGGAACAAGATATGCTCCTCCACCCGATTCCAAGGAAGCTTTTTCCACAGAAACCAGTAAAGGTACATGCCCCGAATGTGGAACTGATATCGAATCAGATGATGTTTATTGTGAAACTTGTGGTGTAAAACTTTAATTGTTTTAGCAACCACAATTTCTTTTTCATTTTTCTTTTTCTTTGAAATCGATTAATCCATATTCTTTATAGAATTCTAAATATTTCACAAGATATGGAATACTTACTTTTCCTACATCATGCTCCACTAATTTTGCAATTTCAGAAAGAGTTAGCTTCCCATCTAACCAGAATAAAGCAGATGAAAGCGTTGGACTCATACCTTTGTATTTTTCATTAAGCTTCTTCATTTGCTTGTCGTCAGTATAGGACACATCCATCAAACTCAAACCAGAAATAGGTCCTTTGATTAGTTTTATTGGAATCATTTTCTTAGCAAAAATATCATATTTGTCTTTCTTTCTTTTTGGTAGTGATTCTTTTTTAATATTCATGGATTCAGTGATTTGTTTTACTGCTACTTTTGTATCATTGATTTCTGCTAGTGCATGAGTAGTAATTCCTTCTTTCATTTCATTGAGAAGGTTCATCAGGACTTCTTTCTCTTCTTTATTCTTTGTTAATAATACCACGGAATCCAGTGCTTGGTGTTCTCGATCCCTTCTAAAGAGAATTTGTGATTCAATTTTCTTTAGAAATTGGTAAACCAGCTGCTCTTTTGTTAAAGCCATAGGTTTATCGTTTTCCTTTTTCTTTTCAGGAGTTTCACCTATAGATTCTAACTTTATTAGAAAATTATTTAGCAAATCTTTACAAAGATTCGTTATTCTTCCTTTTCCTTTTACATCCACTTCTCTAGCCACCCATAGAATGTCTGGTAACTCTGCATTTGCTAAATAGTAGCAATAAGTAGCTGTTAAGGAACCTACAAGATGAAGTATATCAACTGATACTTTCTCTATTGTATCTTCTCCTGTGTGATAATAACGATCTGGCCATTGGATAAACATCGGGGTACCGATTCCTACGTCTGGATGACCTAAGACAACGTGATCTGATCCACCTGAAAGTGGTTGATCATTAGCAAATTTGAAAGTAGCGTATCCACCTGTTCCTTGGAAGTTTGTCACTTCTTTACTTGCTTCTGACAACATAGCACTCAAGACATCATTAACATAAGATGGTAAAGCATTGTGTGTTCTTTCCATAACGAGTGTTCTACCGCCACCAATGGTTTGATCTGCACCAACCATGTCTAGATTAATTCCAGCGATGAATTCCGGTATTTTCTTTTCATTAGAAGCTAAATAACAATACGTTCCTGTGAATTCTGCCATTAGGAGAAATCTTATCCCTCTTTTCGGTTGTTTAAGCTCTCCGGATGCTATTAAATCATTGAGAGCACGAGCAACTTCAATTAAGGTGCCACAGCCTGAGGCATTGTCTATTGCTCCTGGTTTAGGATGGCAGAGATGTGCAACTGCTATAACTTCTTGTCCTTTCTCTTTCCCAGGGATGAAAAACTCGACAACTTCCATTTCTCCATCATAGAAACTTGATTCTATCTTAGCGTGTGCCATCACTTGTTTTATTGGTTTTCCTTCTTTTTTCAGTTTTTCATTTTCTTTTTCATTATCTTTTATGATTTTCCGGAGGTCATCTCCTTGTTCAGCTGATAAAACAAAACCAAGAGCATCACCTTCATCTCCTTTTGTTCCATACCAAAATGAGGTGTACCGTCTTGCAGTTGGAAAATTAGCTCGAGTTCTAAATGGTTTTAATTCGCTGACAAGATCATAGATTATTCCAGCTGCTCCTAATTTGTTTACTGCTATTAATCTCAATCTTTTCAAATCAGGATCATCTGTTAGAATGAATTTATCTTTAAGATCAAGTTTTTCTAAATCCTCATCCTTCATTCCATTTGGTAGAATTATCACTTCTCCAGTTATTCCTTCCGAAGGAGTTGCTTTGGATCTTTGAATTACAGAACAAGGATTTTCAAAGTAACGGCAAAGATATCTTTTAGTTCCATTGGGTTCAATAAGCTCTAATGTCGCGCTTTTGATAGCCCATTCTTTTGGAACAGGACAACCCCAATAACTATTACTTCCAGTAGCAGGATAGCTATGGGTTTTCACAAGGTGTATATCATAACTCTCAAGTTGTTTATGACAAAAACTAGCGGCTTCTCTAAATCCAGGGGATGATTGGATTCGATGGAAATTTGCTATACCGCCAATTACCTCTTTTGTATTCTTACCCGAAAATTCTTTGGAAATTAAATCATAAATTTTTTTGAACATGTTTTATTCAAAGATATTTCGCATTTATTAAATATTATTCAAATAATGATTCTTTTTCCTTTTTTTAGGAAAAGTTGAATAAATATTAAGAAATTAAATAACTATCTTTGGAGAGATGGCTTTAAAATGGTGAGTGATTTTCTCAAACTTACTCCTTTACCAGGGAGAACAGATTTATTTTATCCGGACTTTGAGCATAATATTTCGCAAATACTTCCTTCGGCACTAACTTTATTTGGTAAAAAATATCCAAAAAATAAAGTCTTATTAGATAGTCTCAGTAAAAAAAGTGGTTGGCAGAAAATCAAAGAATCCGAAATTACAAACATTGTTTTTATTGTTCTTGATTCACTTGGTTTGAAACAATTTAATGAATACTCTAAATTATTGAAAGCAAAATTCGAAACAAATGGATTTGCACTTTCTTCAGTTTTTCCGACAATAACCAGTACTTGTATAGCTAGTTTACGTTTTGGAGAAATGCCGAAAGTTCATGGAATTGTAGGTCAGAAAATAAATTTCACAGAAATCGATAATGTTGTGGATACATTAACTCTGAGAACGAAGAAAAGTCATTTCGACCTTACTAGCGTTGGAGTGAATGTAAAAAATTGGGTTTGGTGTGATTTCCCAATGGCTAATGATGTTACTATTAGCTATACAAGTTTGATTGAATCGCACATTGCTAATAGTGGGTTATCTCATTTGGTGTACAAAAAACCTTGTTCTATTGGATATGCAAGTCATATAGATAGTTTTGCAGCAGCAAAAAGAATTTTGGAAACCCCAACTTCAGCAAGGAGATTCTTAGATATCTACGTTGGTTCAATAGATAGCGTAACTCATCGCTATACAACAAAGAGTCAAGTACTAAAGGATGAAATTGAAAATATTGAAGTATTATTGTTTAAAATGCTAAAGAGATTAGATCCAAAGATAGCGAAACAAACCGCTGTAATTATAACAGCGGACCATGGACAGGAAAATCTTACTCAAGAAAAGACAATCACTGTTACTCGTGAGGAAGAAGAAGAATTAGCATCTCTGCTAAAATCAAGGGGGAGAAGTGGTAGAGTAATTCATCTGTATTCCAAAGAAAGTAAACACGAAGAAGTAGCTGATTGGTTTGCGAATAAAATTGGTGATAAAGGATTAATAATTACTCCAAAAGAGTATCATAAATTCATGGGCAAAGGAGCAAATAATCAAAAAATAATTGAAAGACTTGGAGATGTTCAAGTGGTACTGGGTAAAAACGCTTCAATTTATTTTGGTCACTCAGGTAATTATGACCCAATCTACAATTTAGGGCTAAACGCAACACATGGTTCCCTAAGTAAAGATGAATTACTTGTTCCACTAATTGTCGCTCGAGTAGACGATCTTATTGGATAAAAATGTAGAAAAAATAAGAAAAAAAAGAAAAATAAAAAAGCGAAAGGGATTACTTGCCTTTCTTTTTACTGATAATTATTTCAATTGCTGAGACATTTGCGGTACCGCCTTCGCTTCGTTCGATTTGTTCAGTTGAAATAATAATGTCTTTTATGACAGCATCTGTTACAAATCTATGACGAATAATTTCAGCAGTATCAACAGCACGACTAATAGCTCTTCCACGAGCTTTTAGGATTAAATCATTATTGCCTTCGTTTAACTGAGTAATGCACGCGAGCACATAAGACATCACGGGCTTCGACCCTATGAAGACGACGTTTCCATCTTGTTTGCCTTTAGACAAATTGGTTCCTCCTTGGTAAGTCATTGATTAATTGTAATTGTTTGATTTTCTCTCCTCTTATTAAAAGTTTTTTCCATTTTATCATTTTTTTGTTGATTTTATAGTTAATTTTCTATTTATTGGTTTAGTTTCAGAGTAAGTAAAAGCGCAATCCACACCAGAACAAAACACATAATAGGTTTACTTTGGAATGATATCCTTTGAGTTTCTTGAAGAATCAGTCTTTGAGGAGTTAATTGATTGGCGACGAATAGCTAGGGAGGATAAAAAAAGTAAGCGTTGATGTCCGCAATGTGGACAATTAGTAGAAAAGGTCCTGCGAGAGCAGAAGTACTTCCAGAATTTTTATACTTACCCAGAGTACAGAGTGAAACTGTTCTCGAAAATAGTTGTTCATTGGTTGTCGAGGAGAGGGTATTCAAGGGAAAGGTATGGGAATAGTAATTGAGATATGAAACGATTTATATCTTCTCTCCAGCGTAAGCTTTTAACAAGTCAAAATCACGTATAATGCCAACAACATTACCTTTAGCATCCACCACAGGGATTTGGTAAAGTGCCATTCTTGTCATTTTTTTCGCGACTTCACTTAATGTTGCCTTACTGAAAGTAGTTATTACTTCTTTTGTCATGATGTCTTTTACTGGAACATTTGGGAGAACTAAATCCTTGGTATGGACAATGATTGTGGAAACAGCGTCCCAACTACCTTCTTTTCCTTCACCAGCAGTCATATCACTTCGTTTTTCACTACTAATGGCTTCAAAGAATTTTACAAAGTCAACCATGGTTACAATACCAACCATTTCAGTAGCATCATCAAATATAATGGCTGCTTCAGCGTTTGAAAACTCCATTATCTTCTGACAAACAGGCAAAGGTGTTTCTTGCCATATGCCTAAAATTTGATTTGACATATATTCTTCTATGGTTTTTTCAGAAGAAGCTATGGCAATTACTTTAGAAATAATATCACCTATTGTTAGTAAACCAACCAGTTTCTTATTAGAAATAACGGGAAGTTGTCTGAAGCCATTATCAGTAAGAATGGGGATGACATCTGAAATAAGATCTTTTTTCGCTGCCGTCATGGGTTTCTTAGTCATTAAAAGAGCTAGTTGTGTTTCTGATGGCTTATTTACTATGTCTGTTTCTGTGACGATACCAACTAATTCGTCAGTATCTCCTTTAATTACTGGAAAGCATGTCAAATCTGTTTCTCGAATTAAAACGAATAATTCTTCTCTTGTACCTGGTACCTTTGCGCACACAAGATCAGTTGTCATTATATCTGCTACTTTCAAGATTCTTCCTCCGGTAGTATCAACTGGAACAATAGATTGTTTAAGTTATTATCATTAATCAATAATTTCATGATTAAAAGACTTTTTATGAATATTTTATCCTTTATCTTTTAAATTTTGTTTGCTTAATCAAATATAATTACACAACATTTCTTTTCAACAAACTCTTGGAATTTGTTCTCCAATTGGTTTCTCAATAATTCTATGACCCCCTACAATTGTCTTGGAGAATACAAAACCAGGTCTATCTGCTTTAACTTCACCAATAATTGCTGCTTTAGCTCCATTTGGCGTTTTCTTTATTGCTTCTAAAACCGCTTCTGCTTTATCTGCTTTGATGCCAAATAAAACTCTCCCTTCACAAGTGACCCCAAGAGGTTCTAAACCTAACATTTCACTTGCAGCATTTACTGCGGGGTCTATAGGGATCTTTTCATCTTCTAGCCAAAGACTAACGTTTGATTTTTCTGCGAATTCGTTTAATGCTGAAGCTAATCCTCCTCTTGTAGGATCTTTCATTGAAACTACCCCTCCAATTGCTAAAGCTGTTTCTACTATATCTTGGACAGAGGTGACATCGGATACAAGCTCAGTCTCAAAGGATATTCCTTCACGCCCTGCCATAAGTGCAATACCATGGTCACCGACAGTACCTGAGATGAGAATCTTGTCTCCTGGTTGAAGCTTTGAATCTCGAATATCTAAGTCGTCAGACTCTATAATCCCTATTCCAGCAGTAACAACGATCATTTGATCCAAAGTTCCTCTAGGCATAACTTTGGTATCTCCAGCAACTATAGCTACATTATTTTTCTCTGCAGTTGCTGCAATTGAATCCACTATTTTCTGCAAATCTTTAATCGGAAATCCTTCTTCAACAATTATACTCGAGAGAATCGCTAATGGTTTTCCCCCCATCACGCAGACATCATTGATCGTTCCGGTTATAGCCAACTCTCCAAGATCTCCTCCGGGGAAAAATATCGGATGAACAGTGTGACCGTCAATAGATGTGACTATTCGATTTTTTCCAATAGGAATAGTTGCTCCATCATCTTTTTCATCTAATCCTATGCCATCACCAACTTTTCTGAGCTTGATGTTTTTCATGACAATTTCTAACATCTCATCCATTTTTTTTCCGCCAGCACCATGGGCGATTTCAACGAATTCTGGTAACATTTTCTAACCATCCTAAGATACTCAACAAAACAAATGAATTTTAAGGTTTAGGTTTTGAGATTAAGGATGAACTAAATATTAGAATAAATAGTCTTTTGTTAGATTTCAAAAATTACAGTAAACTACAAATAGATTCATATATTACGGGGAAAAAAAATACAACAATTAATAAGGAAAAATTGAATGAATAATTTCAGGTGAAATAAAAGTGAGTAAAGTAAAAGCATCACATATCCTTGTAGAAAAACATTCCAAAGCTGAAGAGATTTTAAACCAACTCAAATCAGCAAATCCAAAACAATTACCAAATCTCTTTGCTAAACTCGCAAGAGAAAAATCCACTTGTCCTTCAAAGAAAAGAGGTGGAAATTTAGGAGAATTTGGTCGAGGTAAAATGGCAAAAGAATTTGAGCGAGCTGCTTTTGCACTTGAGAAAGGAAAAATTTCCGGAGTTGTAAAAACACAATTTGGTTATCATTTAATTCTCAGAACCGGTTAAAATTAACAATACAGAAATCTAAATAGTTCTTTTTCTTTGGTCTTACTTCCCATCATCATACCAATGAACAGCTCCGACAGGACAATTATCTATGACTTTCTGAATTGCTGTTTTTTCAGCTTTATTTGGAGCATACACTTCAGACCTACCCTCCGGAGCCATCCGAAAAACTTCAGAAAGGGCAAATGTACAAAGACCACATCCGGCACATTCATAAATATTTATCCGAGGTATTTTTGTCATTTTAGTTTACACTCAAATATTTAATTGATATTTTTTAGTGGGGTTTCAAATATAGAAGCTGCATTATCATTTAATTATTTCGCTTGAAATCACTAAAGATTTAAATAAAAAAAAATAGGCGGAAAGAGAAGAAAATAGCAGAAGCAATTATTTGCTTCAATAGTTCTATCCTAAATCTTCTTCTTCTTTTTCTTCTTTCTTGAAAAATCGTTGTCGGACTCTGTCCATTCGTTTTCGGAAGCCTTTTTCAGCAATGATATCAAGTTGGTCATCGACGTATATTTCGCGCATTTTTTCTGTGTACTCTTCGACTTCTGAAACAGGATATTTGTTAAATAGATGGCATCTAACAGTGTGGTGTGGAGCAACTTGTCGTAGTTTTGGAATGTCTACTTTACAGATGTCCATAGTATGTGAACAACGTGGGTGGAATCGACAACCCTCTGGTGGAGCAATTAAATTCGGAATAGATCCAGGAATGATGGTTAAATCATCATCTTTTCTTGTATCCGGTTTTGGAATTGCACCTAATAATGCAATAGTATATGGATGCATTGGGTTCTTGTAAATTTCAATAGTTGAAGCATATTCTACAATATAACCTGCATACATAACGGTAGTATAATCACACAATTCCGCAATAACTCCAAGGTCATGAGTAATGAGCATAATAGACATGTTGAACTCATTACGAATAGCCTTGAATATGTTCAAAATTTGTGCTTGAATAGTAACATCTAATGCTGTTGTTGGTTCATCAGCAATTAGTAATTCTGGATTGCATGAAAGAGCCATAGCAATCATAACTCTTTGTCGCATACCTCCAGAGAACATAAATGGATAATCATCAACTCTATCAGCTGCACTTGGAATACCAACTAAGTCCATAATCTTGATAGCGTTTTCTCTTGCAGTTTGAAGATCTACTTCTTGGTGAAGCCTAATGGCTTCCATGATTTGGTCTCCAACAGTAAGAACAGGATTAAGTGAAGTCATGGGGTCTTGGAAGATCATAGCAATTTTGTTACCACGAATGGTGCGCATTTCTGCATCAGATTTCTTTCTTAAATCTTCGCCTCTAAACCAAACTTCTCCTTCAATAATTTTACCTGGTGGGTCAGGAACAATGCCCATAACAGACAAAGCACTAACTGATTTTCCGCAACCTGATTCGCCTACAATTCCAAGGGTTTTTGATTCATAAACTTTGTACCCGACGTTTTCAAGTGCTTTAACAACGCCTTCCTCGGTAAAGAAATAGGTCCGAATTCCACGGACGTCAAGTAAAACGCCTTCTTCTTCAGGAGGACGCAGTTCTTCTTCTTCAAAGGTTGTATCGCTCATTTTCTTATCTCCGAAACAATTCCGCCTATTATTTTCTATTATAGTACTATTAAACAATTTTCTTCGATTTAATTAATTTTCTATACAAGACATAATTGAATGTGAAAATTTCTTTCTTTTTACTGAATAGAACTTATTAACTAATTTTACTTTAAAAATAATGTGTTTGTTTCGTGGAATGCTTTTTTAAGAGATTTTAAGCTGTTTTTGCAAAATAAAAACTGAAAAACGCCATTTACTCTCTTTAGTGAATTGACCAATTATTTTTTATATATCATGAAATCCTCTTTTCGTTTGAAATTTACTCATTGATGTTTTAATGAAATTGTTATTGGAGATAGAAACCAAATGACACCTACAAAAGTTATCATTATGGGAGCAGCTGGAAGAGATTTCCATAATTTTAACACCTATTTTAGAGATAATGAGAATTATGAAGTCGTTGCCTTTACTGCAACACAAATCCCTGATATAGAAGGACGAACTTATCCTAAAGAACTTGCAGGAAAGCTTTATCCAAAGGGAATCCCAATTTTTGATGAAGTAAAATTAGAAGAAGTTATTGAGAAGACAAAAGCAGATGTTTGTGTTCTTTCCTACAGTGATTTACCTTATGATTATGTTATGCATTTAGCTTCTAAGGTAATGGGCTTAGGACCCAACTTTTGGATGCTCGGAAAGAAGAAAACCTCAATTGAATCCTCGAAACCTGTTATATCTGTTTGTGCTGTTAGAACAGGATGTGGAAAGAGTCAAACTAGTCGAAAAATCGCAGTTAGCCTTTCCAAAATGGGTCTAAAAGTAGTAGCCATTCGTCATCCTATGCCTTATGATCCGGACCTAAATTCACAAGCTTGTCAAAGATATGCAACTTTAGATGATTTAGACAAATATCGTTGTACAATAGAGGAAAGAGAGGAATATGAACCACTCATAATGAATGGTATAATTCTCTACGCAGGCGTTGATTATGGACTGATTCTAAAAGAAGCAGAGAAAGAAGCTGATATTATTTTATGGGATGGTGGAAACAACGACTTTCCATTCTATAAATCAGATTTAGAAATTGTCGTAACAGATCCCCACCGACCTGGTCATGAAGTTAGTTATTATCCGGGTGAAGTTAACCTAAGAACTGCAGATGTTGTTATAATCAACAAAATGGCAACTGCTGATAGAGAAAACATTGCAATTGTAAGATCAAATATTGCGAAAGTCAATCCAAAAGCAACTGTGATTGATGGAGCTTCTCCCTTGACTGTTGATGGTTATGAGAAAATAAAGGGTAAACGAGTTCTTGTTGTAGAGGATGGCCCAACTCTAACCCATGGTGATATGGAATATGGTGCGGGAGCACTTGCAGCCTGGAAATTCGGAGCTAAGGAACTCATAGATCCAAGACCAAAAGCAGTTGGTTCCATCAAAGCAACTTTTGAAAAATACAATCACTTAGGAATTATCCTTCCAGCAATGGGTTATGGTAAGAAACAAATTGACGAACTAGAAAAAACAATTAATGACATTGATTGTGATTTAGTTCTGATAGGAACACCAATCGATTTAGCACGAATCGTCAACATAAAGCATGAAACCGTCAGAGTAAAGTATGACTTGCAAGAAATCGGTCATCCTGATTTAATGGATGTTCTTAAACCATTCTTGAAGAAGAAAGGATTATTAAAAAAATAAACTAATAAGACGGTAAGAGGTTTTTCTCTCCGTAACTTTATTTTCTTTTCTTTTTGCAATTTTTTGCAAATGTTTTTCGAAGAATCTTAATTTGCGCTGAAACATCTTCTTGTGGTTTCGTACCTTTAATATTTAAAACTGAACCATCTTTGATCGCGAAAAGAATCGAAAGTATTCTAAGATCACCTAATCCCCTTAGTGTAGCAAATCCATCATTTGCGACTTCAATACATAGCTTCTTTATGGCTTTGCATTTTTCAGTACAATCAACGCAATCAGATATTTCAGCGTGAACATCATTGTTTTGTAAATTTACCCGGAAGAAGATATCATCTAATTTGAATAATACTTCATGCTTTTCATTAACCACAAACCCTTGTTTCTTTGCTATATCCTCAACAGTTTCCAAGTCAAACCCTATTGGAATATATGATATCGTACGTTGTATGTTGACAACTATATCTTCTACTAAATCTCTTAGAAGGGATGAAATATCATCTAGATTTGCCCATTGATGAAATGAAAAATTCTCAAGGTACTTTTCTCTGAAAACTTTTCTAAATTTAGTTTTCATTTGTGAATAAGCTTTTTTGTCTTCGATTTTTGGTGTAAGTATTACTATCTCGTAAAGAGCATTTATTTTGTCTTGAACAATCTCCAGAGTATTTTTCACAAAATTGTGTGCATTCTTGGATCCGCACATGAAAATGTATTTCCTTGCTCCCACAAAGTAGAAGGGTAAAATTACTCGATTCAAAGGTGTCCCAGTGACTGTTGTGACCCATATTTGTAAATCAACTTCCCCCCGTGAAGTATTGGTTCGAAAAACAATTGGATCTACACCTATTAATTGAAGCAAATTCCCTTTGTGATGAGCAGTGATCTCTCTAAGGTGTTCATGGTATTGGTCCTTCAGAATGGTTGGCTCTAAAACCAACATGACTTTTGTGAGAAATCTTACCATGAACTGCACCCGAATCATATAATCGTTGTTTGCTAACAACAACGTTAGTATTTAACAAATATTAATCTTTCAATCTAAGAATTTCAACAAGAGCATTTTTTAATTTTATTCGTCTTGTTTGTTTATGAAACTTCTATTCCCAATTTTTCCAGCGAATTCTATACCATTTGTAACAGTTGAACAAATGAGAGAAGTTGACAGATTAATGATAGAAGAATATAGAATTTCTTTAATTCAGATGATGGAAAACGCTGCACATAGTCTAGCAAATTTATGTAGAATCCTCTATCCGAAAGCTGAGAAATTTATAATCTTAGCAGGAAAAGGAAATAATGGGGGTGGAGGATTGGCGGCAGCAAGAAGACTTCACAGTTGGGGTTATGATACAAAAGTAATACTAGCTAGTGAAGAAAGTTCACTGAAAGATGTTCCAAAAAAACAGCTTAGTATTTTGAAGAATGTAGACATTGAAATTGCATATGATAGTGAGTTAAAGGGACTTGAACATACAGCAATTGATACTGTAATAATTGATGCATTACTTGGGTATAGTTTGAAAGGTAATCCGAGAGGAAACTATGCTAATTTGATTACTACTGTAAATAAATCAAATCTACCGATTATCAGTTTAGATATTCCTTCAGGAATAGAAGGGACAAAAGGAGAAATCTACAAACCAGTAATTAATGCTAAAGCTACACTTACATTGGCTTTACCTAAAACTGCATTTCTTAATAAGAAAACTCATCCTTTTCTGGGTGAATTATATGTAGCGGATATTTCTGTTCCACCGAAACTCTATTCGGATATGGGTATTTCGTACCCTAAAAAACTCTTTCAGAACAAGGAAATTATAGAAGTTATTTTTTAGAGTATTTTTTCCTTTTTCATCAAATCAGTGGACCATTGGTGTTTAGAAGCATCAAAAGCTCCTTTCCATAGACCATAAAATTCTGATTTCTTGTAATCTAAGTAAAAGAGTTTTACCTTCTTGCTAACACTCCAAATGATAGCAGAGATGTCCGAGAAATGAGAGGCAGGGCATCTCAAATACCACAAGAAACCATTCTCTGTTATCTTAAAAGTCGATTCAAAAGGAATTGGATCTTTTATCAAAAGATTTTGAAGTTTATTTGCTGTTTTTTCGTCGCATTCACACTGAACTAAGAATGAATTATAGATTTCAAAAGCTTCCCAGCGAAGGAAGACCATGTATTGGGAAATTATCTTTTCGTCCAAGAACTTGACCTTACGACTGATTTTTTGCTGAAGACCTACAGTTGATCTATCTAGTTGTAAAGAATCCATAATAGTAGTGTTTTTTCGACGAGCACCCATCGTTAATTCTTGTAATAAGGCAATATCAAGAGCATCCAGTTTTAGTAGAAGAGATTTCTCAGTTGTTCTTTCGATTCTTTTAGAATCTACTGAATCTATTTTTTGTATCCAAACGTTCCAATCAAAATTCCAACGCATCAGTTTTGATGTCCAATTCTTGAGATTAGCTTTAGTGTAAATAGTTTCTGCGTTAGAGGGAATCATAGGTATTATGTAATTCTGAATTTTATTTTTCTTTTTCAATTGATTGAGTAAGTCCAGTAGTAATTCTTGGGAATTTTTAGGAATACGAAATTGCACATATAAACCATTGAAATTACCAAAACAGCGGATGCGGAAGAGAGTATAAGGATGGTTGTAACAAATCTGCTTCTCAAAGTACTCTACATTCTCTATACTATCGATTTCTATTAACACATCAACTATTTCTAAATCAAGGGTATCTGGAATCAAATTTGCAAAGACGTTATAATATGATTTGTCTTTTTTCAACAACTCAAGCCTAGTTATGACTGTAGGAGTAGAAAGATTAACAGATTTTGCTAATTTAGAAGCAGGTGCAAGTGGATTTTCTTGCATAGCAATTAGGAGCTCTAAATCTCTCTCTTCTATAGCCATAATTTAACTATCCTATGTTTAGACCTATTGTGGGGGTTCCTCCGCCTTCTCCTGTGCCGGTTGGGGGATCAAAGATTATACTGCAAAAGCACGTATACTTTATGTTTTGAATTCTTACATGAGAAGAAAAGTTGATCGTATACCATCCTGGTTCTGTAACAGTATTGTAAACATCAAATTGAATTACACATGAAATCGAATCAAATCTAATATATCCTTTGAAGGTAAAAGTTGAGTTTGAAGGAAGGACAATTTCAAAGAGACAATCAAGTCTTATCTGTGAACCATCAAAATAATCAGGATTGAAATACACATTGACAGAGAATCTGGTGTCGTCTTCTGCACCATCAAAATCAGTATCTAAGTACTCAGCATGAATGAACGACATTTCATAGACAGATGGATTTCTCATTGGATATCCTTGTGTGCTTAAAACAGATGTAGGAATAATAAGGAATGTGAAAAATAATAGGAAAATAATACTAAGGAATTTTTTACTACGAGTTTTCATTTTAATATCCTCTTTCTCATAAAATAACTACTTAGATTATTTTAAAGCCCTTAATATATTTATCTTAAAAAATCGCATCCTTTTAAATACCATGATAGATAAGTTAATTCGGTTTATTTAAAAAACCTTTATAAGTCATCTTTAATATATCCATTGTTGTCACTCTCTAAAAGGTGAAGGAAAAGAGTTGATTTTATGAAGAAAAAAACAATATTCGGTTTGATTTTTGCTTCAATGTTCATTGGTTCAATGTTACTTGTTGTTAACTCTGTATATGCAGGAGACAGTGTAGTAAACAAATATGCAGTTATCGTTGGTATTTCAGACTATGAAGCAATAAGTGATCTTTCATATTGTGATGAAGATGCTACTGATTGGTATAATCATTTAAGTGTTAATGGATACACTTGCACAGTGCTTGGTGATCACACCAACAATTACCCACAATTTGATGGATTAGCTACAGAAGACAATGTTAGACAAGCATTGGGATACTATCTTTCCATCGCAGATGACAACGATTTAGTAGTCTTTGCCACAAGCGGACATGGTGGAGCCACCAGAGGAAGAGTTAAAGATTCATTCCTATGTATGTGGGATTGTGGTTCTGGTGAGAATGGTTACGACGGTTACATCTATGATGATGAGTTAAAAGCCATCTATGATGGAGCTGTTTGTAATTGGTTCATCTTTCTTGATCATTGCAATTCTGGCGGTATGAACGGAGTTATGTCTAATGCAAATAGCGCAAACGGTTACATAGCAGCAACCTGTACAGCAAAAGGATACGGATACGATTATCCACCTGGTCTAAATGGTGCATGGACTTACTTCTTCTTAGAGGTAGCTTGGCAAGAACACTTCGGTGGAAGCATGAGCATTTCTATGGAAGAAATATTCGATTATGCAGTATCCATTTACCCATATACGCGCAAAGACCTTCCACAAGAATTCGACGGCAACGTAGCAATACCATTTTACCTATAAGTCTGAGAAAATCTTTGATTTTCTCTTTCTTTCTTTTCTTTTTTTTTAGTTCACTCGTTTTGTTGATGCAGCCATTTTATCAGGATCTGAGATTATTTCGATTAATGCTGGTTTTCCTGATTGTAATGCATTCTCAAAAGCTTCATCTAATTTCTTAGGATCTTTTACTCTAATCCCGAAACCACCGCAAGAATTTGCGAATTCTGCAAAATTGGGATTTGGAAATTCTACTCCAAAAACAGGATAATCATCTCGAAGCAATTCCTTCTTAATGTTCTTTAGAACTCCATCATTAAACAGAACAACAACTATGTTCAATTTCTCTCGTACAGCTGTGGTAAAGTCAGCCATCAACATAGCAAATCCACCATCACCAGTAACGCAGACAACATGCTTCTCAGGATATTCAAGTTTTGCCACTAAAGCTGCGGGTAAAGCAAAACCCATACTGGCAATATTGGCATTCAAATACGTTCTCTGTCCTTCACAAATGAACTTCTTGTAAAACCAATAAGTATGATCACCAACATCAACGGTAAAAATTGCATCTTTGTTGAAATTCCTTCTAAGTGCTTGAATAACGAATCCAGGATTAATTGGTATTGAGAGATCTTTCCCTTCTATCTCAAGTTCCTCTAAATGTTCAGCTCGCATCTTTTTGACTTCAGCTAAGAACTTTTTGTCTTCTGTTTTTTCTTTAACAAGAGGAACCAGTTTTTGTAAAATTAAGCCAGCATCACCAACTAATCCAACATCGACATCAAAGGTTTTACCAATTCTTGTTGTATCATTGTCGATTTGTAGAATCTTAACACCCTTCGGAACGAGATTTGCTTGCCTGAAACCGGAACCAATTATGATAATTAAGTCAGCTTTTTGAATTGCTTTTGCTGCGTGTTTTGTACCTATTGATCCTAACACGCCTAAAGCTAACTCATGAGTTTCATGAATTACGCCTTTCGCTCGAGATGTTGTAGCAATTGGTGCTTTTAATTTCTCAGCTAATTTAAGAAGCAATTCACCACAGTGACGTGAACCCCAACCACCAAAAACGACTGGTTTCTTACAACCATTGATTAATTCAATAGCTTTCTTGATTTCATCATCTGTTGCAACGACTTCGCTTTTGAACAAGCGCTTTTCCGGTTGAATAATTGAATCATCAATTGTATCTGCTAGAACATCTGTAGGACAACTAAGAACAGATAAACCCAGTTTCTTGAGAGCGTATTTCGCAGCCATCATAGTAAGTTTGATAGCTTGATTTGAACGAGCAACAGTTTCTGCGTATTCAGAAAACGGCCTAAAAAGCTCGATTTGATCGATTTCTTGGAAAGCTTCACTTCCAAGATACACTTCAGGTATTTGCCCAACCAAAGCTAAAACTGGACTTCTATCAGTCGCAGCATCCATGAGACCAGTTATCATATTAGTTGCACCTGGTCCAGCAATAGACATGCAGACACCTAACTTGTCGGTGATTTTTCCATGAGCTGAAGCCATGAATGCCCCAGTCTCTTCGTGCCTGACGAGAATGAAATCAATATCATCATTTTTACGAATCGCATTGACTAATGGTAAGTTTGAATCCCCGGGAATGCCAAAAACATGCTTCACTCCAAAAGAAACTAATTGCTCAATGATCTTCTCAGCTACAGTAGTTTCAGCTTTCTCGGTCTTCTTTTTTCTGTCTAAAGGAACAAAAGCAGATTTTGGAGCACCACAAACAGGACAGGTATAAGAGTGAGGTAAATCAGCGAATTTCACTCCTTCCGCATCTTCATCATAAATATAATTACAAACTGTACAACGATACTTTGCCAAGGGAAATTACTCCTATATTATCACACAAAAATTAGCTTATTTGTTAATTACATTAAAAGATGATTCTTAAAAGAAGTTTCTCTTAAGAAAATTTATATTAACAAATTTCTGTGGGAAAATATGATTCATTTGCATTGTACCTTTTCTTCTTCTTTTGGTGATTTTACCATAATTTGGAAAGAGATAGAAGGAAAAATACGTATCCAACGTATGTTTGTTTCTGATAAGAAGTTATCAGCGGAAGAAAAAACATTGGGATTTTTTCCGGATAGTGAACCAAGTTCTGCAGCACTAATTAACAAACAAGGAAAACACATTCAACGATTTCTTAGTGGAGAAGAAGTAAAATTCGATTTGTCCGTATTGGATTTTGATAGATGTTCTGAAGTTCAGAAGAAAGTATTAATTGCTGAATATAACATTCCGAGAGGTTGGATAAGCACTTACAAGCGTATTGCTAACCATATTGGTTTAAAAAATGGAGCGAGAGTCGTTGGTAACTCATTAGCAAGAAATCCATTCCCAATTTTTATTCCCTGTCATAGAGTAATTAAAAGCAACGGAGAACTTGGTGGATATCAGGGTGGTTTAGCTATGAAACGTGCTTTATTAGAATTAGAGGGGATCAAGTTTTCAGAAAAAGGAAAAGTGATTTCCACAAGCATTCACTATTAGATAGTTCTCGAAAAAACTACAGTGAATTTCTCACAAGATGAGAATTTTTATAAAAGAATTTACAAATAATTAGCTAATATTGAAAGTTCGATGAGAAGAAAATGACATTAACACTTTTGAGGGAAAGAAATGAAGTTTGTACAGACAGGAACATTTAGAGAAAATTACTTGGAAGAAATTGTTGATTTTAAATCGTTAGAAAATATTGAGAATATGTTTTTGGAAAAACTTGATTATTTTATTGGATTTGTATCTAAAGAAAAACCAGAAATAATAACCAAATATGTTAAAAATTTAGTAAAGAAATATCAGGGATTAGCAGAAGATAATTTATTTGAAAAACCTTCTGAAAAAATCAAAAAGATACTTGTAAAGTACATTTATTTGAGTCAATATCCTGATTTAATTAAAGTGTCTCTCAATTATTTTATTAATCTCCTACAAGCCAAAGAGAAAAATGTCTTGGATATGCCTGAAGTTAAAATTACCAAGAAAGCACTCATACAAGCGTGGATATACCATTCTTATTACTTCTTACAAGCATTGACAGAAACCATTGATAGAGAAGAAGCAGTGAAATTGTTCAAGCATTACATAACCAATTACTATTTAGAGCATCCTCCTACTTCCAGAGGGGAATTTGTTAGTCTTGAGAAAAGATTAGAAGATCGAACATCTGGAGATACCACTTCTTCTGAATGGGTTTTGGTTCACACTATGTTGGAAGATGGGAAATACGCTTTCAAAAATAAGAATTGTCCAACGTTGGCTGATACGATGGTAGATCTTACAGATGTTGAACTCAAATATCTTGTTGCATGTTATGGTGATTACCAGAAATTCAGGGGAACTACCAATGAAAATATTATACTCACAATGGAACATACGATAATTCAAGGAGACTCTTATTGTTCTCGAGTCTTACATGATACTCGAATAGACTATGATTTACGGCATCCACCGAAGGAGTTCTGGGACAATTTTGAGCCTGGAAAAGAAGAAGAAGCAATGAAATATTACAAAAAGAAGAAATAATGAAAAGTGTCGAGTGTGGGCGGATTCGAACCGCCGCTCATCTTAATCCGTCAATTCTTGTGATATGCTTCAAAACAGCTTTTTCAACCATTTGAAAACAAGACTAATGGTTACGTATTATAAATTAAATGTCCTCATCAAGTTGGTGAAGACATGGGCAAGGTAAGATTAGGAACAAAAATCATAATTGTTTTCGCATTAATCAATATTTTATGTATAACTTACTCAAGCAGCATCAGTGAATCAAATGGTGAAAGTGGAATACATATTCCAGAGTCCTGCACAATTTTCACAACTACAATTGGTGAAAAGGTATATTTCGGTAATAATGAAGATTATAAATATGATGGAACCTATATATGGTTAATTCCAAGTCAAGAAAGATATACTTCATCAGGATATAAACAAATAAATGGGGCAGTATTTTTCGGATTTGACAATAACGATGATCCCAATGTAGATGGTGATCCACAAGGAGGAATGAATGATAAGGGATTATGTTTTGATGCAAATGGATTACCACCAACATTAATTAACTACTCGTCAGGATTAACCTTTCCATATACTCACCCTTTTTATGAAATTCTTTGGGAATATAGTACAGTAAATGAGACTATTGAATGGTTTACAACACATTATTTTGATATATATATGAGGTGTCAAATTCATTTTGCGGATGCATCTGGAGATGCAGTTGTTGTTAGTGTAGATGCAGATGGAAATTTTGCTTTCACACGAATTAGTGATTCATCATACTTGGTGTCAACTAATTTCAATTTAGCCAATACTGAAAATGGGTTGTATCCATGTCAACGGTATGATACTGCATGTTCTATGCTAGAAGATATCACAACAGAAGACAACCTAACAATTGAAGCATGTAGCGATGTGTTGGATGCAGTACATGGTGAAGGAGAATATAGAACAAGGTATAGTAATATCTTTGACCTTGTTAATCGAGAAATTTACATTTACCATGATCGGAATTATGAAAGAGTTGCTAAGCTAAGTTTAGAAGAGGAATTAGCAAAGATTCTTCCAGAAGGAGATGGAATTGAAACTTCAAATTTTGTGTATTACAAATCTATTAGTGTTGCTGATTTGAAGTATCAGTCAACAAAATCATTATCTGTTTATTCTATTGTTCTAATTGCTGGTTTAGCGGGAATTACTATGATTAGTAAAAGATTAATAGTTAATTCAAAACTCAAAATTAAAAAGGTATAATCTATTTCATATCTAAATGGAAATGGCGGGTGTGGGCGGATTCGAACCGCCGATCTCCCAAAGCGAAACAAAGAGCAAACACTCAATGTTACTCCGCAGGCGGGCGCATTGTCCAGGCTTTACTACACACCCAAAGGTCTGATTTGTATTTCCAATTATAGAATTTATAAAACTATAGGTTTTAGTTAAAAAATAGAAAAGGGGGATATTGGTTTTTACTCCTTCAATTTGTTTTGATTGAATCCATTGCCAGGTCCTTTGTAACGAGGATATTTCTCTTTGTTTAAAGTTCCTTCTTTAAACTGGATAGCATCTTCTGGACAGAGATTATAACACCTCAAACAAATATTGCAGTCATCGCCCCAAACAAATTCTTCATTCTCAAATCGAATATTGTTCGTTGGGCAATATTCTACACATAGCATGCATTCTGTACACGTTTCCTTTTCTACGAAATAATTACGAGCCCATCTTGTCCAACCGATTAATTTCATAGGTACTCTTTGCGATAAACCACCAGAAACATTGATTGGATCCCAGCCTTGCAACCATCTTTTTCCCTCTACTATTTTTTTAACCAATTTATCGACTTTTTTTGCAGCTTTTTCTTTTAGTTTAGTTATTCCTTCTTCACTAGACATTGGAAATGATCTAACAATAGGATAGGGTAATTTGACATTATTTGGCATTCGAATATTTGTTGCTTGTTTTACTCTGAATCCCTTCCTTCTTAGTTTTCGAGCAGCAACTAAAGCTCCGTCACCACTGAAAAGCATCATTGTTGTAAACACGAAAGCATGTTTTCCTTTATTTTTGGATAGTGATTTTATAAAATCAATATATGTTAATGGTAAATCAGAACCAAAAATCGGATAACCAAAACCAACTATAGACGCATCTTCTATTAAAGATTGCACTTTTTTGTTATCACTAATTTCCTCAGCTTCGATGGAATATTTTTTTGTTTCAATTCCACTTTGAGTTAATTTTTTTTCAATTTGATTCGCGACCCACCAAGTATTTCCTGTTCCACTAAAATAGAAAATCACTGCTTTCATTTTAATTACACTCTAGTTGCCTATCAGTATTTTAGAATAAAAATTTTAAGGGATACTCATTTCTCAAAAATGCTTTTCATTTCCTCAAAAGAACTTATTTTTAGATTTGGCACTTGCAAACCTTCAAGCTCACTATTAACTCCGTATCTATCTATTAAAACAGAAAACATTCCTACACGATTTGCACCCATCACATCAGATCTAGGATTATCACCCACAAAAACAGTTTTTTCTGCTGTGATTTTTAATTTTGACAGTGATTCATGAAAAATCTTCATATCAGGTTTTGTTATGGGAAACTCGTTGCATGGAGCAATTACAAATTCAAAATGGTGTTCTATTCCAGCATTATTAAGACGTTTATGGATAATTTCTATGTCACCATTTGAAACAATTGCCATCCTGATTCCTTTCTTCTCTAAATAATTAATCAAACTTATTGCATCAAGATAAGGTTTCGATCTCTTACTATATTCTTGTCGCATATACTCCCAATAGTTATCTGCTTCTTCTATAGATATATCTTTACCAAATTCTTTTAGTGCTAATACTAGGGATCTTCCAGCGTTTTCTCGATCTATACAAAAACCAACTTCTTCAACGATCCGAGATTGTTCTGAAAAATAGAATTCATCCCACTTTGAGTGAACTTGATCAACTAAATCCTCTGATAATCCTAGACTAGCTAATACTCTCTTTGTTACAATTTCATGTATTCCTTGATTGTTGAAAATCGTTTCATCAGCATCGAAAATTACTGCTTCAAAAGTCATACTTATCCTATCACAAGTTACTTCTTTCTACTTCAGTTTATAATATTCTTTATTTATGTTATTAAAGCAGTGTCTTTTTTTGTGAATTGACTAAAAGGTAAAAAAGAAACTAGTAAACTATATTCTAAGGACGTTTGTTTCTGATGACTTTACCAACAACACATATAGCTTTAGCAGCAATAATTGTCTGGGTATTAATGGGTAAGAAGAATCGACAAATTTTCAAGAAGAAATTATGGCTATTTACTCTTCTAACGCTTTTTTCATTTTTACCCGATGTTGATACGCTTTTCTACATTCATAGAACGTATTTCCACTCCATTGTTTGGCCTACGTTCATTATTCTCGGAGTGTTTGGATGGTTGAGTTTTGAGAAGCTAATTAGGAAAAAAGTCATTGGGGAAAAAGCTAATTTAATTTGGCGATCCATAATAATTGCTTGTGCTTTCCTTATCCTTCACAGTATAATGGATTTAAATCCAGGTCCAGTCTTATTGTTTTATCCTTTTGATAACAGAATGTATCGATGGAATGTCTCTATGGTTTGGGATCTCGACACATTTTATTTTCTTAAGGAATTGAAGTTTAATTGGTCAAGTATGTCTTTCAATGAGGGAATAGACAATTCGTTATTCAATCTTACACCTCAACAAAAAATAGATTATTTTGGTGCACAATATATTGAACTCTTTTTTGCAGAATTTCCAATTCACTTCTTATCATTTCTAACTTGGACAATTTTATTTCCGGTTACTTCTGTAGTTTTGTTGCTTAGAAAACGTCAAAAACCCAACAATTTCTTCAAGAAATTACTCAAATTTAGAAATCCAATGATAGTTGGGGGTTTAATCCTTCTAACCTTTGGATTAACTCTAGGTCCTGGTTTTGGTTTAAATCGGATGGAGAATCGGGAATATAATCAATGGCTTAGTTTCTCTCAGAATGAAATATTCTATGGAACAACTCGGAATTTTGAGTTAGATAAAAATGATGTTTTAAACATGAATGGTCTTTTTGCTGGCAATAATTCTGCATGTGAAATTACTGCAGTGATTGCCAATGAAGAGCAATTTACGAATGTTGATGAATCATTAACTGAAGCTTTTAGTCTTTACAATAATACTTCAAGTTATAATTACACATGGTTAATATCGAGTTATCGAAACATTACGCAAAATTTCATAGGGAATTCACTAGTTCATTATTCATTAACTCAAAATTATACCACAGGAATAAACTACACTTTGACTAATAAAATGACATTGTATGCTGTTGCTTTACTAGTTGATTGGAACACATCAATTGATTTTGAGGTTGATACAAAAATTGTAAACACATTACATATTAAACGCGTTCTAGAATTTTCTTTTGGTATGGTATTTACAACTATAGGATTAATTATAGCTGTAATTCCTATAATTGATATTATTGCGAAGATGAGAGATGAAAAGGAAAAAATCATAGAAGAATCCGTAAAAATTGAAGAAAAACAAGAGATAAGTGAGTAAGCTAATCTTTTACTCACTTTCATCTTTAAAGAGGTTATTTTTTATGGAATGAATCATAAGAAATAATTAGTTTGATATCTTTTGATTCGTGGAGTTGACAAAAATGAAAAAACAGAGAATTCTCATTTTAGTTGCTTTATTGATAACTCCAATGATTCTCTCATTCATTAAAATTGATGGTGCAGTTGAAAACCCTACTGATGAAGTTATAATACTGAATGTTCTTCCTAATGGAGCACCAGCAATGGATTGGAATTTAGAAGATATTATGAGCGACACAAATTATACCTTTTCATCTCTTGCAGGAAAAGTTGTTGTAATGGATTTCTTCACTACATGGTGTACACCTTGTATAATTGCTATGCCACTTTTACGAGAAATTAATGATAATTATTCCGGAAACTCAGACTTTGTTTTAATGAGCATAGATCTAGAATCCGAAGAAGATACTAATGAAACTGTTCTTGAAGATTTTGCAAGTACATACAATATGAATTGGAAGATATTCCGAGATACTGTAAATATGGCTAATTATTATAATGTTAATAGTTTCCCGACTCTAATACTTTTCAGTAAAACACAGTATATTTACTACTCTGAAATTGGGGTGAGTGGAACTCAGCATTTAATCGATATGATTGATGATTTATTATCCTTCAGTGATAGCACTAATCCAATAATAAATGAAATTGAAACTGATAAAACTTCATTTTCAGTTCTTGATAATAGGTTTGCTGTATTAGCTAATATCACAGACGATACTTTGAGACACGTAGGATATGAATTAGAGATGGGTAGTTACTCGGATTCTAAAGATTTCTGGAAACCAAGTACATATGTAATGAATTATGAGTTCGTAGTTGATCCTGTAGCTATTTATAATGCCACACAATATGGTATAACTAATACCACCATCAATGTTATTGCAGAAGATTTTGCAGGTTTATCAACAACAGATAATATAACAATAGATGTTGATAATTTAGTTGACGCAGAAAATCCTTTTGTAAACATAACTAATATAAAAGAAATAGATGCTTCAACTGGTCATACTTTTGAGATAATAGCTACAATAACTGATGATTTATTGGTTGTAAATGCTTCAGTTGAGCTATTGAAAAATGGAGCATCTTTTGAATCAGGTATAATGGAATTAGATTCCGGTGATACCTACAGTATAAAATTTTATGATTTAACAGTCAAGAAAGGAGACATAATCACAGTTAAAGTGACAGGTGAAGATGTTGCTGGTAAAACTACAGTAGATGAGGGAGATCATATTATAACTGCTAGAGTAAGTTTAACTTTGCCAATAATTTTAGCAACCATTTTCCTTGCTAATTTGATTATCCTCCCAATACGAAGAATTCAAGTAAGAAAGTTAACAAAATAAAACTTGACCTTATAAAATAATTAATACTCCTTATGGGGATTAGTTATCCCTATTTAGAATGATAAGATGTGATAGTTCATTGGACGGGAAGTTTTCATGGAAGAACTCGACAGCAAACCAAAAAGCTCTTTTCGATGGCTAAAAATCACTGGTTTAGTGCTTGCTAGTTTAGTCATTTTAGGTGGTATTGGTTATGGTACTTATTATTTCATGACTAGTAATAATCTTGAGCCTGCTCCTACTTTTTCAGTTACTACCATATCTGGTGGTAATTTTACACTAACCGATCATCTAGGTAAAGTTGTTCTTTTGGATTTCATGTATTTGGATTGTACTCCATGTGAAGAATTGATGCCTGAACTTGTTGCTCTATCAAAGGAATTTAATGAAACTCTTGTAATTTTTTCCATTGATGTGGTTTTAGCGGATAATACAACTGAAATTCAAAACTACAAAGATACGTTTAATGCAACTTGGGAGTTCGCTTTAGATACTGTTGGATTAGCAACAGATTACGCTGTAGTTACTCTACCAAAAACAGTAATCATCGATAGTGAAGGGTTCATTACCTTTGCAGAAAGTGGGTTTTCAGCTGATTCAAATTTACGTGAGAAAATCCAAGATACCATTGTAGGTAAAGCAACACGCATTAATGCCAGTTTGGGGGGGACTATGGCTGTTGCATTTTTTGCTGGTATTTTATCATTTTTCTCCCCTTGTGCATTTCCAATGCTTCCTGGTTATATGGCTTATAATTTAGATCTTTTAATGAAAACTGAGAAAAGCGAAGAAGAAATGGATGAAAAGGATAAAGATACGAAAGCAAGAGTACGACATCGAGTTTTGCGATCACTTTTATGGGGAGGAGCTGCTGCACTTGGTATTTTCCTTTTCTATATGATTATTGGTTTAATTGTATCATTTGCTGGGGGTGCAGCAGGTAATTGGGAGTGGGTGGAATACATAATACCTATTGTTGGTGGCTTATTGATTATACTTGGAATTTTAACGTTTACTCCGTATTCACTTGATATGAGCAAAATTATCAGTCCAATTGATAAGATTGGAAAGAGAAAGAAGAAAACCGAATTAGAGGACTCAGACCAAGAAAAAACGAAAAAGCGCTCCAATGCTTTTAGTGAAACTCCTCAGCTCTTACAATTATTCCTCTATGGAATAACTTATGCTTTAGCTTCTATTGGGTGTAACTTCCCAATTCTTATTGGATTAGTTCTTGGTGCTTTACAAGCTGGTTCTTTCTTTAATGCAATCATGATTTTTCTTGTGTATTCAATTGCTATGGCATTACTAATGATTTTTATTACATTACTCGTTGGATTGTCTAAAGATGCATTAATCAATAGATTACAAGCATCAACAAAAGCAGTCAAAATTATAAGCGGAATCTTACTTATTCTTGCAGGAGGATTCCTTATTGGTTGGTTCCTCTGGGACCGTTACAAGCTTTAATGATAAATATAAAAATATACTAGGTGCGAAATGTTGATTAAAAAGAAAAGATTTGGATTCTTTATTACAATACCAATATTATTGCTTGTTCTTTCAATTACAATGCAATCAGCTAATTATACTGATTCTGTTCCACTACCAGTTGTCCTCTCAGTTACTCATCAACCAGTTGTTGTTACCTCTCAAACCAATCTTACCGTTACAATCACTTTTGATTATGACATAAACGTAACAGGCATACAAATTCAATATTGCCAACTTGAGCCAGCTTTCACTTGTCATTTCCCAAAAATAGATATGATCCGAACTGGAAATTATTTCTGGACTGGTTCATTTATCGTCTTGGAAGAAAGTGGGATAATTGGTTACAAATTACATATTTCTCTTGAAACTACTGAGTTCGTTTCCCCGAATGAAACCGATTATCTAGGATATGACAACATAGTTGAACCTGCAGCAGGAGAATTCTACTTTTCAGTGGAATTATATACTACTACAGAAACAGCACCGGTGAATTTTGGTTTACCATGTATAGCTTTAACTTTTGGAGCGATTGTTCTTTTAAGAAGGAAGATGAGAAGTATTAGGAAAGTCTAATCTTTCGTCTAATAACTGCTAACGTTCATGTTCTTATTTTTTATTTATTCAATTGTAATGTTGTATGTCAGATTTGTTTCAGTCTTTATTGAATTTGTAACTAAACAGTATTTTTCTGTTAAATCAACGCATTTTTCAGCCGATTTAAGATCCTCTTCATCATCGATACCAATCTCAAGATGAACATCCACTTTTGTAAACATCAATCCTCTGTCTTCAGCCTTACCTAGATATCCTATTGCATCAATCTTTAAAGATTTCAATCCTATATCTAATTTTTCAGCCATTGCGCAAAAAGTAGTTAATTTGCACGAAGCAACGGCACCCACAAAAAGGTCTTCTGGAGAATGAATTCCTGGTCTTCCTTTGGGAAATTCTGGGGGAGTAGTGACTTTTATTACAGGTTTGTCCTTATCATCTAAAATGAAATTTCCAAGCCTATCTTCAATCATTTCTATTATTACATGATATTTGTGTTCTTCACTCATTTTGCTAGCCTCATCTTTTTAGTTTTTTATAATTATAAGAGAAATAATTAAAACCATTTAAAATTGCTTTATACTATCTAAATTAATCTTACGGAAAAAAACTAGGTTGATGTATTTTTATGACACTTACTAAAGCACTCATAACCCTTCTTCCTCATGAATCGAAAAAACTCATTGGAGTTGGAGTAACTGCTCTTGAAATGGTGAAGAAGAAAATGAAGAAAGGAAGAATTTTTGTTGCACGAGGTACCACTAATGCTTATGTATTAGAAGAAATGGTAGCAATTGCAGAATTCGATAAAAGTCGTTATGTTGCTGGTCAAATATTGCCAGTAGGAGAACGACTGACTTCTTGCCCAAGTGATAAGCGCTTAGCTGAAATCCTTTTCATTGATGGTAAAGCACAAGAAATTGAATCCATTGCAAAAGAAATAGATGATTTTACAAAAGGTGACATTGTGATCAAAGGAGCGAATGCTCTCGATTTCGATGGTGTTGCTGGAGTTCTTTTGGCTCATCCTAAAGGTGGAACAAGTGGAGCATTTTGGGGTTCTTTGGTTGCTAAAGGTTTACGACTTCTTATTCCAATTGGCTTAGAAAAATTAGTTGCTCATTCAATATTATATAGTTCAGCAGATATGGGGATAGAAGAAATTGATATATCAGATGGCTATAAATCAGGACTCTTCCCACTCCTAGGCGATGTTTTTACAGAGATTGATGCCTTAGAAACACTATTTGAGCTAGATGAAGTAATTCACGTCGCAAGCGGAGGTGTTGGCGGTGCAGAAGGGGCAATTACATTATTACTTATTGGAGACAAGGACATCGTCAAAAAAGCATATGATTTCTGCCAAAAATTGAAGTCAGTTGAGCGATTTAAACCCACAGTAAATAAGTAAGAGGAGATTTCTCCTCCCCTCATATTTTTAGAGGTAACCTTAAGTTTCCAAATATGAAACGATTATTAAAGAAAAATTAACTCGGAAATGTTTTAAGTAAATAATAACATGAGAGGATTACTAAGAGGATTTAAGCAATGACATTTAGTAGTAAACGACGAGCACCTGCAATAAAACTCAAAATTAAAGATATTACTGATGGAGAATTTGAAACTATTCAAGATGGTTCTAAAGTTCTTCATGTAAAAACCGATGATCTAGTTCGTAGAGTTAGAATTATGGGAGAAATCACCGGGAAAACCGTCATAGAAAGCGATGAAAGTATAATACTGGAAATTGATGATACTTCTGGTTCCCTTAAGGTAAAAGGTGGAGGATCAGAATGGGCGGGGCAAGTTTTTCTTGCTATGAAAGATTTGAAGGAAGGTTCTATTGTAGATATCGTTGGTCTTGTTCGTGAAGCAGCAGATGGTAAAGCTTACATCGATTGTGAATTATGTCTTCCAGTTATAGATGATGCAAAAAAGGTTCTAAGAGAACTTGAGATATCAAAGTATTATAAGCGTAAGGGATTGGATTCAAAAGCAACAGATGGTATAGAAACTGCGATCAAAGATCAAGTAAAGCTTGCTGAAAGTGATGAAATAAAAACTCAAATCCTTGAGCTTTTGAAAAAAGCAGAGCACTTAGAGGAAGGATGCTCTTTTGATGACATTAAGAGGGCTTTAGGTCTCACAACTAAAGAGTTGGAACCTGAGCTTCGCGTGCTTCAAAATGATGGAGACATCTTTGAACCAATGCCTGGAACTTTCAAGTATGTCTAAAAAAACAAGAAAAAATCAATAAAATTATACCATTACTATGTAAACTTTGTTTGCTAATCCACGACCTAAAGCTAATTTTGACCCTTTCACTCGTATCATTACTGGTCCATCAGCGATTTTGTTGACCATTTCAATTTCTGCTCCAGGAACTAATCCTAACTCATTTAATCGTTTACAAGCACTCCTTCCACCAACAATTTTCCCAATTATTCCTTTTCTTCCAACTTGTAGAGTTAATAATGGTTTTGAAGGTCTACTTGTGTCGCCTCGAATACAATAGTCATTTGTTTCAATTTCGATCATTTTTCTTGTTCCAAGTAAAGGTTTATTTATTGAAAGTTAGGTTATCCGAACTTAATAAAGCTTATTATAATGGGATAAAGTAGTAATTGTTCAGTAGGGGATATGAATGCTTTTTTGCCCTGTTTCTAGTGATTCATTTACTGGTAACCAATTGTTTTGTTCGAGTGGTTCTGGATCCACTAGGAAAGGATCCGATTGCCATGTGAGAAACTCTTACATAGTTATTTTCCTACTACTCTATTGGTTTTTTCTTTCTTAAATACCCCTTTGTTTAGCTGTACGGTACATTAATTAATCAATTATTCTTTTAAACGAGCGATAATACTTTCAGCTAACTCTTTATAAAAACTACATATATCTAGCGGTATTTATACATTGTTGGAGAATAATGCTTGCAAAAGAACATCGACTAACAAAGAAAGTTTACAGAACACTCATAGCTGATCTGCCGAAAAACGAATTAGAAAAAGCATTGAAACAAGTACAACAAGTATTAAAACCTACATCCAAAAAACCACTCCAACTGACAACTAAAGTGAAAATTAAACCAATAAAGGAACAAGAAGAAATCCTTTGGATACTAGCAGAAAACTGCCGTCTTGTTTATAATTTTGCACTAGCTGAAAGAAAGAAATGGTGGGATAGAAGTCAACACTTGCCAAAGAAGAAAAGAGATAAAGAAAACAAACCAACCTACAACAAGCAATCAAAACAACTACCAAAACTAAAAGAAAAATATCCACGATACCAACAAAATTATTCTAAAACACTGCAATATGCACTCAGACAGTTAGAAGCTGATTATAGATCGTTTTATGCTCTGAGAAACAACGGTGACAAAGAAGCTCAACCACCAGGATTCAAAGGAAAAAAGTACTTTACCACCATGCATTACAATCAGAAAGGATTCAAAATCGAAGGCAGATCTATAACCTTTACTCATTTTTATCCTGTAAAAGATGCAGAAAAAGTAGTTCTTTCTTTTGAGATGCAAGGAAAATTAACTTTTACTGATAAAAAAGTGAAGCAAGTAACCATCTACCAAGTACACAAAACGAAAGAATTTTACTTATCGATCATTTACGAACCAAGCACACAAGAGTATCAAGATAATGGCATTTACCAAGCAATAGATCTAGGAGTAATGAATATTGTTGCAGCAGTGAATAGTCATGAAGGGAAAACGATAATCATCAAGAATAAACGAGTGGACAAGTATTGGCAACCAAAAATTGAGGAAGTGCAAAAGAAAAGGGATTATTGCAAAAAATACTCTAATCGTTGGCATTGGTACAACAACAAACTCAGCAAAATGAATGTAAAACAAGCAAACCAAAGAAAAGATTTCCAACACAAAATAAGTAAGAAAATCGTTGAGAACGCTAAAGCAAACACTATCATTATTGGTGACCTGAACGTTAAAGTAATGAGTAAAAGTCTTAAGGGGGATAAGAAGAATGATAAAAGTCTTCATCGTAACATGCAAAGTAGCGGCTCATTAGGTCGTTTCGCTCGATTCTTAACCTACAAAGCAGAAAAAAGAGGTAAGATAGTAATAAGACTCAGTGAACGAGGAACAAGTAAAAATTGCTGTTACTGTATGAATAAGGAGAATAGATTGCTCTCCGAACGAACTATTAGTTGTGATTGTGGGCTAGTAATAAAAAGAGATGCAAGCGGAGCAGTAAACATCTTACAAAGATTCTTCACTCTCCTAGCACTATCACAGAAACGCCTTGTGGTCAGGCAACGACTCTTGAAAGATTTTCGAGAGAAGTTTTTTACGACACACAGCCAAACGTCAAACGAAAGTTCCTCCAAAAAAGGAGTTGGGTGGACTCGCAAAAAATCAAAAGTTAATGTAAACTCTTTAAGAGTCCGTTAACGAAGATAGACCATGTAATAAATAAACAAGACAAAAATTACTTTTGAAACTATTTTCCTTCGAGGAGCATTAATGTTCGAGCTGTTAAGTCACTTATAATCTCATTATAATTTGCAAAAGCTTCTATTGAATTTTTGTAATGCGAGAAGTAAGAATGAACTTCTCCTGGACCTGCGTCTGCTTGTGAGATATAATATAAGTGATCCGAGGTAGTTAACATTCGCCAAATTTGTAAGAGAGTTTTATTATTTAGTTTCTTAATTGGTTTTTCTAGGAATTTTTGATCAACAAATGAAATATTTTGCAAGGTATTATTCAACCAAGCACCTACATCCCTGTCATCTGCCCAACTTATAGTTGAAAAATCATCTATTGAGATTTTACCTGCTACCGGATATGCATCCACTACTTCTGTTGGGGTTTTGAAGTCGACTTTATCATATTTTAGTAGCTCTCCGGGTAGATGTTCAAGGAATTCAAAAATGCCACTTTCAGCCCATAAGTGCTCTCCTAATGATTCATAATCCATGAAAATATTAATGCAATCACCTGGGGTGGCTGCTAACCAAGATGCGTACTTGTCAGCATAAAGTGGATATTCTTCCCATCTACCTGATCCAAATCTAAAAGCAACATCATCACTTAAGTTGTAGTTTCTTAATAAAACTTTGAGAGAAGGAGCTTTTTTGCTCGAGAAGATGTGATTTGCAGTTTTACCTTTAGGCAAAATATGTTCAATGCCTTCGCCCATAATTGCTTTGAAACCCATTTCAGCAGCTAATTTCATAATTGAATCATTTAAGATTAATTCCGTATTACGAAAGCTAGTTGGTTCTACTCCTAACAAATCTTTCATGAGTCTGCCATGCATGTTTACTTGTTCTTTAAATTCCTCTCGATCAATACCATAGATTGATGTTAATGAATGGTAATAAGTCTCAGCTAGGAATTCAACGCAACCTGTTTCAGCCAATTGTTTGAAACTATCAATTACATCGGGTTGATATCTTTCGGCTTGCTCAAGAACAGTGCCTGTCAAACTAAACGCTATTTTCACTTTTCGTTTCTCTTTTTTGTACTTGTCAATAGCACTCAGCCAAGTTTTATTTGCAGGTAAATAACATTTTTTCGCTACTCTTTGCATAATATCTTTGTTTAGTTCTTCAGTGAAGTAGAGTTTCTCAAGATTTTTAATTGAAGAATCTTGAAAGAAACGATCTCTTCTGAAATTCTGATTCAGACGATAAGGTTGATGGACTTGAAAGTAAAATACAATTGATGGCATTTTGTTATTCACCCAGTAATTTTTTTATTTATCCTTCATCTAAGGATTATTTCATAATAGTATTATGTTGTTTATTATATTGAAATAAATTTTCTCTACGATTTCTGATTGTTTTCGAAATGTTTTTACAGTTAAAGATAACAAAATAGATTACCTCTAAAAAGGTTAGATATTTAGCAGGAGAAATAAAATGTCTAATAATGGACCCGATTCTATGGAGCTCTCTCCTTATTTCAAAGAAAGAATGCTCAAATCATTTATTGCTATTGTCGGTCTAGTTCTAGGTATTATTACTGTTGTTGGTGCACTAATTATTGAATTAATCACCATGGTAAGGTTCGCAGCTTTATTTCTGGGGGCTCTTTTCATATTCTTCTCCCTTTGGCGAATACTTAGAATAGCTACAGTTAAGCTCTACATAGATGAAGAAGAAATCTGTTATCGAGATCAATTCATTTGGAGAAGGATTAATTGGGCGGAAGTAATCTCTGTAGGACGAGAAAATGATATTGATGAAAAGGATCAACAGAGTAAACTAAAAAAGATAAAGTCATTGCTCATTTTAACTCAAGACGGTCTTAAGCAATTTGATATGTCAAGTTATTCATTAGCTCACGGTGTGGAAACAGTGGAAAAAATAATGGATTCACGAAGTACTGCAACTGAAGTCGATGAAGTTGATGAATCTGATGAAGAATAATTCTTCAAGAATAACAATTTTTCAATCCATGATAAGTTCTAAGTTGATTTTTCCATCGTGGTAAATCTTTCCAGTTCTTATATCATTAACGATTATTTCAGTTGGAGCAAGAAGTGTTAAGTCAAATTTAGCAAAATCCTTACCAGCTTCATTAAATAGGTCCAAGAATTTTTTACCATATGAAGGAGAAGATTTCGAAGGAATTTTCTTAATTAGTTCAAGTAGGTTGTCATCTTGCTCAGATTTAGCAATTAAGTAAAGCTTAGTGCCATAAATTAAAGCATTATTCACTCTATCATTTGAAAGCTCATTATCTTGAGACATGGGTGGGATTATTCCAGTTCCAACTGCATGGAGGATTCGTTCTTTAGGATAACCTAATTGTTCAACCAACCTGAAAATTCCAAGTTCAATTGCTCTGGCAGCCATTTGGACATATTCCACAAGACAAGCTGTTTTAATCATTAATAGGAACAAGTTCTTTTTTTCAACATGACATTTCTCTGCTAGATATTGAATCACTTCTTCATTTGGTAATTGATCTGATTCTATGCAAAGAATTGCTTTCTCATTCTCATCTTGATATTCCAACAACTTGAAAACCTTTGATGGTTTTTTAGCTAAAGCTCGTCCGGGTCCACAAGCCATTCCGAAGAAATCGCCTTTATTTATGTTCCAACTTGCAGCTTGACAACCCAATGTTGCTAGCACAGGAAATGAAGTATCCACTTGAACCGTTAGTAAAGAATTGTCTTTTGATATTGGAAGGTTTAATTGGACCTTCGCTAAACCTCCTAAACTGATTTTTGTGAAAAATAATCCAGCTGAGAAACTCCCTTCTGTATTTATCCCACAATCAATAATTGTTGCTTCATCTATCTTTTTAACCGTAATTTTTAGCTTTTCAGCTTGTTCAATCATTTTTTCAACTAATGGTATGACTTCTTTTGTAAGAGAAATGGTCATTTTACTCTACCTACTTATTTCAAATCTTAATTGCTTTTTAATCCTAGTCCTATACCAGAATATCTGATTCCTTCTTTCATGAATTTTTCCGGTTCATAAATTCTTCTACCATCAATTAGAATAGGATTTTTCATTGATTTGAAATCTTTAGGTTCAAGGTTCTTGAATTCAGCCCATTCTGTTATTAGCATACAAATATCAGAATCCTTTAAGGCGTCCTGTATGGAATTAGCATAAGTTATTTTGTCACCAATCGAGTCTTTCTTTTTAGCTTCGCTCATCGCTTTTGGATCATAAGCGATAATTCTAGCGTTTTTAGATAATAATTGTTCAATTATCTTGATTGAAGGAGCATTACGCATATCGTCTGTTTCTGGTTTAAAGGAAAGACCTAGAATACAAACCACTTTTCCAGAAAGAGTCTCAAGCTTTTCTTCGGCTAATTCAACCATGCGTTTCGTCTGATGAGTATTTATATCTATAACACTTTTCAAAATATTAGGTTCAAAATCTATATCTTTGGCAAATTTCATGATTGCTCTAACATCTTTAGGAAAACATGACCCGCCAAAACCAGCACCAGCTCGTAAGAAATTGGGATTAATTCTAAAATCAAAACCTATGCCTTTAGCAACGTTGTTGATGTCTACACCATCAATTCGTTCACAAATATTCGCGAATTCATTTATGAAAGAAATTTTTGTGGCGAGAAATGAATTATTAGCATATTTTATGCATTCTGCGGTTTCTAAGGATAACCGAAGAATTTTAGGACAATGAACTTGTTTGTTATAAATTGCTTCCCAATTTTTTGAAAATTCATCTATTTTTTCACTATAGAGAACTCGGAAAATTCCTTCAAGCATTTCTCCCGATTTCTTATCATATTCACCAATAATAATTCGATCAGGATAAATAGTGTCATGAACACTTTGCCCCTCACGTAAAAACTCTGGACTCATGCATAAACCAAATCCCTCACCAGCTTTCTTACCTGATTCTTCTTCAATAGCTTTTTTAATGAGATTTCGTGTTGTTCCAGGAACAATTGTAGATTTTGCAATTACTAAATGATAGTCATTTTTCTCTTTGATTGCACGACCAATATCTCTAGCACTTTGCTCGATGTATTGGAGATCACAGCTTCCATCTTCTAGGGAGGGAGTGCCAACGCAGATAAATGTTACATCACTCGATTTTAAAGATTCAGCAATATTAGTAGTAGCTGTTAATGTTTTTTTCTTGAGAACAACTCTTTGAATTAAGGGTGGAAGATTAGGTTCAAAAAAGAATGTTTCTCCCTTATTCACTGCATCAACCTTATCTTGATCAATATCAAGAGCAACCACACTAAATCCTTTATCTGCGAATACTGCAGCTGTAACAAGCCCTACATAACCTGTTCCTGTTATTGTAATTTTTACCTCAGAGTTCATTGCAATTCTCTACTCCAGAAATTTTCATTTTAAATAGCTAAAGATGAGATTTTCTTAAAGATATCTAATTATGTGTAATTTGTATCTATATATAGAAAAGCTTTAGGGGGATATTTGAGAACTTTGTTGTTATATTTAGCAAGTACTCTTTGGTAGGTTAAAAGAAATGAAAGAAGTGAATATTAGTTACCCTATTTCACAAATCCAATACACAAAACCACAACGAAAAAAACTCAAAGAAAGATTGAATTTTGGAATAATGTATCAACACCCACGAATCTATGATTTCACTATCTGGTTAAATGATCCGAGTGGATTAATGCCTAAAACATTAGCCAAAAGCATTGTAGGAAATTCCGTTTTAGATTTAGGTTGCGGAACAGCTACTTTGCAGACCTTTCTACCAAAAGGAGTTCAATATATTGGGGTCGATTTAAATGAAGATTTTCTTGTGTTTGCAGACAAGAAAAACAGGGGCACATTTTACAAACGAGATGTTATAGGGGATTTATCTGATTTGAAAGCAGATACTGTAGTACTAGCTGACATCTTACATCATATTCCTCCCAATCATCAAAAACTAATAGAGAATGCCATAAACTGTGCCCAGAAAAAAGTCGTCATTTCTGCTTGTTATGAAAAAGAGGAGGGTCCTTTTAAACAAATTTCTGAATTTATTGGTAGAAGATTCATAGATAATGACGGATTGAATGAGCAGCGAGAAGGAGCTGGCTGGTTGAAATTGGATGAGTTATTACAGTTTTTAGTGATTAATGGTGCAACAAATTTCCAAAAAGTGTTGTCCCACATCCATTGTGAAATTAACATATGAAGCATGTAAGGAGAATCGTAAACAAATGAATGTAAATAGTAGTAAAGTTGAGGTTTCTCTAGAATATACTCAAACCTCTCAGATAGAAGAATTAGAAAAGAATATCGTAGAGAATGGTGATAGTAGTTCGTTAATTAAGAAACTCGCTGAGGTTCATTTTAAAGAAGGAAATTATCTTAGAGCTTTGAGTTGTTATTTGAAGTTATTATCTTTTGATCCAGAAAATGCAAGAACCTGGAATAAACTAGCTGTTATTTTTATAAAATTAGAGGAACACAAATCTGCAATAGAACTCTCGAGAATTGCTCATAGATTAATTTGTAAAGAAATGAATGATAACTGTTAATTGGTTTTCATTTAGTAGCGCATATTCTTGTGATAGGTCCTCAAAAAAGCTATTTTCCGAATATAAGAAAAGGTAAAAAATAGGGTAGTTTGTCAATAATAGGTAGGTGTTACTCTATGCCTCCTAAAGATGATGACCTAGAACTTTTCTCTGCAGAAGAAGGAAAAATAGACGAACTTCGATTAGAATTGCATAAAGAGGAAAAGAAAACAAAACCTCCCCCAGCTATGTGGAAAATTCTTGTTATTATGATTAGTATTGCATTAGTATTAGCAGCTCTTGCTATTGGACTTGCTAAAATAATAGACAATGCAGATGGTGGCGGTACTAGAGATTTTTCTGATTGGATAATAATAATGCTTCTGATACTTTTAGGAGTGGCAATCTTTTCAGGTTCAATATTAGGTGCGTGGGGAGGACAAAGAAATATACCGATCCGAATGGTAAGTCCAGGTGATGCATCAGTAGTTGGTACTGGTGCGTTTGTTTCCGGATATGTTATCGAAGACTGTATTGATAATGAAATAGAACTAACTATTTACGGAAAAACGAAAGAAGTCCTCTATGAGGAATTAATACAAATTAATGAAGATGGATTATTCTACTCTGAATTATCAAATGCTTTTACTGATATTAAAAAAACTGAGAACGTCTCTGTAGAAGCATGGATGGTTTCTGCTAAATCAACTGAATTAAAATTTGTTAAAAGGAAGAAAAAACTTGAGGATTTAAATGTAAAAAGTGATGGTTTAAAGATTGGCTCGCTACAGTTCTTTCCGATTCTCTACAAGGATTTTTCTGATAAAGTAAAAGCTCTTTTTGATCCTAAAAGGAAAGAAAAAGGATACATTGAGAAAGTTAAAATGGAAGGTGGTAGGACAACAAATATTTTCTTCCCTGAAAAAGACAAAGATGATAAATACATTCCCTTTTCTTTTGAGAAAGTTTCAGAAATGCGTCAAAATGCTATATATTTTGATATTAAACGAAGGAGAAGAGGATTATATAGTTTAATATTCCTAGCAATGGCAGTTCTCTTTGCAATCTATCCATTGATTGATGCATTTATTTCTTAGAGTAGAATGCCTAGAAAACTTTATCTTTAATTGGTTTTCTTTTAGAAACAGAGGATGAACAAATGAAGTATAATTTGCAGTTTAGTTTTAAATTGCGAGGAAAATTCCCTCAAAATGCTCCTGAAAAAATCGAAGAATGGTTAGTGGAGCTAAAACAAATGCTCGAAAAGGGCATAAATGAAAAGGATCTAAAAGAAATCTCTCGAGTTAAAAAGTGGGAGATCCCTACAACTTCTAAGAAAGAAGATGAATTTATTCTTTCGGTTTCAAGTGGAGGAATACTTCTACCCCATCATGCTTTACTTAGAATGAGGAAGTTTTTCAGTGGAAAATTTGGGAAAGAATTCAAATTAGGGATTAGTGGGATAGAGATTAAATCCTATAAAATTGATGTTGATATACCTCGTAAACCGGAAAAAGAATTTTCTCTTCCATTTGCTTCATCCATTAAATTCGGTGATAAAGTAGCAAAAGTCACTTTGGATAAAGATATCCCAATTGATTTTATTGAAAAAGGTGCTATTGACCGACTTGTCAAGCTTGTAAGGAATAAGGTTCTAGAGGAATTCATAAGAGGGAAAGATGAACACCACCTCGTTATTTGGACAAGTGAGGAGAAAACACCAGTAGTTAAAACAAATCCAACTGATAACATGATAAAGGAAGGGTGGATCCAAAGAACTAATTATCGAAATCAATGGATTTTCGGACCAACCATTACAGCTGTAACTGAAGCACTAAAAGATGTAATGGTTGATGTTTTGTATAAACCACTTGGTTTCAAGAATATGATTTTCCCAAAGGTTGTTCCCTGGGAAGTTTGGAAGAAAAGCGGACACCTTTCTGGATTATATCAAGGGGGATTTGAGCCTTACTTTGTTTGTACTCCAAAAACACATGATGCTGAATTTTGGGAAGAAATTGCTGATTATTATCGAATTACTTTGGATATTGAACCAGAAAAAATCATGGAAAAACTACGACCTCCTATTGGCGGATTAAGTTATGCCCAATGCCCACCATTCTATTCATATCTTCAAGGTAAAACAATTTCAGATGATAGTTTTCCATTATTAATCTATGATTGGTCGGGTCCAACATATAGATATGAAAGTGGAGCAGCACATGGTTTTGAAAGAGTTGATGAACTTCACAGAATAGAAACCATAGTTATTGGGTTCCCTGACCAAGTCAAAAAAGCTGCACAAGATCTCCGAATAGGTTTTAGGAAGATAATTGGAGAAATTTTGGATTTAGAATATCGGGAAGCTTGGGTTACTCCCTGGTGGATTTCCCAAGAAGGATCAGCTGATCAAGAAGATGGAAAAACTGTTGAATTACCAAAATTCGATCAAATTGGTACAATAGATTTTGAAATTTATATGCCTTACAGAGGTTCACGAGACTCAAGTGATTGGTTGGAAACTCAGAATGTTTCAATTTTAGGAAATAAATATGCAAAGAGTTTCACAGTGAAATCCCAGTCAGGAAAAGAATTATGGTCGAATTGTTGTGGTGGAAGCTTTGAACGCTTCATTTCAGCTTTTGTTGCACAGAAAGGTGTAGATCCGAAAAACTGGCCAGAGAAATTCCTAAAATATATCGATGAGCTCCCCAGTGGGCCCACGTTTATGTAAGAATGAATCTTTGTAGGTATTTGCTATGACTGATAAGATAAAAGGCTTGAAACTTCTCAAGAAAATAAAACCTACAAAAAGAATATGCATAATGGGTATAGGTAATTATGACCGTGCAGACGATTATGTTGGAAGTGCAATCATTGAATTACTTGAACAGAAAACCTTCCCAGAGAATATAAAATTAATCAATGCAGGTCCTGTACCAGAAGCTGTTACAGCAGTCATTAAACGTTTTGTACCTGATTATCTTATTATAATTGATGCAGCACAAATGGAAGAGGAACCTGGAACAATAAGAATTTTTTCTGAGAAAAATGTTGATTCTGCGTATATGATAACACCACACAAAGTTTCCATGAAAATGTACACACAATATCTAACTCATTTTCTTACAAAACTGAAAACAATATTCATTGGTATTGAACCACAATCTTTGCGATACGATGAAGGTATGACCGAGAATGTTAAATTAAGTGCAGATTTTATTAGGAAGATGCTGGAAGACAAGTTTCTGAGGAAGTAAGGTGGCTCGAGATAAAAGTCCTAAAAGAGAGCTTCTAATTGAGTTATTAATTGATAAGATTCCAAAAGAACTACATATTCATTTTCCGCACCGTTGGTGGTTTATCGGAGATGTTTTAATTACAACAATTCCTGAAAAGCTCAAACAATATCGGAGTGCGGTTGGTGAAGCATTTCTACAACTCGAACCAAAGAGAGCGAGAACAATTCTTGGAAAAACAGGTCCAACGAGAGGAATTACAAGAGAACCAAGTTTTGATTATTTAGCTGGAGATAAGAACACTGAAACAATTCACAAGGAATTAGGTTGTTATTTCAAATTAGACGCAGCCAAGTTAACCTTTTCTCCTGGCAATCACTTTGAAAGAGAAAGAATGCTGGATGCAGTGAAAAGTGATGAATTTATTATAGACATGTTCAGTTGTGTTGGCAATTTATCATTACCCATTGCTGTTAATAAGGCACCAAAACAAATCATTGCAGCTGAAATAAATCCTTATGCTTTCAAATATCTTGAAGAAAACATAAAACTCAACAAAGTTACAGATGTGATGAAAGCAATTGAAGGAGATAACCGAGTAATTTTAAGGGAATTTGAAGGGAAAGCTGATCGGGTTATTTCAGGTTATTTACATAGCGATGAAGATCAAATTAGACAAGCTGTTAGATTATGTAATGAAGGCAGCATGCTCCATTACCATGTTGCTATTACTGCACGAAAAGAAATACAAACAGAAACAATCATGAATATTAAAAAAATAATTCAAGCAGAAGGAAGAGTTTGTACGAAAATGATTCGAAAACGAGTGAAAAAATACTCGCCAGGAGTAGAGCACATCGTTTTAGATATAGTAATTAACTAATCAAGAAGTACGTAAGGAAACGATTACAAAAAGCACTCTTCATTAACAAAATCAATTTTGTGAATCATTAGCTGTAAATCAATTGTTTTGTGCAAGTGGTTCAGGATCAATTAATATAGGCTCCGTTCGTCAGTTCAGAAATTCAGGTATTAATTATTCTTCTAGTAATCTATTCGTTTTTTCTTTCTTAAATACCTTTTAGAAAAGCTGTACTTAAAGCTAATTATTCAATTATTCTTTTAAACAAATGATAATACTTTCAGTTAACTCTTTGGATAAATGCCATATATCTGACTGAGTATAAACAATACTGAAGAAAAATGGTGAAAAGAGTCGTTAGAATACAGCTACCGAAAACAAAGCTTTTCGAAGAGCTAACATTCCTTGCGAAGAACCTCTACAATTCAGCCACTTACCTAGTTCGACAAACATACTTTGAAACAGGCAAAATTCTACGATATTATACAATCTGGAACAAGATGAAAAAGAAAAAGGAATACCGAAAACTCCATAAACGAGCTGGCAGCCAAACTCCACAACAACTATTAAGAGTGGTGGGAGCAACTTGGGGAGGATACAAAGCAGCGAAAGAAGACTGGCGCATAAATCCTGAGAAATACTTTGGAAAACCAAAGATGCCGAGATACTTACCAAAGAATGGTCGATTCATTGTAATTTGGTCAAAGATACAAGTAAGGATAAAAGAAGAAAAAGTGAGGATAGTAGAGCGACTCATGAAAGAAGGATTTCCAGCGATCCCAACGGAAAACCTACCAGTCACAGAAGCAAATCATTCCATCGTTCGTTTAAAACCATTTTTCGACAAATTCATGTTGGAGTTAGTGTATGAAAAAGAATCGCCAATAATAAAAGTAAGGAAAGAGCAAAAGATTCTTGGATTGGATTTAGGCGTTAATAACCTCGTAGCTACGTCAGATGGGTTTATCATCAAAGGCGGGGTCGTTAAAAGCATCAACCAGTTCTTCAACAAGCAAAAAGCAAAGATCCAAGCACAGCTAAGGAAACAAGGTCATTGGACTAGTGAGAGAAAACAACAGCTGATGCGGTGGCGTCACGATAAATTGCATGACCTTTTTCACAAAGCGTCAAGAATGATTATTCAGCACTGTCTTAAGAATAAAATTTCCACAGTGGTCGTTGGTCGGAACAAGAATTGGAAGCAAAACATACGAATGGGTAGGAAAACCAATCAAAAATTCACTAATATTCCTTTTAATAAACTTATAAAAATGTTACAGTACAAAGCAGAGGAGCGAGGAATCGATGTCATTCTTATTTCAGAGGAGTATACTTCCCAGACATGTTCATGTTGTGGCTATTGTTCGCGAAGTAATCGTAAGTACAGAGGATTATTTGTTTGTAAAAAATGTAAGCTAGTCATTAATGCTGATGTTAATGCAGCAAAAAACATTGCTAAAAAAGTATTCCCCAAGTACCCATTAGGGATAGGGGGTAGTGGTTGTGTGGCACGACCGACAAAGCTTGCTTTGTAAACTTTTGTTTACAATTGATGTCATGAACAAAATTATATAATACTCGAATTCTTACGATTAATACTGGAGATATTTTCGTTGAATAAGAAAGTGGATGCAAAAACACCCGACCCATGGACATTGCGACAACTCAAGGTTGTTGCAGAATATCAATTCGGTAAGAAATTTGACAAGATTTTAGCTCCAAAAGACATTTTAGTGACATTTTCAAAAAACACAGACCGAGTGAGAGAGATAATTTTAGGGGAAGAACGTCTTGCAACGATTAGACCAACAGATGGCCTGTTTTCTATAGGTCTTGCTGGTGCACAAAGAATTATTGATAATACTAAGATGCCAAAAAGACGTGTTGTTGTTCAATCTGATGTTAGTGAATTTATTGCAGATGGAAGAAATGTTTTTGCAAAACATGTTGTAAAAGTTGATCCTGAAATATTGCCAGAAGATGAAGTAGTAGTTGTTTCTGAAGAAGATAAATTATTAGCAGTTGGCAGAGCTAAACTTTCAGCTGAATACATGCTCGCCTTTCAAAAAGGAACAGCAGTAAAAGTACGTCATGGGATTAAAAAACAAAAGAAATCATGATTGAAAAAATTCTGTAATGGTTTTTTGTAAAGGATCTTGTTTTGTAAAATTTGATACCCTAACTGCAACTTTTCTTATTGGTGCATTATTATGTGCATGGTTTATTTCATCTAAAATCTCGTAAACAGTGGTTTTAATTCGTTCTTTATCATCATTTGCAGCTAAAAAAGAGCGACTACGATTAATGTTTTGGAAATTATCTTGTAAACGTACTGCCAGTGTTACCGTCTTGTATTTGAAATTTTTTTTCACTAATCGATCATGAACACTATCTATTAATTTGGGCAAGATTTTTTCAGCAGTAACTCTTTCCCCATCATTCATTTGCCCCCAAAACGTCCGACCATTACTGATGGATTTTGCACCATAGGTATTTATTGGTTCTATATTGGTTCTCCCTTTCCCTGAAATAATTCGATAAAAGAACTTGCCTAAACCCCCGAACTTCCGTATCATTTCAACTTCAGATCCAACAGCAATTATTTGTCCAATGGTTTTTATTCCATGCTTTCTTTTCAAACTCTCAGTTGTTTTAGGACCAATACCACTCATCTTTCTTACAGATAAGGGAGTTAAAAAATCAATTATTTTATCAGGAAGAACATATTTGATACCATCTGGTTTTGCTACACCAGTAGCTATTTTTGCTATTGTTGTATTAGATCCAATACCTATTGAACAGTTGATTTGTTCTGCTTCATAAATTTCTTTTTTTATTTTCTTAGCAAGTGGAATTGGGTCTCCACCATAGTCATTTTCTACCTCAGATGTTAAATTAAGATACGCTTCATCAATTGAAGCCACTCTAAATTGTTCAGTATAAGAAGATAGAATCGACATAATATTATCTGAAACATCTCTATAGAGAGAGTGATGTCTGCCAGTACAAATTAAATCCGGACAAAAATCAATTGCCTGGTTAATTGGCATACCTGCATGCAATCCGAATTTCCTAGCTATATAATTACAAGAAGTAACTACCCCTCGTCTTGTCTCCCTGTTTCCACCAACAGCAACTGGTTTCCCTACTAATTCAGGATCTTCCCTTATTTCCACAGCAGCAAAAAAGCAATCTAAATCAACGTGATAGAGAAATTGACCTTCTCTTTGTTGTGTTTTTTTGGTTACTTTAGGAAGTTGGAGGAAAACCATAAGCTAGTTTCTAACTCATAGAAAAAATAAGTTATATGCAGAGAGATAAACGAAAGTAATAAACTAAGAAAAAAAATAAGAAAAATATTATTTCGATATTTTTATTCTATAAACAACTTAATAAAAGAAAGTCTGTTGGGATTTCCTAACAAATTACTGAAATGAGTTACAACACTGATGATAAAAAAATGTCCATATTGTAGAACGGAATTAACAATTGAAGACCTTTGTTGGGAGATTTCCGAGAAAAAACAAGATGCAGAATATTATTGCCCACAATGCAAAAAAAAAGTAAGCTAAGAAAATAGAAAAGGGAATTCTTTTTCTTAATTTCTCATTTTAGACTTAGATAGCTCGTTTGAAAATTCTCACTCGTTTTCTATATTTTACCTAATGAGAAATAACAAGACTGCAAAAGAGTAAGAAGAATGAAAAACAAGGTTTTACTCGGGAAAAACTGGTTTACCATAAAACATCTCGGTTTCATATGTGAATTGCACTTGATCATTCTCTTGATACTTTTCAAATAATGCCTCTAAACCATCCAGTAATAATTGATAGACAACTTGATCCTCTTTTGGAGTATACGAAGAAGATAAAAGTCTACCTTTTAAACCATCAAAATTAAAAATTTGATAATTATCACAGACAAAATGAGTTACTTCTTCTGTTCCAAAAAAATCCTTGGCTTGTTGAAGATTTATATATTGTTGAGCAATGCCTTCATATTCCGGACAGTATTTTTTTAACAGTTGATCATATCCTTTCATAAAAGGTGTGCGTTCTATTTGTCTTGAATTATAGACAAGTACAAGACTACCTTTTGGTTTTAATATACGTTTAAATTCCCATTTTGTTTCTTCCGCATCGAACCAATGAAAAGCTTGTGCAGCTGCTATCATATCTACGCTTCTTCTCCCAAGCGTTGTTGCTTCTGCTTGCCCATTAATACTAATGAAATTAGGATACCACCCAAGGATTTTCTCTGCAGCTTCTCTCATCTCATCATTTGGTTCAACGGCATAGACTATACACCCAGCCTTCAAAAGTAGTTTAGTAAAAATGCCTGTTCCTGAACCAATGTCTGCTATAACAGTATCTTCCGAAATCAATTGCTCTTTCTTTAACTCAGTAATTAATTCTTTAGGATAAGTTGGACGATATCTAATATAATTCTCAACTCGATCCGAAAATCTGCCTGTTGGATCCAAAGACAAAATCATATCCTCAAAGATTATTTGGTGACTAAGTTATCGTTTAAGTTGTAAAAAACCTTTTTCTCAAAAAATGTAAACGAAAACCGGAGTGTTAGAGGAACATTTCACTCATAAAACAAAATTTGAACTCGATTACTCACCATTAGAGCTTTGAAAATCATCAAATAAAACTTTAAATAATTCATTGTATTAATAAAATTGGAAATATGTGGTGGAGATATATATGCTCATAGAGGGATTCATATCAATAGAAGACAGTGGTATTCCCACTTTTGTAATCAAACAACCTGATGCCAATTGGGATGAGGTGTTACTCTCTGGTTTCCTATCAAGCATTAATGACTTCTGTAACCTTGCTCTGGATTCCGGAAATTTATCCAACATTCAGTTTCAGGAAAAACAAGTTTTCTTTTCATTCTCCAATAGATTAGAAATTAAATTCGCCTTAATTGCGAAGAACTCAATCCCTAACGATATTGCGCAATACTGTTTAAATGAACTACAAGAACAATATACAGTCTTCTTTACTAAAGGGAAGAAAAAGAAGAAAGTAACGAAAAACCAATCAGAGAAATTCACCAAAAGTATAGCTGTTCCAACGATTGAGAAATGGGAAACAAAAGCTTTGGATTCCAAATAACAAATGACTAATATTAGGTTTTTTGAATGGAAATCAATGATAAAAAGAGTTAGTTGAATTAAAATAACTCAATATTTACACAAAAAGACAAAAAGAAAGTATGTAAAGTAATTATAGGTTAAATGAATGAATTACTCTTTTCAGTATCGAAAACGATTAAAGAGAATATCTTTCGTATTTCTGTTTCTAGTTTTCATCCAGAGTAATGCACTTATTATTCAAAGTGATTTGACTTTAGTTATTTCACCTGCTGATTCTTCTTTTACTAAACAAGCATCAAATACTACACAAATGTGGCTACCAGAGGTAGATAATTTGTATGTTGGTTTTATTGAGTGGTTGCCAGAAGAAGTGCTAGAGGAAAATACTGGATTTATTCGAGATCTAAAAATAGCTATTGATGGGTTTAACAATACACATGTTTTTTGGGTTCAAATAATAGATAGTAACTGGCAGTTACTTGAGAAAATAAAATTTGCAGTCAATAGTACATGGAATGAACATCAAGTTTTAAGCTATCTTACTGATAGTAATGAAATTTGGATGTTTGATGTTGCAACCTCTAATGATGGGAAAATTCATTTAACATGGGAGAATAACGGACAAATTTTTTATCGATATTACGTAAATCCTACTTGGAGTTCAGTATCATTTATTGCTTATGGGAAAAAACCTAAAATCGAGATAAGTATTTCAAATAATCCAGGGGTAATTTTTACCCAATCTGTAAATATTGAATATACTTATTATATGAGTCATAAATTTGCAGTATATTCAGCTACAGATGATTTATGGGAATATACCGAATTTGGCCTTTATTGGGAGGGTAGGGATTCCAATCATGACTTTACAACTAATATACAGAATGGAAAAGAATACTTCCAAGGTATTGTGTGTCATTTAAGAAAAACATGGAATCGTGAGGAGAGTAGATACTATACAAATTTCACTTTAGATTCAGTAAGTAAAGCAAACGATTCAGAGATATTACAAACCATCACTATTGAAGATGACCCTTTGCTAGAAAGACCATTTTATTGGAATAGCGAACCAATAATATTAAGCGATAAAGAGAATAAAATGCATGTCATAGTAGATTATTGGGGACTGAATGGACAAGAAATCTTCTGTTACCAATATAATGGAGGGAATTGGGGATCGCGAATTAAACTCTCTACGACCGCTTCTCCGGATGTTTCAGTTGTTCATAAAACAGCTGCAATAGATCCTTCAGGAGGAGTGACGAGTGTATGGACTGAGAGGAGATTCATCAATAGTTCAATTGAAACAGGTATGCTACAAATAAAATCATACAAGCCAACATCCGGATGGTCGGAAACAGCTTATTTACAAACCAATCTTACTTATTCTAGAAGTCCATATCTTGAATTTGATGCAGCAGGAGACGCCCATTTAGTTTGGTGGGAAGATTTTGAAGGAGAAAGAACACTACACTATCGTTTTGGATATGGAGATGGAGACGGAGATGGATTATCAAATAAAGATGAAAAAATATATGGAACTGATCCTGACGATCCTGACACCGATGATGACCAAATGCTGGATGGAGAGGAAATTGCCAATGGTTTTGATCCGCTCAATCCTGATGAGGACACAGATGGAATGTTGGATGGATATGAATTTCATTATGGATTAGATCCATATTCAGATGATTCACTAGGGGATCTAGACAACGATTCTTTATTGAATATTGAAGAGTTCCTAGCAAACACATATCCAAACGATAATGATTCTGATGATGACTTTGTGAGCGATTATGAGGAGGTGGTTATTTATTTATCAAATCCATTGAACACTGATACAGATGGTGATACGTTAGACGATGGTTTAGAGATCAATGATTTAAGTTCTGATCCAAATTCAGGTGATTCCGATAATGATACGATGTCTGATGCGTATGAATATCTCTATCGGGATTATTTAGACATTAATGTCAATGATTCTGCATTAGATCCAGATGGAGAAGGCCTAATCAATCTCTACGAATACCAATGGAATCTGCATCCCGGACAAGTTGATTATGAGGGCGATGGACTTGATGATTACCAGGAAGTGATGGTGTGGGGAACAAATCCCGTACTATTTGACACAGACAAAGATGGTTATATGGATGGGGTGGAAGTTTATGGAATATATGCTCCTACTAATCCTGCAGCTAATGCAACAGGCTATGTTTTTACTAATCCAACATTATGGGATACCGATGGTGATTTACTATCTGACAAAACTGATATAACAATAAATTGCAATCCTCTTGACAATGATACAGATGATGATTTAATGTCAGACGGGTATGAATACTATATGCAACTGGATCCTCTTAATGCTTCAGATGCTACACTAGATCTCGACGGTGATACCCTGACCAATTACGAAGAGTTCTTACTGTGGACTGATCCTAAAAATACCGATACGGATGGAGATAAACTCTGGGATAATGAAGAGCTCGTATATGGATCAGACCCCACCTTTTATGACACTGATGGAGATGGGCTTAATGATTACGTTGAAATAATCGTTTTATTAACGAATGTTACCAATCCAGATACAGATCTTGATGGGTTGCTAGATGGATTAGAAGTCCATACATACTATTCTAATCCTCACATTCAGGACACAGACGGTGACACTATTATTGATGGGGATGAAGTTTATATCTATAACACAAATCCAACAACCATTCACTCAGATGATGATCTTCTTGCAGATAACTTAGAAATAATCTTTGGAACTAATCCCAATCAAAAAGATACCGACATAGATGGGATGGATGATTTTTGGGAATGGCAGTACGGATTGAATGGAACAATAAATGATTCCAACCTAGATTTTGATAATGATAATGTAATAAATATTGTTGAATATAATAAAGGCTCAAATCCATTACTTGCTGAAAGCGATGATGATGGGATTATAGACTATGATGAAATCTATATCTACTTCACCCATCCAGGAATGAATGATACAGATGAAGATGGTTTGTCTGACTATGAGGAATTATTCGTGTATCTAACGATACCTTATGACGCGGATACAGATGATGATGGATTATGGGATGGGTATGAAATTGAGATTGGAACTGATCCTTTGCATGTTGACACAGATAGAGATGGAGTTAGTGATGAACAAGAGTTGGAGGAAGGAACAGATCCTTTGGAACCAAATAGTAATCGTTTGAGAATTACTCTTATCACATTTCTTATTGTTTCTAATATAGTACTTGGTTCACTTACTTTGTATTATGGAGTTCCATGGGTGATTTCAAAACGCAAAAAGAATATTGAGCTCTTATGGATGAAACAGGGTTTGGAAACAAAAGAAAGAGAGTCAAAAAATGAAGAAATGACTAAGAATTCTTAGCTTATTTTTTAAATTCATAAACTCTCACCTTCAAATCCTTATGTTTGGAGAAATCTGAAGTGTTGAAATTGTAAAGATATTAATAGCTATTTCATATTATATTATTATGAGAATAATGGATTACTCACGTATAGTTAGCAAAATCGCTGTTGATAAAGACAGCATCACATTAGGGAAAATAATTAGAATTGATGAACTACTTGGAAAAACAATCAAGAAGTATAAACCATATGCAATGATTATTGTGAAGAAACGATTTAAAAAGAAGGGTTTAGTCGTTCCGATTGATGTTGAGAGGATAGTTAAAGTGGGAGGACAATATGTTTGGTTTGATATTTTAAAAGAAGAATTCGATGAACAAGTGAAAACAGCTAAGACGATACAAACCGTTCGAGAAACCTATACTGGTGATACTGGTTTTCATCGAGTAAAAGGCAGTCTGGGTTTTGCTTATGAACCCTATCGTTTATCTCGAAAGGGTAAGGAAAGGAAAAAGTAAAAAATCTACAGCTCCATCAATCCTAAATACTCTGGTACTAACCAAGAAAAAAGGAAAAGACAAAGAGTTCTTAATTATTTATTCTCTTTTTCAAAAAAATATCTATATCTAAAGAGAATATTACTATATTATGAAAGCTAAGGATTTGATAGAAAAATTATCAGAAATTCCTTTCATTCGCTTACGCAAACAAAGCAAATTCCATGATACAATTGATTTCTTCTGGAATGCAACTGGGAAATCTGAACTTTACACTCTTTTCCCGCAGACAAAAGAGATTCGACAAATGACTTCGGGAGAACTGAATAATATTTGGTGTGTTCGCTCTCCGGATGATAACCTCATTTATTATGGGAGCGATGTTGGAGGGAACGAGCAATTCGCTGCTTTCCAGCTAGCTCTCTCAACAAAGGAAATTCTCCAATTAAGCTCTTCATATGAATTCGACGAGTCTCCATCAGATATCTCTCCTGATGGTAAATTCTTACTCCTTCTTTCGAAACGTTCAGGTCAGACCAATCTCTTCAAAATGGATTTAGCAACAAAAAAAGTCACTCAATTAACAGATCAAAAGAATCCTTTCTGGGGATACGCTTTATGGTCTGTCAAAGATTGGATATATTATAGTGCTAATGATACAGATAATCGAAGAAATTTGGATATCTGGGCTGTTCGAGCAAATGGTAAAGAAAATCATCTTTTATATCGTTTCTCACCAGACTCCCGTGAATGGGTTCTTGACCTTTCAAAAGATGGGAATTATTTGGTGGTTGATACTAATGGAAAAAAGACAAGGCAAGCAGGTGTTCTCAATCTCACAAAGAACGAGATTACTTGGTTTGGGAATGAGCAATATGATGAAAAACCCAAAGCTATAAGTCGAGACAATTCGAAATTACTAACCATCCGTTTCAAAGGTCTTGAGCGAATTCCAGTAGTGTATGATGTTCAAACTGGAGAAGAGCATATCCTGAATGTTAAAGGAGTAGTAATTGAAGGGACTTTTTGCCTAAATGATAATTATGTCGTCTATGCTCGAAGTGATCCGAAAACACCAATGAGTTTAGCGTTGTATAATCTTTTAACTGATGAAGAAGAAATTATTTTAAAACCCGAGCTTGGCATTCCAGATGAGCAGCTGATAAATGGAACAGATATTACATATCCATCTTTCGATGGATTAAAGGTACCTGCAGTTCTCTATAAACCAAAAATAGAGAGAGGAGAAAAAGCTCCAGCTTTAATGTTTCATCCTGGAGGACCAGGGGGACAATTAAGTCTATTATTCTTACCAATACTACAAATCCTCTCTCAGTTGGGTTTTGTAATCCTAGGTCCCAGTCCTCGAGGTTCTACGGGTTTTGGCATGGAATATTTGAAAGCAAATGTAAAAGATCTAGGTGGAGGAGATGCTATGGATTATGTGTATGGTAAGAATTATCTTGAATCTTTACCATATGTTGATTCCAATCGAATTGGCGTTTTTGGTGGGTCCTATGGAGGATATATGACTTATATCCTCATGACAAAATATGCTGAATATAATTGGGCAGCTGGAGCAGCTATGTATGGTATCACTCATTGGAAAACAGTCTACGACGAGTTTCCTTTAGATTACAAACAATTCTTTGAAGGATTGCTTGGGAAGTATAAAGAAAACAAAGAACTCTGGGAGGATCGAAGCCCGTTAAATCATGTGGACAAAGTAAATGCACCAATCCTCATGATTCAAGGTGTAAATGACCCACGGTGTACTATCAGTCAATCACGATTATTCAAACAGAAATTGCTTGACTTAGGAAAACAAGAAGGAATAGATTTCGAGTATCACGAATTCGGAGATGTTGGGCATGGAGGAAGAGAGGTTAGGAAGGCAATAGAAGAGAATAAACTGCTCGTGGATTTCTTTTTACGTAAACTAAAATAACAACTAAATGAATCTACAGCAATCTAAGTCTCCGTCAATCCTAAAAACTCCGTAGACATAGGATAAAAAAAATAATTTTAAAACGTGAGGATAGAAGAAAGCAATGAAATCTATATTACCTATTTTTTAAGATGATTCTTCTTCTGAGAGTATTTATACACAGTAGCTACAATTATACTTGTTAGAAATACCAAACCAAAACCAATAGATGGTAATGCCTGCCTGATATTTAGCACATTTGTTGTAAAAGTAATTGTGGCATTTGAATCAACAGTAGGAACCGTACAATAATACCAAATAGCCAGAGCAAGTGGTCTAGTAGAAGTGCTAAAAGTATGAGTATTGAAAAACGATTCGCCTGGATCAAGTACAAATGCTTCTTCTAAGGTAGGAGTCCAACTATATACATAATCAGTTTCTGTTTCAGGTATTAATGAAAACAAAACACTTGAGTTGGAATTTACAGCTACTGAAAAACTAAATGAAATTACACCTTTATTAAAAGCATATGATGTGTTTAGGACTACACCTTGATTCCAAGATATAACAACAGTTTCTTCATAATAAGAAGAAACCGTTGGAGAATGTACTATTCCTAAATTAATATTATTCAATGAAAAAACAAGAAGAATCACAAGAAATAAAATACTTTTCCTGGAATACATCCAATTTCGAGTAAATTGATTCTTCTTAATCATTTGGGAACCCTTCATTCTTAAAGGATCATTGAATGCTTTTGAGTTAATATGGAATTATTATGTCGATTCGAAATAGAAAGTGAGCCATTGATTACCATAGCGATAATCGATGAGAACAGACAAGCCATAATTCATCTCTGCGAGTATATCTTTTTGGAGCATGAATGTTCTTATGATATGAGCACCCCAAGCATACTCCTGCTTAACCATCATGGATTGATAGCGTACTTCTCTATCAAGAGAGTGCAAATGTATTTTCTCAATATTAACAATTCCATCTACTGTTTCCATAATCAAGGTAAGCTGGTCTTCCTCTAGATTATCAGTGTAAGTCGTAATGGTAAGTAATTCGATTGTTCCAGGGTACTGTGCTCTACGAGCAAGTGGAATATAAACAGAGGGAACAGTAATACTAACTAAAATAAATACAGCGAGAATACTAATGGTTAGTTTCTTTCGAAAACCTTTCCCTTTAGGTTTCAGCTTTTCTGATCGATCTATTGCTTTTCGCTTTCTATCACTTAATACTTCAGAACCACAAACTTGACAATACTGGTTTCTCGTCAAAATACCCACCCTTGTACCAATATACTAGCTCTTTTCTACTATAAAACTAGCTAAATTAAAAGAAGGATTCCATAAAAAAGTGGATAAAACAAAGAATTCACTATTTATTTCTTCTTCTTACGAGGTTTTGGTCTATAGTCAGATCCTCCTCCTGCGGTAACCCAAGAAGTTGGCACATGATCGTCAAATGTTTCACGTTCTTTTCTTAAAACCTCTATTCGTTTTATCTCTACCTCAAAATCTTCCTTGGAAATATCAAACAACACATGACTTTCTTGCTCCTTAATCACTTTTTCAAGATCAATTGGGACAAAGATTTTTCTTCGTAAAAACCGATTCACTTGAACAATAGCATATGGTTTATATTTTTTTATCGTTTTTCCTATCAAGTCTTCTATTCGAATTATTTTACCAAGTTTTTCTCCATTCTTACACATTGCATTTTTTGAAATGAAATTTATATAATTCAAATTATACACCCCTCCTTTTTTAGTGACAAATATCCTGAAATAATATTCAATAAGGACAATTAATAATAATCATCTCTATCCACTTTTCTTCTTCCACAGAATTAGAATCGAAGCTCCAACCACTACTACTGGTAATCCAATACCAAGTCCTAAACCCAGATTCAGTCCTACAGAATTCTCAAAGTATGTGTAGGTTCTGATGGTATCACTAATGGATAAGAACAAGTGGGTTTCTGTTACTGTTAGTCGATCAAATATTTGGTCTCCGGTGTCTATCCCAGCAATCCTTTTCACTTTGTGAGGGTTGCTTATGTCGAAAATACTGAGGTTTCTTCCACCAGCGAATAATCGATCGCCCACAATATCTATGTCATGAATAATTCCTTCAACAGCTAAGTTCTTTTCAGGAAAGTCGTAATCCCAACAAATTATTGGATTAAAAGGATCTGCGCAGTCATAGACTTGAATCCCAGATTCCAAAAAGGTATTTATGACATAGTTCCCGTACACCCCACTACTAACAGAGGTGTTTTTTGTACTTTGAATTTCTCCATATAATAAAGGATGAACTGGATCCGCTATATTATAGATTTTTACACCATTCCCCACCAAGTACAAGAAGTCATTAATGACATGCATTCCCCCACCAGACGACGGAACAAACGCCACTTGCTCAGGTGACGACTGATTACTGCAATTAAAGATTAGCAAATCGTCTGAGCTAACATAGGCATAATTTTTGTATCCAATTATCTGTCTTGGACTCTCAACCATATTTGGTATACTTAACTTAGAAGAATTTCCTAATAGAACAGGATTTGTTAAGTCAGTCATATTTACAAGTGCTACTAAAAATCTTTCCACACACAAAACCGACCTCTCTACGAGTAAATAAGCAATGTTCTCACTAATATTGAAATCTTTAATCTACCAAGTAGAATTTAAGACATACCTTCCAACAACAACAGGACTCTCAGGTTGGTGAACATCTATAATCTGTACTATGTTCCTATATCCCGGATCTTGAGAGTTATTCGCTACCCAGAGATAAAGATACCCGTCCTGTTCACAAAGAACATAACCACTCTCCCATGCTTCTTGTAGGAAAGGAGTATCTACTTCGTCTATGAGGTAAAATCCCTCGCCCATAATAGTGGCATTATTCATTGAAACGATAAGTAAGATAGAACATATAAAAAGCAACTTCAGCAGTGAAGAGACTGAATCCCTTCTAACTTTGCTTCTATTTTCATTTCTTTTCATAACTCCCATCACCATTAACAAGCTAAGTAATATTATTAACACTATATAGGGTGTTTACCTTATTCTATTTTTCTAATACTTTACAACCAAGACAAAGAATTTTTCAGCAAAAGAGATCTCATTAACCGCAACAAGTTATTTGTGTATGTTAGATGAGTCTTTACCTAATTTCAAACAGGATTTTCCCCATTTTAAAACTAAAAAAAGTAAAGCTACTTCTGTTTCTTATATACAATGAGTGCGATTACAGGCATGGTTGCGAAGAGCATGACGGCTATGAAGACTAAAAATACAGTAACAGTAAGAGGTCGGGTAATTGGTATAGGTGAGTCAACAAATTTCGTAACAAAAGCATCACTCGAACCACCTAAGATATAACCATAAGCATTCTCAGTGGGAAAATCATTTGAACGGGTATCACCTGTGACAAAACAGCTCCCATCACTAGCAAAAGCAATCCCCCATCCATTATCAGAATCACTACCTCCCAGAAACGTGCTCCACAAAAGGGAGCCGCTGGAATTGAATCTACCAACAAAAGCATCCGACGTACCACCATATGCACTATCATATGCATTCAACATTGGGAAATCATCTGAACGGGTATCTCCTACCACCAAGCAACTATCATCACCACGAACAGCAATATCATGAACACGATCCGAATCACTTCCACCAAGAAAAGTGCTCCAGAGTAAAGAACCTCTCTTAGAAAATTTTGTAATGAAAACATCATCATCACCATTAATCGTCTCATCATAGGCATTTTTAGTAGGGAAATCACTTGAATAAGTAAAACCAGCAATATAACAATAACCATTAAAAGCAGTAGCAATACCTATTCCTTTATCTAAATTACTACCTCCGAGAAAAGTACTCCACTGAATGATTCCATTCGCAGAAAATTTAGTAACAAAAGCATCAGTACCTTCAATGGTAGAATCATAAGCATTTAATGTAGGAAAATCAGTTGAAGTAGTATAGCCTGTAATATAACAGCTGTTATCACTTGCAACAATAATACCCTTAGCTTCGTCCCATGAAGCTCCTCCGAGGTAGGTGCTCCAGAGGAGCGAACCACTTGCTGAGAACTTGGAAACAAAAGCATCACCTTTTAAACCACCATTATAAGAGTTATCATGTGCATTTTTAGTTGGGAAATCACTCGATTTTGTTGAACCTGTTATATAACAGCTACCATCATTAGCTACAGCAACACCTCTGCAATATTCGTAATCATTCCCTCCCAAATAAGTACTCCAGAGTAAAGAACCACTTGAAGAAAATTTTGTGATAAAAGCATCGTGAAAACCACTAAAAGTGCTATTATAAGCGTTCAAGGTTGGAAAATCATTTGATTCAGTATCTCCTATCACATAACAACTGCCATCACTACCAACAGCAATAGCATAACAAATATCCCAAATACTTCCTCCTAGGAATGTACTCCATAAAAGCTCTCCATTTGCAGAGAATTTTGCTACAAAAGCATCAGTATTATTAACAAAATTGTAAGAAGCATTCAAAATAGGAAAATCAGCTGATCGAGTAGCACCAGTTACATAACAAGAACCATCTTCAGTAACGGCAATATCATTCCCACGATCCGTCTCATTTCCGCCAAGGTAGGTGCTAAAATTCAATTTGGGATAGGTTGCAGGTAAAGCTTCAGGATAAGCAAGTGTTATAGTTTGTTCAGTAAAAGGAAGCACTTGCTGGGTTGCAGAAAGAAACACCACACTTATGAGGAGGACAATGCTCAAACGATTGATTACTAATCGTAAAAATTTTCCCAAAAAACTAACCCTCAGTAATATACTCTTAACTTGTAATAATTAAATACTTTTGTAAAAAATAACCAGAAATTGTTAGTCATGACCTTTGAAGAATTACTTGAGTGAATTTTACTTTACAACCAAGACAAAGAATTTTCATCCTTTTCGCTTTCGTTTAAACCTAATTGCAATTATTACACAAGAAAGAAAGACTAACCCATAGCCAATTGAAGATAATTTATTCCCAAAATTCAGTACTTTAGTTGTAAAAGTAATCGTAGCATTTGAACCCTCTAAAGGAATTGTACAATAATATTTGATGACCATTCCAACACCACAATCAGAAAGCTTCAAAGAGTGATTATTGGAATAGGATTCTCCAGGATTAAGCTGTATTTCATTTTCAATTACCGGAGTCCAGTTAACGCTATAACATGATCCTGTAGCTGGGACATGCGTGAAGAGTACACTTGAATTTGAGTCTAATGAAACAGAGAAACTAAGGAAAACTTCTCCATTATTATGTATCATGGAAGTGTTTACAGCTACTCCTTGATTCCAATAAATTTCAATCGTTTCTTCATAAAGAGTGGAATCAATAGGTGATTGCACGATTCTTGCGTTTATAATAACTAATGAAAAGAAAATAACAAGTACTAAAAACGAAATGCTTCTTCTAGAAAGAAACATAGGATAATACAGATTTCTTTTCAAGTAAACCTACCCCAATACAATATAATATAACTAATTCATAGTTAAATGTATTCAAACTAGAAATGAAAAATCCATGGAAAATAATACTTTACAACCAAGACAAAGAACTAGAACAGATATGTAATCCATTGGTCTTTATACTTGAATTCAATATGCAAAACAATCCCATCATTCAGCGAAGGTTCTTCTTTGTGGATAAAAAATGTATGCACGAAATTCCTGCGTGGTCCGTTTTCCATATCATATTCAATTGTATCATAATGGATTTGTCTGTCCACTGAAAACAGATGAATGTGTTTTATGCTTACTCGTCCCAGCCTAACTTCCGTAAATATTTCCAATTTATTATAATCTTGATCATACTGGTAGATGTTCACGCTTTTTATGTAGAGTTCTCCTTGAAATTGTGCTCTCGAAGCAAAGGGTATAGTAATCGAAGGTACTGCAATGAGCACAAAAACAGTTAACGCAAATACTCCAGTTAATCTTTTGCTGCGGAAGATATTCTTGAAAAACTGCTTCTTATCCTTACTATCTTTGACTTCTCTATTCTTCCGTCTTCCACTTAATTGCTCAGAACCACACACGTGACAATGTTTTTTTCTCGTCATGTAAGCCCACCCCAGTACAATATATTATAGCTTTTCCTAATAATAAAACTAATCATAATAATATGAGGAAATGTCAAAGAAATTTGCATTGACTAATAAATTACAACCTACTTTACAATCAAGACAAAGAATTTTTCACCAGTACGTTCTTCTTTTTTGCTAAAAAATTAAATTCAAAGAAGTACGTTGTGTATTTGAAAATTAATGTGGGTTGTTTTCTTTGTCAGTAAAATGTCTAAATTGTGGGGAAATGATTGAATCGGATAGTGACCAATGCAATAGTTGTGGATTTAAAATTGATAAAAGAGAATCCAACGAACAAGTAGCTAAACATCTGCGAATTTTTTCTCTTATCTCATTAATATTTGGTTGTGTAGGAATGGGTTTCTTTTGGTGGTTCCCATTGCTTCCCTTAAATAATAAAATTAGTCTTGGTAATTGGGTAGCTTTATCTTTGTTTTGTCTCTTTATGATTTCTGCTATTCTTGGAATCATTTTTGGTGGTCTCAGCGTAAGAAAAGGAAAGAGATGGTTCTCGATAATCGGACTACTGTTTAATGCGTTTACGTTATTTACTCTAATATGGAGTTTAGTGATTTTCATCTTGAATTTCTTCTAAATAATTTTTACAATTTAGACTTTACAGATTAATTTTTTTTACAATCATCAAATCCTTCTCCAAACATTAGTAACAATGCTAAAAGCACATTAACAAATTCTCTAAACTTTTCATTTCGCAATTTAATACTTTATATGATGATTAAATACTTTACAACCAAGACAAAGAATTCTAAAACAAATCACCAAACAAATAACTCAACTTCTTTATATAATGGATCTTTTCAAGCCCGAAAAGTAAACCACTCTAAGAGATTTCATGAAGACATCATCTAACCACTAATTTCTCCTGTTTTGTGGATAGGAAACTCCTTGATATATTCTCTTAGTAATTTTTTAATTGTTAATATCATATTATGAACGTAAACTTTATACATCGTAACAGCTTAACATTATCCATGAAGAGGGAAAGAAGCGCACTAATTTTTTCAGAAATTTTATTACTACTAATTAGTTTCTACTTTTCGTCAAATTTTTATTTACAAAATAATCCAATAATGGTTGCTGCTTCCCATGAAGATATCACTAAAGATCAGTTATATGCTGATGATTTTCCTACAAGTTATAATTCGCAAAATCTAATGTCAAACAAACAATTGACCAAGATTTGCGATTTTGATTTTAGCTATGGTGCTATGGAAAAAATCTTTGTAAAAGAAAATTATGTCTATTCAATTTTAGAAAATGGTGGTTTGCTAATTTTTGACACGTCAATTTCTTCTAAACCAACATTGATTGGTAGCTTTAATGAATTTCAAATAAATACTGGGGGTTTTGTTGGAGATAATTTAATTTATCTTGGAATTTTTGGTGGGGGCTCCGCCATAATTAATGTGTCTGATCCTTATAATCCTGTCAAAATTTCAACTTTGAAAGATGTCAATATTGTAAACAAATTTTATGTGTCTAATGACTTATTTTTTACTCTTGATGGTTTTAACAGAATATTAGTCTATAATATTAGCAATCCATTAAGACCTGTTCTTTTGTCGTTAATAGATTATTATACACAAGACTTTACACGTGTGAACGACTTTTCTGTAAAGGGAGATTTGCTTTACATTCTTTTTATTACTGGTCTTGTTATAGTCGATATTTCAGATCCGGAAAACCCTATTGAATTAGTTAAACATGAGTCCGTTAAAGGATTATCTTTTGATTTTAAAGATGATTATGTTTTGACAACATCAGTTTTTAGAAATAATTCAATATCGTTTTGTCAATTGAATATTCATGATTTTACTGATCCTTTTACGATCAAAAACATTTCAAGTCTTATTTTAAATACTACAGTTTATAATAAAAAAGTTCAAGTTATAAACAATTCAGCATTTATTTATGATGCTGAATTCATAATAGTTAACGTGTCTGAAATTAGCTCTCCTGAAGTTATTGGTTTTTATTCCCAAATCTCTTTGCCTTCACAGAACAGGATTCTTTATTTGGATATTAATGAGTGTTTTATTGATTATGAAAAGGAAATCATTTATTGTGCTGATTTTGGAAATGGTTTGTTAATATTCGATTTTATTAATTATCCCTCTCTATTTTTGAAAGGTTTCTTTGATTCGGGTGGAAAAATTACTGATGTTTTTGTTAAAGATAAGTTTGTTTATATCAGTGATGTTCGTGAGAGTTATTACAATCCCACCTCGAAATTTAGCATTTATAAAACAGAACATAATTTTAGCTCCATAACCCTCTTAGGTGAGTATTATCCGAATGGAAGAATTCTCGATTTTATTATAAATGAGCAGTACGTTTATTTGTCTGTTTTAAATTCTGGCATTGAAATAATTAATATTTCTAATCCAATGGAACCTCAGCTTGTAAATACCTATAACAATAGCTTGAAATATCTAAATGAATTAGTCATTGATTCACAAAACAACATACTCTATACAACTGTTTACGATAAAGGACTTGTAATTTTAAATATTTCAAATCCAAAAGAACCACAACTGATTACTGAATACATGCAGATGAATGACTGGAATTACAAATATTCCGAGTTTTGTTTAGCAGATGAGCTTCTTATTGTCAAAATTGCTGGAAATGATTATGGTACGGGTTTTTCCATCCTTAATATATCTAATCCAAGTCAACCAGCAGTTCTCTGGAGTGGGTATATTAGTCGTTATGTTACATCTCTAAGTGTTTTCGATGATTTGCTCATTGTAGGTAAACATTACAATATTGTTGAAATTTATGATATCTCCGATCCAATTTCTCCTGAACTATTATCAAGTGTAAGTAATAACTGGTTTTTTTCTGAAAATGAAATTGTAACAAAGGAATCTTCAGTTTTTGTTGCAAGAGGTGAAAATGGTTTATTAATTGTTGATATTGAACATCCAAAAATGGCAAGATTAGTAACAACAATGAAGGATCATTATAGTGGTGAAAGCTTTGATGTTTTTGTTCAAGGGGATTATGTTTTTTTGGCTGATGGTTGGGATGGTCTTGAGATTTTTAAACTCGATTCATACAAGCTCAGATTTGTTGTGTTTTTTGTACCAATAGGTGGAATCATTATTGTTTCTTTCATAATTTTCACTAATATCAGGAAAACAAAAAAGTATAAATTAACTATGAAAAAAAATCCTACTCGATGCTATAAAAACTTTAATACATTCTCTATGCTTTTCTTTTTTCCTCTCTTCTTGTTCCTTCTTTTCCTTAAGCGTTGTTTCTCCTGTTTGAGAAGAGTTGTTTTTTGACTCTTTTTCGGCTGTTTTTCAGGTTCTCTTCTTAAGCGGTTTTTGGTGTTTTAAGCAGAGTTTTTTCGATTCATTTCTTCTTACACATTGCTTCTCAGTTTAGATATCCACTGGGTTTTCTAATGGGTACAAATCCTCATTATCGCTTCCCTCGATTGCATATGTTGCTCCTAGAAACCAGACTAATTCCGACCAATAATTGCCTTGACTTAGAGAAGCATTGTACCAAACATTTGGTCCATAATCACTTGCTGAGCTACTGTCATCATTTACCTGTGATCTGTTTTGTAGGATTCCTGTATAGTAATTATTGATGAAATTGTTAGCATAAAATACCGTGTTAGTACTATCGTCTATTTCAATCGCCAATCCTGTATTATTGTAAAACACATTTTTGCTTACGCTTGAATTGATTATGTATTCAATATTCATTCCTTTTCCATTAAAACTGAAATAATTCCTCTTAATTGTGAGATTTAATCCTCTTCCTCCATATCCTGATCGTCCATTATAACTACAATTATTACCCAGAATTGTGGAATTCTCCACCCATGATACAAACATTCCTCTTTCACTATTATTGTTACACGTGTTGTTTGCGATTACTATTGAATGACTCACCATATATTTACCGTAAAGATACTGATCTTCATGTATGAAGAAAATGCCGTACTCATTATTGTTACAGGTATTATTGTCTACCATCAAGTTGTCGTTCAGTCCTAAAAGATGCAAACCATATCTCATATTATTACAGTTATTGTTAGAAATTAATGAGTCATAACATCCTGTAGTTTTAATTCCTACTGAGCCATAGCAGATATTATTCCTCACGATTGTACCTGGGCAATAAATCAATTCTATTGATGGTCTACCCTGTCCTGTAAATATATTATTCTCTATTCTTGCGGTCCCGTATGACACATTCACTAAAACAATTGGATATCCAGCTTCAATGTTACAATTCCTTATGATGAAATGACTACTTGTTTGATTTATTTTGATCCCAAAAAGTCTCTTTGTGGAAAAAATAAAATTTTCAATTATGTATGGATCTTCTTTTGTTCCGTTCCCAGGAAAATGATACCGATTCGCAAAATCTTCATCCCGATAAATGATGATTTCCCCCACAAAATAAACTCGATTCTTCATATGCCATGTTAGTAACCAAGCACTCACGCTGATTACTAATACTAATTGCACTATTAAGATTGCAACTATAACCCTTATACCTCTCTTACTCTTCCCAAACATCTTCAAGTCACCCCTTTTGTTTTCCCTTCTGCTTGAATCATAAGTAATATTTTTTTTCTTCTTATTAAAAACCAAATTAGGTTTCCAATAAAGCAAGCACCTGTAAAAATCGGCCCACCTAAGAAAATAACTTGAAACCCTATGTATAAACCATAGTCAAGAATAACTCCAGGTATATTTGAACTGATTCTACTCACATCATCAAAAATAATGAAAATAAGAATAATTAAAATGAAATAAATCATGTAAGATGCACCAAATACGAATACTGTTAATGGTATTCTTAGTAATTTATCATGTTTTATCGTTTGCATCTTTTGAGATAGAAAAACCAATATTAATGACACTAAAGGAATGAGTATTACTAATCCACATAGAAAGACTACGAATAGAATATCTACCCAAATTGGCAGCTCAAGAAACATCACATTGTTCGGAGCAAGTCTAAATGTCACAGGAATAATCCTACTCTCCTCTTAATTTTAGGTATTTAATTATTCATTTCCGAGTATTTAATTCTTTTATCAAATCAATTAGTTTGTTACCTTTTTGTTCTTGTTTTTCCCGGAACACTTTTTCCACTATATTCTTCTTTTTAGTTATGAAGTTCTTTTCGTTTCAAAACTCCCAACACCACAAATAAACTAATCAATTTTAGTACTATATATGGTGTTTACTTTATTCTATATTTCTACACTTTACAACCAAGACAAAGAATTCTTCACCGTTTCGTTCTTCTTTTTGCTAAAAAAATTAAATTCAAAGAAGTTTATTGTATGTTTGAAAAGTAATGTGGGATGTTTTCTTTGTCAGTGAAATGTCTAAATTGCGGGGAAATGATTGAATCGGATAGTGACCAATGCAATAGTTGTGGATTTAAAATTG